>URHH01000035.1 GCA_900547615.1 uncultured Blautia sp. | reverse complement strand
TTTTGCCGGCACATTTGTTTTTTCCTTCTTATATCCCGGAAAATCACTCTCCACCTCTTCGTAAGAAAGCCCTTTTTCTTTTAAAATCTTCAGAAAATTTCTCTGAATGCTGTCCCCCGGAACCTTTGAAGTAAACCCAAGTACAAGGTTATCATTATAAGAACAGGAACATAGCTGCATGGAATATGTGCTTGCCAGAAAACCAAAATACCGGATATAATCTCCATATTCCTCAGGCAGCTTAAAAATCCCCACATTAGAATAAATGCCAGTGATGCTCCTTGCACCGTATTTTGCTCCTGCCATCATTCCAAACCGTTTCACTTCAAGAGGAACCGCCCGGATCAGCGGGTTCTTTTCCAGCCTTACATAGTCATTCATATGTACGGCAATCCTCTCTTTCATCAGCTCCCTCTCAAACTCTTTCTTTACGTGAGCCATCACCTCATCAAAGGTTGTATTTTCCTTAAAAACGTATCCAACCTCGATCCAGCCGAAAAAGTTTGCCATTGATTTGGAATCAAAATAATTACGGAGATTTACAGGAACCATAAGGGTGACCGGACGTTTCAGGCGGCTCGCCGGGATCTCCTCATGAATTGCCCAAAGAAGAGCGGACGCCAGCAAAACTGTAATGGTAACACCATTTGCTCTTGCTGTTTTCAAAGTCTCTTTTACAGAAAGGATCACCTCCATAATGTGCATTTCATCTTGCGGAAGCTTCTCTCCTTTTAACTGTACAGCCGCTCTCTTTTTCTCTTTATTTTTCGGAAGCTCTGTCTGATAATACTGAGCAAAACTGTCTTCCTCCTGCTCCTTTCCCGTACTTTCCTCACCAGTATCAAAGTCCGGAAGGTGTGCTTCCGGGTGCGCCAGCATAAGATACTGTTTTACAAGTTCCTGGATAAAGTGCATTGCTCCCGTTCCGTCTGTCAGCGCATGAAAAACCTCAAACTGGATCCTGTCTTTATAGTAAGTCACCTGAAATAAAAGAGATTTTTTGTCCGGCACATATAAGTCGCTGCAGGGCGTTTCCGTCTCCGGCTTTACAAGGGGACGTATGTCTCTGCGCTCCAGATAATACCAGAAAAGTCCTTTTCGAAGCACTGCCTGATACAGAGGATATTTTTCCATTGTGGCGTCCAGCGCTTTCTGCAAAATCTCCGGCTCTACCGTTTCTTTTAAACGGCAGTAAACACGAAATACTCTTGTGTCATTTTTCCCGGTTACTGCCGGGAAAACAAGGGCTGCATTGTCAAGTTTTCTCCAGTGGGAATATCCAAACTCTAACAAGTTCCCATCTCCCTTCCAAGAAATTTATTCATAATGTCAAAGCTCTCTTTCACATGAAAAAGCTTAATTCCAAGAGCGAAAAATCCGTGAAGCGCTCCCGGTATTCTGTGAAGCTCCACATAATTTCCCGCTTCCTTTAAGCGCCTTGCGTACTCTTCTCCCTCGTCTCTTAATGGATCAAACTCTGCTGTCAAAATCAGAGTATCCGGAAGATTTCCCAGGTCTTTTTCCTGAAGCGGTGAAAAATACGGATTCTCTCTGTCTTCCGGACTGCGCTGATATAAGGATATATAGTTTTCCATTTTTACTGCTGTAAGAAGGTAATCCTCCCCGTTTTCTTTTACGGAAAGATACGGCGATTCTTCTGTATAACAGTTATTTAATGCAGGGTAGATCAATATCTGTCTGTCAGGCATAAACTCTCCCTTATCTCTCGCCATAAGAGAAACTGCCGCTGCAAGATTTCCCCCTGCGCTGTCTCCCACAATAGTAATTTTTTCCGGTTCTGTATTTAAAATAAACCGATTCGTATACAGGGCTTTTGCAGCCGCATAACAGTCCATCAGCCCTGTTGGGAACGGGTATTCAGGTGCAAGACGGTATTCCACAGATACTACGATCTGTCCTGTAGACTGCGCCATCTGGCTGCACACACGGTCTTAGTTTCCCCCCCTGTCCGTCACCCAGCCGCCGCCGTGAAAAAACAGCAGGACTGCATAAGAATGTCCTTTTTCCATTCCTTCTTTCATCGCCTGCTCGTTTGGAAAATACAGGCGAATCGGAACTTCATAATCTTCATTATATATTTTTACGTCTAATTTCCTGCAAAATATCCGCATAGGATCAAGGCGTTTTAAATCTGCCAGACGCCTTGCAGATTCTACCTCAAGATTGCTGTATGAAAGCGCGTGTAAAATGGCGCGCATTGTTTTTGATTTCATTCAATTCCTCACTTTGTTTTAAATATACTTCTCAAACCGGCACTTCCCATTTCCGGTAAAACCATTCTGCTGCCTTTTCTGTTAATTCTTCATGTTCCCTTAATTTTAATATTTCCATATTTCCCCTGCTTTCTCTTTACTTCTTTCTCTTCACAAATCCAAGAATAATAAACACAAATGCCAGCACATAAAATGTGGCATTCTGTCCCATCATTCCGCTGAACAGAAGTAAAATTCCTACTAGAAAATAGAGGGAATTATTTACATTTTTCTTATTCATTTTCTGCCTCGTCTTTCTGATTTTCTTTTATCTTTTCTTTTATTTCTGCCTCATATTCTTTTTCGATAAGAATATGATCACACTGATATTTCCTGCACAACAGACCATAAATAAGCTGTCAATTCTTCATCATCTTCCGGGGTCAGCGAAGTATTTCCGCTTCGTATCAAGCCCATTTTCAGATGATCAACAGACAGATACGGATACTTATATTTTTCAAGAAACCTCTGCGCCAGAACTGTCTTCCCTGCATGGGAAGCCCCTGTAATTAAAATAATCATGTAAGCCTTCTCTCCTCTTGAAAACACAATTTTACTTTAAAATTGTTTATATAACTCCACTTCCGCCTCGAAAAAAACAATTCCTCTTTAAAATTGTTTATATAATACCATTTCCACCTCAAAAAAAACAATTCCTCTTTAAAATTGTTTATATAATGCCATTTCCGCCTCGAAAAAAACAACTCCCTTCGAAAATTGTTTATATAATGCTATTTTCCATCGAAAAAACACAAACTCTCTTCATAATTGTTTATATAACATCATTTTTCCTTTAAAATACACAATCTCTAAACATATTCTCGCAGAGCGTTCTATTTTTCCAGATAAATCCCACACAGAGCGCACTGCTTTCCCAGTACAACAAATATATATTAACTGCCCTATTCGCCTGCATGGTTGTCCGATTACATCGTTGTCGTCAATCGACGCAGCCGCCGATAGAACCCAAAATCCCCCCAGAAACATTATACAACATTTCCGGAGGGATTCCCTATAAAATATTTAATTTTTAGATTTCATACCACTTGATTTCATTTGCTTCCATATGAAGGTCGAAACTGCTTCCATCTCCGCGGTAAACCGTTGTATCCTGTGGTTCGTAAGTATTATTTACAACACAGTATTTTCCGTTTTTCACATATGCGTGAACTTCCACGTTGAAGTTTGTGGAGAACCACTGGTTCAGCTTTTCATCATCTCCTGTAGACCAGAGGATCGCACGGTAAAGAATACGGCTGTTTTCAAAGCTGTATGGCAGACCGCTGATATAAACGCCGCGGCCTTTTCCGAACTCTTTTACTGCCATCTGTACTTCCTGCTCTCTCTGAATGAGAATTTCTGTCTCCGGAAGCGCAAAGATATTTTTCTTTCCTTCTCCGAAATCTACATCCTTTGTGCAGTCAGAAAGAATAAAGTGATCTTTGTGCTCTTCCCAGTTGTATTTATCTCTGTTCAGGTTAAATCCATGTTCTTCTTCCACACCAAGAATATCGGAAAGCTGGAAGAAGCGTCCCTGCCACTGATGTGCTGTCGGCTCGCCTACACCGATAAATCCACCGCCATTGTAAACAAATTCTTTTACTGCTGTAACAATCTTTTCGTTTGTCCAGTATTCTCCGCCGCCATAAGCTGTGTCTGCATCTCCTACATTGATGATAACGTCAATATCCTTTAAGATGTCCGGATTTTCCAGAATATCTTCAAAGCTTATGAATTTTACATCAAAAGGAGCGCCGCTTAATGCTTCAATAATTCCTGCATAGGAATAATTCTGTTTGTAATAAATTGCATGGTGCACCATATGATTTCCCCATGCACGCATTTTGCCCCAGCAGTTTAATACTGCCACACGCTCTACGCAGTAAGGAGTAGTTCCTGTAATATTATCATAAAGTGTACGGAACTCGTCGCATACGCTCTCGATGTATTCCACAAATTCCGGGAAATCAAGAGCAAGCTTTAAGTATCCGCCGTATCCGATTCTCTGGATCGGGCTTCGAAGGATTGCTCTTCTTGCTGTTACCCAGTTTACTTTTGCTTCCTTTACAGGGTCTCCGCCCTCATGGAAGGTATCCGGGAAGAAGTATGGAAGGAAACGACCCTCTGTATAATTTACGTTTTTAATATCGCTGATGAGACGAAGCGTTGCACCGTTTCCAACGCTTCCTACTACCGCGTCAATTCCGATAGATGCAAACTCGTCCATAAACGGTTCCATTCCGATCCAGTGGTCACCAAGGAACATCATGGCTTCTTTTCCAAACTCATGTACAATGTCTACCATCTCTTTGGCAAGTTTTGCAACTTCTCTTCTCTGGAACGCCTGGAAATCACGGAATTCCTTAGAAGGAATACGGTACGTATTATTCATATATCCCTGGTCGATAATAAACTCCGGACGGAATTTATAACCCACTTCTTTTTCAAACTGTTCCAGAATATATGGGCTTACAGATGCGGAATATCCATACCAGTCTACATATTTTTCTCTTGCAAGCTCATCAAAAATCAGTGTGAACTGATGGAAGAATGTAGTAAAACGCACTACATCTACATATGGATGAGTTTCCAGGAAACGGCGCAGTCTTTTCAGAGAAAACTCTCTTGTAAGCGGCTGACGCACATCAAAAGTCATCTGCGGCTCTACATCTTTCCAGTCATTTACAACTGCGTTGTACATATGAACCGGATCCCACATAATGTAAGCAAGGAAGCTTACTGTATAATCATGGAAAGGAATCGCATTAATGATCACATTTCCGCTTTCCTCGTCATAGCTCCATTTGTCTGTTGGAACAGGCTCGCCTGTTGTACGGTCCATAACTTCCCACCAGCGCTTTTTATCATCGCGCGTATTTACTTTTAACATGGCAGGATAAATATGATCCATTAAGTGAATGGAAAGCTTGTCGGACACTGCGCTGTAGAAATCTGTCATAATATACATCTGCTGGATTTCTTCCGGGTGTGCCTTTGCCCACTCATTATCTTTTCTTGTTGTGTAGTAAGTCGCATAAACCTTCGCATCCACTTCCTTAAGCTCTGCCGGAAACTCTGTTCCGTCACAGTCACGTACTGCATCTGCTCCCCATTTCTCCAGAATCTCAAGTGTCTGAGGAATCACATTCAAATCTGTAGGAATGGTTACGCGTCCTCTTTTTTTCTCCATTTTGTTTTCCTCCGTTCTGATTTTACACATATCTTAATGCTCTCATTATACTATGACGCCTCCCGTTTTTTCCATCTATATCTTGTCCTCCATTTTAGAATTCTTGCTTTTTTTATAAAAGAATCCTAAATTTTTTCTTCCATAGCACCTGGGAATATGATAAAATAAGCCGAAATCCAAATTTATAATTACTTTTTGAGGAGGAAAAATGGAACAACGAAAAATTATTCAAGTAGAAGACAAAGTGCCGGCAAAGCTTCTGATCCCTTTAAGCATTCAGCATATGTTTGCCATGTTCGGCGCCACTGTCCTGGTTCCTTTTATTTTTGGAATCAATCCTGCAGTCGTTCTGTTTATGAACGGTGTGGGCACACTTTTATTCATCGTCCTTACAAAGGGAAAAGCTCCCGCTTATTTAGGCTCCAGTTTCGCATTCCTGGCTCCCGCCGGAATCGTCATCAGCCAGATGGGATATGAATATGCGCTTGGCGGATTCGTAGCTGTTGGTTTCTGCGGCTGTATCCTCGCATTCATCATTTATAAATTCGGTTCTTCCTGGATTGATGTGGTGCTGCCCCCGGCTGCTATGGGACCTGTTGTAGCTCTGATCGGGCTTGAACTTTCCGGAAGCGCCGCAGGCAACGCCGGATTACTGGACGAAGTGATTGATCCGAAAAATATCATTGTATTTCTTGTCACACTTGGAGTTGCTGTTTTTGGAAATATCCTGTTCCGCGGCTTTTTATCTGTTATCCCGATTTTAATTGCCGTGATCGCCGGATATATTGCAGCTCTTTGCTGCGGAGTTGTGGATTTTACAGAAGTTGCCAAAGCGCCTTTATTTGCACTTCCAAACTTCCAGCTTCCAAAATTTGATATGGACGCCATTCTTATTATTCTTCCGGTTATTCTTGTCATCACTTCTGAACACATCGGGCATCAGGTAGTGACAAGTAAAATCGTAGGAAAAGACCTTTTAAAAGATCCGGGGCTTCACCGTTCTTTACTTGGAGACAACCTCTCCACTATGCTTTCCGGTCTTATCGGCTCTGTTCCTACTACCACATACGGGGAAAACATCGGAGTTATGGCAGTCACAAAAGTCTACAGTGTCCGCGTAATCGCAGGGGCAGCCGTTTTATCTATTATCTGCTCCTTTGTGGGAAAACTTTCCATGCTGATCCAGACGGTTCCCGGTCCTGTGATTGGAGGCATCTCTTTCCTTTTATACGGTATGATCGGAGCTTCCGGTATTCGTATCCTCGTAGATTCCAAAGTAGATTACGGACGTTCCCGTAACCTGACACTGACCTCTGTTGTCTTTGTTACAGGTCTTTCCGGCATCTCCGTAAAATTTGGAAACGTAGAGCTTACAGGAATGGTTCTTGCCTGCATTGTGGCAATGATTTTAAGCCTTATTTTCCACGTTCTGGACAGATTCAACCTGACAAATGATAAGGAAGAAGCGTAAAAACAGTTTCAGGCAGAGAGCTTACCGCCCTCTGCCTGTTTTTTAATGGGAAAGCTTATTTTTTAATTTTTCACATATTTTCTGAAATTCCGGCTCCTGCCGTACAAAATCCAGCTCTTCATCTTTATCCATTGCTCTTTTAAACATCTCCAACAAATCCCTTGCCCCTTCTTTATAAAAGTCCATATGGGAATAAAGCTCTGATTCTGTAAATTTGTAAATGTCCATATCTTTGTTTTCAAAGCAGGAAAAAGCTTTCAGAAAACGATGTTTATCTTTGTCATGAACTGCCATAATAAGTTCAGGAGAGATTTCCATATATTTTCCCATTTCCATAAGAGAAGCAAGATGTTTCTGCTTATCTGCAATTTTTTCTGCCTTGTCCATATCTTCTTCTTTTAAGGCAAGGCTTAAAATCCCGTTAAAAGCGCCGTTCATATCATAAAAACAGGAAAAAAGAATTCTTTCATAAACTGCATACGCTTCTTCTGCTTTGCCTTCTGCCGCGTATAAATTCCCCTGAAGCTGTCTTTTATTAATTTTCCTCTCTCCGATTTTATCAAGATACTCCTGTGCCTTCCGATATTCCTTTTTTTCCATACACATAATCATAAGCGCCATTGCAGCAGATTCTCTTATTTCTTCCTGCTCATCTTTAAGTGCTTTTTCATAGAGAAGAAAAATCTTTTCTTCCTGTTCTCTGCTTTTTTCCAGACCGTAGAGCACACAGCAGCCATTTAATATCTGGGCACAAATAAGAATTAGCTGCCCGCAGTTTGGATATTCCCGGATTTTCTCCGCAGAAAATACAAAAGCTGCTTCCAGCCCCTTCTCTTTCACGCACTGGCGAAGCTCTTCTCCTATTTCCGAAATTTCCCGCTCTGTAAGCTTTTCTCTGTAGGATAAAAGCGTATCTGTTGTAATTCCAAGAAGCCTTGCAACCGGCGCAAGAAGAGCCACATCCGGAAGTGTATTTCCATTTTCCCACTTGTTGACAGCAGAAGCGGTAACTCCGAGACAGCCTGCCATTTCCTCCTGTGTCATTTCCTTTTCTTTTCTGTATTTTCTTATTACTGCTCCAATTTCCATCATCGAAACCTCCCGTTGTTTTTCCATCGGCCTTTGGTATATTTATAATACCATCTCCCCGGATTCTTCACAACGGAGCCACAGGCAACTACAGAGAAAAAAACTTTCCCGGTGCTCATATCTTATCTGTCTTTTTCTTTTTTAAGCTTTCTTACCGTTTCCAGGGGAAGCCCTATTCTTTCTGCAATCATCTTCTCATCCAAAATATCAAGAAGATTTCTGGCATTATTAAGTTTCGCCTCCTGTTCTCCTGTCTTTATTCCCTCTTCCAGTAATAGTTGTCCCAGTCTTGTCATGCGAACCGCCTCCTTTACATCTTCCATATCCGCAAAATCTAAAAATTTGTCTGCCATTGCGTATATCACCGCCTCTATCTTTTGAATATCTTCTATCAAATACCGGAGGGTGGATAAAAGAAATTTTATCTTTTATCTTCCCTCCGGCATTCATTATCTACGCATTACTTGCGGCTATTTTTACTCTGCTCCACAGATTACTGATGATCTGCTTTGTTTTTTCGTTATAGACAAAAACCTCGTCCATCTTATTTCCGGAACGCGGAATATAGGAATCGATACCCTCATAATCTCCGCCCTCTCCTGACAGCGTATCCATTACTTCCTGATTTGAAGATGTATATCCCACATAACTGGAGTTATCATAAGCTCCTTCATAGTTTGTCGCATAATTAATATAGGCATGTGCCAGTTCCGGATTTTTTGCATTTTTCGGAATGACCATCGCATCAGACCAGAGATTTGTTCCTGTCTCCGGCAGATAATATCCCATATTTTCATTCTCTGATATGACATATGTTGCATCACCTGAATAAATCAGTCCCAGAGCTTTTCTTCCCTGCGCCATATTATCAATAATTTCATCTGTCACTATTTCCGGTTCCATTGTCTGCACACATTTTACAAGCCACTCATACGCTTCATTAATTTCCTTCTCATTTTCTGTATTCATAGAATATCCTAGAGCCTTCAGCGCCATCATAAAAGAATCTCTTTCTGAATCGTAAAGATAAATATCACCCTTATATTTCTCATTCAGGAAAATATTGTATCCCTGCTCTTCCAGATCTTTTATGTCCACCTTTGTCTTATCATATACAATTCCGGCTGTTCCCCAGAAGTATGGAACCGAATATTCATTTTTCGGATCATATGGAAGTCCTTTCACATCCTCTGTCAAAAGATCCATACAGTCCAGTTTTGAATGATCCAGCTTCTGGAGAAGATCTTCCTGAATCAATCTCTGAATCATATAATCACTTGGAACAAGAATATCATAAGACTCTCCGTTAACTACCTTGATATACATCTGCTCGTTGGAGTCAAAATTTTCCATAACGACAGTTGCACCTGTCTCCTCCTCAAAGTTTCTAATGATATTTTCGCCTGTATATTCTCCCCAGTTATAAAGATGCAGCGTCTGTCCTTCAAAGGGACGCGCTGCGTTTCCCTTTCCAAACTGAAACACAGAGACAGAAACAAGGGCAATAACTGTCACAGCCGCGGCTGCAGGAAGAAAATATCGTTTTCCCGGAGTCTCTCTTTTTTCCCTCTTTGCTGCAATCAGAGGAACCACATTAATAAGAATCAATACAATGGTGATAATCACTACAACAAGAGTGGAGACTGCATTAATACTCGGATTCATTCTCTTACTCATTGTGTAAACCATAATACTTAAATTCTTTACGCCCCTGCCCGTTACAAAATAAGAAATAATAAAATCATCGACCGACATGGTAAACGCGATCAAAGCTCCAGATACAATACCCGGCGTAATCTGCGGTACGATTACTTTCGTCAATGCTTTCCACGGAGTCGCACCCAGATCCATTGCCGCATCTGCAAGATTGGGATCAAGAGAGCGGATTTTCGGCATAACGGAAAGCATGACATACGGCGTACAAAAAGCAATATGTGCCAGCAGCATCGTCATATATCCCTTTTCAATGCGGAAGGTAATAAACAAAAGCATTAATCCGATTGCCGTTACAATTTCCGGATTCATCATGGGAAGATTATTTACCTGCTCCACAAGACGGCGTACGATTTTCTTTGATTTACTGAGCCCAATAGCAGAAATCGTTCCCGCAACAGTAGACACAAACGTTGCAATCAAAGCCACTCCGAAGGTCGTATACAAAGCTTCCATCATGTCGCCAGATTCCAGCATATGTTTGTACCACCTGAGAGAAAAACCGGTAAAATTCGTAAGAGATTTCCCTTCGTTAAAGGAAAATACAATCATATATACGATAGGAAGATAAAAGAATATAATCATCAGTACCATAAGAATCTTCCCGAATAAACGGTTGTTTTTTTTCATTCTCTTACTCCTCCTTTCCGCCCTGATTCCGCACTTCCGCTTTTCGAACAGCCATCATAAGAAGCATCATAATAACTGCCATGATCATGGAAATGGCGCTTCCAAAATTCCATTCTCCAACCGTAATAAACTGGTTTTCTATCATATTTCCAATGAGGAAATACTGTCCTCCTCCCAGCAGCTTCGGAATAAAAAAGGAACTGATCGCAGGCAGAAATACAAGAGTAATCCCGTTGATCACTCCCGGCATGGAAAGAGGCAGGGTAACGCGGCAAAATGTCTGTGCCGGTCTTGCCCCAAGATCCGCGCTTGCCTGTAAAAGGGCCTGATCCATCTTGCAGAGAGATGTATGGATCTGCAGGATCATAAAAGGCAGAAAGTTATAAACCATGCCGAGCAGCACTGCCCCCTCCGTATACAAAAGCTCCATATCCCCAAGCCCGAACAGCCCCAGAAGTTTCTGCACCAGTCCTCCCTCGCTTAAAAGTCCGATCCATGCGTAAGTTCTTACAAGCATATTGATCCACATGGGAATTGTGATACATAAAATCAAAATATTCTGGGCTTTTTCACTGCTTCTCGCAATAAAATAAGCCACGGGATAGCCGAGCAGAAGACAGATGACCGTTGTCTTTACCGCTATTAAAATGGAACGCCAGAGAATTAATAAAAAGTCATGGTCGGTAAAAAAAGTGACGTAATGCTCCAGCGTAAAACTAAATGGAATGACACTGTTGCCGGAATCCATAAAAGAATAAACTGCAATGAGTCCCATCGGAAGAAGCAGCATCAGAACAGCCCATACAATATATGGAAGGGCAAGATGTGAAAATTTTTTCATCAGTATCCCACCTTTGACATCACATGAATATCTTCCGGGAAGAATGTCAGACCGACCTCCTGACCTTCCTCCACGTAATCGGTTGTGTGGATTTTCATTTCCCGTCCTGTTGTCCAGAACGTAATCTTATAAATTCCCTCTGTGACATTTTCCGGCTCAAAATCATAATCCACACTTAAATCCACACTCTGATTTTCGTCACTTAATTTCCAGCCCTGTGCATTTGCCCATGTTTTTAAATCTGTATCAAGCGCCTGGGATTCCTGGATTTCATCTACTGTCTTCTGGAAATTAAATGCCATAACTGCCTCGTTTGCCTTCTCATTTTTCACAAACGGCTGGTCTACCACATAAATGGCACGCTCAATTTTTGTTCCGTTTACCGTAGTAAATACAACAGGATAATGTCCCTCTTTTTTGGAAACCTCATACTCTACTTTTGCAATGGAAACGTACTCTTCATCATCCACCGTCCATGCCTGCGCATTGGAAAGCGCAATCACTTCTTTGTCGTCAAGTTCCTCCACATCGTCCACATCCACGTAGAAATTGTTGGCGCTGATTTTCTCTTTTCCGTCCTCACTTGTCACGTCCTGATTCCGGATCACCCGCATATCTACTGTCACACTTGTTCCCGGAACCGTCTCAACAATGATTTCATAGTGAACGCCTTTAAATAAAACACTCAGCACTTCCCCGGTAAGTTTTCCATCTTCCAAAGCCACAATATCTATATCCTCCGGGCGGATTACCACGTCAACAGGTTCGTTTTCCTTAAATCCAAAATCTACGCAGTCAAACACCACATCGTCAAAACGAACCTTATAATCCTCAAGCATCACACCCGGTATCAGGTTGCTTTCCCCGATGAAATTTGCCACAAAACGGTTTGCCGGCTCATTATAAATATCCTCCGGCGAACCCACCTGCTGAATTTCCCCATTATTCATAACAACAATCTTGTCCGACATAGTCAGGGCTTCTTCCTGGTCATGGGTAACAAAAATAAATGTGATTCCTACCTCCTGCTGAATCCGCTTCAGCTCATACTGCATTTCCTTGCGCATTTTTAAATCCAGTGCTGCAAGCGGCTCGTCAAGAAGCAGAACCTTCGGCTCATTTACAAGGGCTCTTGCAATCGCAACCCTCTGCTGCTGCCCGCCGGAAAGCAGAGTGGTATTCTTTTTCTCGTACCCTTCCAGCCCGATCAGTTTCAGCATTTTCATCACCTTCTGGTCTATGATGTCTTTGCTGACTTTTTTTAGCTTTAATCCAAAAGCAATATTTTCATATACATTCAAATGAGGAAACAGCGCATATTTCTGAAACACTGTGTTTAGTTCCCTCTCATAAGGCGGCTTTTTGCTGATTTCCTCCCCGTCAAAAATCACCTGCCCTTCGTCCGGATCAAGAAATCCACCCAGAATCCTGAGAAGCGTTGTCTTTCCGCAGCCGCTCGGACCAAGCAGCGTAACAAACTCATTTTCGTAAATATCCAGATTGACTCCCTTTAAAACAATCTGACCATCAAAATTTTTCACAATATTGCGAAATTCGATGATTTTCTTACTTTCCATCAAGATTTTTCCCTCTTTTCATTTTTTCTTTTGTCTCTGTATCCAGAAATTCCCGGATTTTCTCCAGTCTTTTGTCCCCTTCAAAATACTTTTTCCCATAAGAAAGATTAAATTCATAATCAAAGGTTTCCGGATTTTTTCCCTGCGCATGCTGGAGAATTGTTTCCCCCTTATCGAGAGCCTTCACAAACCGGGCTTCCGGCGTTTCTCCTTTGGAATATTCTTCCCATAAAGAAATGTAAAAATCTTCCTGCTTTTCCGGAAGCTTCCCGAACACTTCCCGTATATCGTGCCGTTCTGTCCGCTCCTTTTCACTGGAAGAAAACTCAGAATTTGCAGATATATCGCCAGTATACACTTCTCCCATATCATGAATAAGCGCCATGAGAAGAACCCTCTGTTTATCCAATTCCGGAAATTCTTCCAGAAGAACGGACGCCAGAAGAACCAGCCTCCAGGAATGCTCCGCCGTACTTTCTCTTCGTCCTGTAGAAGTCCAGGCTGTACGCGTCACAGATTTCAGACCCTCCGCGACCTTTATAAAATCCATATATTTATTTAAGTTTTTCATATGCAATCCTCGGGCTTCCTTCTTCTGTCAAAATAGTCCCGCATTTTGTAAATCCATTTTTTTCAATGGCTGTCTGCATGATCTTATTGTCCTCATGGGTATCGATCCGCAGATGCGGGATTCTCTCTTCGCAATAGGAAACGGCTTTTTTCAGAATCCCTTTTCCCTTTCCATTTCCCGCAATGCGGTGAATGGTTCCGTATTCCTCATCTGAAATCCATTTTCCATCATAAATTTTAGAGTACGTGGAATCCTCTCCTATATGAAAGAAAAACACACCCACAATCTCCTCTTCTTCAATCAGATATAAATTCTGATCTTCTATATCGCGGATCACGGTTTCTTCCGGGGGATAATTTTTCCCCCACTGTGACGGATTCCCGTTTTCTGCCATAAAGGTTCTTGCATACTCATATATCTCTAAAACCCGAGGCAAATCCTCCGGTTTCGCATGTCTGATCATCTTTTCCCCTCCGTTGGATTTTTTATTTATGTATTTGCAGGTTTCACTTTTCGCGAACTTTGCATTATTATCATATTAAATATAAACACAAATTACAAGTATTGATCAATACAAAAAGAGGAGGCCTTATCAAATAAGGTTACTCCTCTTCCGTCAATCAGTATCTTTTAATTCTTCAAATTAGTATTCCATCTGGCGATAATATCTTCTGGTTGTTAAAGGATGATTTCTTTCTTTTTCCAAATGGCAGCTTAATCTTTCTGTTATAACGTACATAATCATCGGGGAAACAATTTTTCTAAATTCCGGATCTGTAAATGGAAGTTCAATTTCTTTGGTATCAAATACATTGATAACTTTTGTAATCTTCTTTGAAAAATCCATTACTCTGTCCATAAGTGGTCTTGTTTCATCTTCTCCATAAAACAAAATCAAACTTGTATCTTCTTCCACGAGCTCTAATGTACCGTGGAAATACTCTGCTGCGTGAATTGATTTTGTTCTAATCCACTGCATTTCTTCCAGAATACACATTGCATAATCGTATGCTTCTCCCCACATCATACCGGAACCAATTACCATATGATAGTCTGTATCTTTGTGTTCTGCTGCCATTTTAGCGCATCTGTCTTCATACTGTTCCTTTGCCTTGATAAGATATGGCACAATCTTTGCATACTCTTCTACAAATTTATCATACTTGTCAAACTCACCTGCGTTTTTAAGAAATCTTGCAAGCAGTGTAATCATATATGTATAAATTGCTTCGCATAAACAATCGTCTTCTGCAAAACTAAATAATTTATAATCTGCGAACTCACAAACCGGTGTGTTATCATTAGATACATATACGACTGTTCTTGCACCTGCTTCTTTACAGAACTTAGCCGCCGCTACAATTTCTTTTGTATTTCCGCTTCTGGTAGAAAATACGCATACACTGTCTTTTGTAAATCTCTTATGTCCGGCTGCCATAAACTCTGCCGCAATCACACTATGTGTTTCAATTTTGTCTGTCGTTGTTTCCAGCCAATATTTCATTGGAAGGGAATGTGCGTATGTTCCGCCACAGCCAATAAAGAAAATATTGCTGTATCCTTCCTCACAGATTTTATCAACTGCTGCCTCAATCTGCGGTCTGAGAGCAATTGCATCGTTGACTACTTTTTCGTATCTTGGTTCATTAAAATTAAACATTTTTTTGACCTCCTGTTTTATATTTAACTTGTATTATCTTGTAATGTCATAATACATTATAATACAAGTTTTGTAAAGGGATTTTTGTAAAATTTTTTTAAAACATGACAAGCCTCTTCAAATATGTTCTGTTTCTCCTTGTAAAGCATAGTATTTTCCATATTCGGATATACTATATCCTTAATCTTTAAAAAATCTTTCGCTACAGAATAGTCCTGAAATAAACCACATCCAACTCCGGCAATAATAGCCCCTCCGATACTTGTACCTGCTTCCATATTCTCCGGTATTTTCAATGTTAAATTAAATACATCTGCAAGAATCTGCTGCCATGCTTTGCTTCTTCCACCTCCGCCAATAAGCACTATATTATCCACCGATTCCTCACGGCGAATGGCATTTAAAAGAATATTTAAGTTCATGGCAACCCCTTCCATAATGGCTCTGTAAAAATCTCCATAAACCGTCTGAATAGTAGCGCCCAAAAAAGAAGCCTGTAAATCAAGATTGTACCAAGGAGAACGTTCTCCCATTAAATATGGTAAAAATAAAAGACCATTTGCTCCCGGTGGTGAAGATAAAACCAGCTTTTCAATTTCCTCATAATTTAATGGTTCTTTCGAAAGATTCATCCTTCCCCACGCATGAGCAAGCCCTCCCGTCTGCATTGTTCCTAAAAAACAATATTTCCCTGGTATCACATGGGGTTCGGACTGCATCATTTCTTTTTTATCAAAAATCAAATTCTTTGTCTGCGCTGCCAACCATGTGGAGCTTCCCAAACATAGATACGCATCCCCTGCATCTGTACATGCCCCTCCAAGATGCGCTGCCGAACCATCTCCTGCTCCTGTCACAACAGGAATGCCCGCAATTAACCCACATGCCTTTGCCGCTTCTTCTGTAACATATCCCAAAATGCTGTCGCTTTCCAAAACTTCCGGCATTTTATTAATAGAAATCCCGGAAGCTTCCAAAATTTCCTCTGACCATTTCTTTTGGCGTATATCATAAGCGATTGTATATGCAGCGTCTGTATAATCTGTTGCAAGTCTTCCTGTAAGGCAATAATTAATGTAGTCCTTAGACTGTATATACTTATCCGTATTTTTGTAAATATCTGGCTGATATTTTTTCTGCCACATTAATTTAGGCAATGTATAGGAAGCGCTTGGAGGCTGTCCCGTAATATGATAATAATGTTGTTTTCCAAGCTTTTCCTCGAGTTCTTTACACTCTTGTACAGCACGGGTATCTGACCAAATAATACTGTTTCCCAACAGCTCTCCATTATATCCAATAGGAACGTTGCCCATCATCTGTCCGGTTACGGCAACTGCAGCTATGGATTTTCTGTCGATTATTTTTACTATTTCCTGCGTTGTACTGCAAACAGCATTCCACCATTGAGCCGGATTCTGTTCTGCCCATCCATGCTTGGGATAAAAGGTAGGATAATTTTGAGTTATGCTGACAATTATTTTCCCGCCTTCACTAAACAATGATGCCTTATTACCAGAAGTCCCCAAATCATGTGCAAGAATATAATGGGGCATATACATCACTCCTTATTCTTCTTCTTTTAACAAACGAATTATATTTTGGGCAGAACCTACTCCCATTCCAAAACGTGCCACGCCCATATCATACATTTCTTTTACAACTGCAAGTTCTCTGATTCCACCAGAGCATTTTACTTTAATCTGTCCATTTGCCGCTCTGAGCATTAGTCTGGCATGATTCAGTGTACAAGCTCCCAGAAATCCGGTTCCTGCCTTTACAAAATCTGCACCTCCGTCAATTACAAGTTTTGTTGCTGTTTCAATTTGCTCTTCTGTAAGAATTGCCGGCTCGATAATTACTTTTAAATTATGACCTTTAGGAACAACTGCGCGAACTGCCTCAATATCTTTCCGAACATATTCAAATTCACTGTTTTTTAATGCGGCGATGTTCATCCACATATCAATTTCATCACAGCCCAAATCCATATATGTCTTTGCCTCGAAAACCTTTACTTCCGTCCTCTCTGTACCTGCTCCCAGTGATGAGCCGACTCCGCCGCCTACCCCTGTAACTGTACCTTTCAGCTCCTTCAGCAGATAATCATAATAAGATGCAAAACCATATACCTGTTTAAAGCCATACAATTTCGCAGCTTCTGCCAAGTCTCTCTGTGACGAAAAAGACATATTCGCACTTATACAAGCTCCATCAACCATATGTCCAAATATTTCTGCTGTAAGTTTTCCCATCTTCTTTTCCTCCTTAAAAATCTAAATTTTATTCTCAAATTCCTGCCTTCATACAAATATCCTTAATTGCTCTCATAGATTCCGATAAATATAATTCCGGATCTCTAAAGTACGGAGCAAGAAGTTCTGTAGAACACCATCCGTCATATTCATTTCTTTTTAATATGCTGAAAAAATCAACCAGCGGAATCTGTCCTGCTGAATTATTCAACTGCATATGAAATTCCGTTTTCCCGTCACTATTACAAATATGTACATACTTCATAGTTGCTCCAAGCTTATCAAAATACTCTGAATAAGGTTCATTTGCAATAAATGGCGGAACGACATCAATCATTGAACATAAGGCTTTTGACTGTACCCGTTCCTGTATTTGCACAATATCATCTGCACAGGTAATCACATTTCCCTCTGAAGGAGAAAGCGATTCCAGAATAATATCTACACCCTCTTTTTCTGCTTTACGGCAAAGTCTGTTCAGACAATCTTCCATTACGTTCCAAATTTCTTTTCTTGAGCGTCCGTATCCGGGATGTTTAATCGTAATCTGCATCTTATCCGTTCCTATCCCACGGGCTACCTCAAGACTTCTTTCCAGATAGGCAACCGTTTCTTCTCTTTCTTTTGCATCGGCTGACACAAGATTATATGGATAAGCAAGAATTTCCGGGGTAAACATAGAAACTTCTACCCCATATTCTTTTTTCCAATCAAGAATTTGCCGGATTCTCTGGTTGTCCATATCATAAGCATACGCATGAGGTCTTGCTCCCCATACTTCTACTCCCTGAAATCCGTACTCTTTCGCCATTTGAAAGCAGTATTCCAATGGGTATCTTGAAAATTGATAGGATAAAAAAGCAAATTTCATATTTCTCCACCTCCTGCATATAAAACACGAACGGCATCTGCCTTTTACAGATGCCGTTCATTTATTGATTTACTCTTCAGTAACCCAATTTTCGGCCTCTGTCGCCTTCATAAGATCAACTTCTGAATAAGTAACCTCTTCTACCTCTTCTCCATCAAGAATTTTATTTGCTATTTCTACAGATAAAGAACCTAATCTGTCCGGATGCAGTGCTGTTGCACAAATCATATTACAATCGGGACCATCCTTAAGCATAATTTCCAACTGTTCAGGTGTTGCGTCATATCCTGCAATCAAAACGTCTTTTCTGTCGTTTGCTTCACATGCAACATAAGCGCCAAGTGTACGGTCTCCATCAGGACAGAAAATACCTGTGATTTCCGGATATGCCTGAAGCATATTTTCAACTGTACTTCTGTGCGTATCTCTTGTTCCGCTTGAAAGCTGTCGAATAACTTTTACATCCGGTGCAATCTCTTTTAATCTGTCTTCAAATCCTTTATTACGCTCATATGTAGAAGTAACTGACTCTAAATCATCCACAATTAAAACAGTACCTTTATCTCCCATTCTTTCAACAAGATAATCAGCACCAAGCGCTCCGCCCTCAAAGTTATCAGTTAAAACTTTCGCATCAACTTCTGTATCCATTTCAATATCCCAGTTTACAACAGCAATTCCTGCTTCTCTTGCTTTTTCAATATAAGGAATGGTGGCGCTGGCATCTACAGGAGAAATACAAATTGCATCTACTCCCTGTGTTGTCATATCCTCTACAATTGCAATACTTTTCTGCATATCACCTGCAGCATCAGGATATACGATTTCAATATTTCCCAATTCCTCTGCTTTTGCTTCCGCACCTTTGATAACGTCAACACCAAATTCTTCTGCAAGGGAATAAGTTACAACTGCAATTGTCCGCTTCTCCTCTGCATGAACAGTTGTTGCCCCTGTCAGCAAGCCCGTTACTACTGCCGCACACACTAAAATACTTACCAGTCTTCTTTTCATCCTTGAAACCTCCTGTTTTAAATAATTTTTATTTTAACCCTGAAAGGTTAAGTTCTCTTTATTTTGTACGACTGTTATAAATGGAATACAAAACTGACGCAATGATGATGATTCCTTTTACAACCTGCTGCCAATAAGAACTGATATACATCAAGTTCATTGCATTATTGATGATTCCCATAAGCAATGCGCCAAAGAAAATACCAGGTACAGCTCCCTTTCCTCCACTAAAAGAGACACCGCCCATAGCGCACGCTGCAATTGCTTCTGTTTCAAATGTATTTCCTGCTGTAGGCTGCGCAGACGCATTTCTTGCTGTTAAAATAACACCAGCGAGAGCTGCGCAGATTCCACTTATTATATAAGCGAATGTCAAAACTCTTTTTGCATTAATACCAGAATGATATGCAGCCTGATAATTTCCGCCAACTGCATATACAGAACGTCCAAATGATGTTTTTGAAAGGATAATGCCTACAATAATAAATGCCAGAATCATAAAATAAATTGGTACCGGTATCCCAAACAGGTTTCCAAGACCAAGGAATGTAAATCCCTCAGGAAGATTTCCGATGGGTTTTCCCTCACATACCAGATAACAAACTCCTCTGAATGTAATTTGAAGTCCAAGAGTCATAATAAATGGCGGAATCCCCGTATGCGCAATTGTAATACCTGCCAGCCATCCCATAACAGCGCCGGAAAGCAAACTCACTACAATTGCGAGAATCATATTTGTTCCGTTTGTAATCATAAGTGCGGAAATAGCACCTGCAACACCGGCAGTAGCCCCTACTGTCAAATCAATTCCGCCTGTCATCATAGAAAATGCCATACCACAGGCTAATATTCCGTATACTGAAATCTGTCTCAAAATATTGAGAATATTATTTGTTGTCATGAAATTTGAACTGCGGAATGTCATAAAAATACAAACCACAACGATTACAAGAATAATTCCTGAGTAGGAACTAAATTCTGAATTTTTTAAAATCTTAGAAAGTTTAGAATCAGACTTTGTTTTCATTTTGTTTCAACCCCCTTAGTCGCTAATTTCATAACAGATTCTTCATCAGCTTCATTTGCCCTAATCTCTCCTGTTACAAATCCTTCTCTCATAACGATAATGCGATCACTTATATTCAACAATTCCGGAAGCTCTGAAGATACGATAATAACAGCAACACCTTTTTTTGCAAGGTCATTAATTATCTGATAAATTTCTGCCTTTGAGCCCACATCAATACCTCGTGTCGGTTCATCAAGAATCAGAATTTCCGGTTCTGTTGCCAGGCATTTTGCAATAACCACTTTCTGTTGATTGCCTCCGCTTAAAGAGCTTGCCGGCAAGCGTTTGTTTGCCATTTTGATGTGAAGCTGCTCTGCATATTTATCTACGCAGGCATTCTCCGCCGATGCGTTCATAAACCCGGCATGACTTAATGTTTTTAAAGAACTCATCTCAATGTTATTTAATATAGAAAGAAGAAGAACAAGACCCTGGTCTTTTCTGTCTTCCGGAACCATAGCAAAACCATTTTGAATTGCATCCATCGGATTTGCATTTTTTAACTCTTTTCCATTTTTGTAAATACTTCCTGTACATTTATCAAGACCCATAACAGCTCTCATTAATTCTGTACGCCCGGCTCCTACCAAGCCCCCAAATCCAAGAACTTCCCCTCTTCTCAGGGTAAAAGAAACATCTTTAACCTTATCATTTTGAATATGCTCTACTCTTAATATTTCTTCTCCTATCTCGGTCTTCTCCTTAGGAAACTGATTTTCAATATTTCTTCCAACCATAAGCGAAACAACCTGGTCGCTGTTTAAATCTTTTACCATACCACCTCCGGAATTTTGCCCGTCACGAAGTACTGTGATTCTATCTCCAATAGCAAAAATATCCTCCAAACGATGTGATATGTAAATCTGTGAAATTCCCTTTTCTTTTAAATTCTGTATAATACTAAAAAGAATTGTTGTCTCTTCTGAGGTAAGAGAGGAGGTTGGTTCGTCAAAAATAATAATTTTCGCCTGAAAAGAGAGTGCTTTCATAATTTCTACAAGCTGCCTTTGTGCAACACTTAAATTCCTGATATATTCTTTTGGATCAAAATAGATTCCCAACTCTTCCATCAGTGTTCTGGTTCTCTTTTCCAACTCCCCATAATCAATTAATCCATTCTTTCGAGGATACCTTCCCACATAAATATTTTCCATAATGTTCATATCCGGAAACTGTATTAATTCCTGATGAACAATACTTATTCCCAATTCGTGTGCTGAATTAGGATTTTTAATATCAACCTTTTGTCCATCTAAAACAATCTCTGCCCCCTGGTTTGGAACTACAACACCGGACAATATTTTCATCAGAGTAGATTTACCTGCACCATTTTCTCCTAACAGGCACAAAATCTCTCCTCGCTGTACTTCCAGTTCCACGTTATCAAGAGCTTTAATTCCTCCGTATGTTTTAGAAATGTGCTGCATTTTTAAAATTACATCATCCATACCTGAGAACTACCTCCCTTCCTCAAATTTTATCCCGTATCCCAATGAGCCTTCTATAAGACAGTTATGCCTTGCAAAAAGATTTCCAGAGCACATAGAAAACTCAATTAAATGATCCACATAATCGTCCTGATCTATTTTACGGCTAAAATTTTCAAACTTATGTGAATGAAGATGAGCAAAAATTTTCATTCCTGAAAAATAACTGGTAATAAATGCGGTTATCCATGAGTCTCCTGCTCCTGTAGTATCAACAATTGGAGCTTCGTAGTTGTAAGGCTGCTTTTTATATAATTTTCTTCCGTTATAAACCATTGCTCCCCGCTCTCCAAAAGTTGTAATTGCCAGTTCGCAGCCATATTCATTCACACATTTCTTTACTAATTTTTCCAAATCTTCTATTGCTAAATCTTTTCCTGAAAAAAATGCAATTGTAATATTGGCACAAATTTCCGATAACGTTTCTTCTGTCCATTCATCTGAAAAATCATATAAAACAGAAATCCCTGCATCTTTTACTTTTTTTAATTGATTTTCTATATGACTATAGCAACTGGAATGCACTAAATCGAACTGTCTTAAATACTCAATCTCTTTTTCTGTCACTTGATACGGTTTTGCTTTTACTACCCCTGCATCATTTTCCTCTACAATTGTTCTGTCACCATTCGTAAGATGAATCCCACAAACGCCCGTTTCTCCACTTTCATAGTGACAATGAGAAATGTCTACATTCTCTCTCTCCAATAATGCTACAATTTCATCTGCCTGCCAGTCATTTCCAATAACTCCTGCATATGCTGAATCATAACCAAGACGTTTTGCCATGACTGCAAAATTATAACTGTTCCCTCCCGGGTAAATTACTTTTGTAGTATAATTACAATCGACTACATTATCGCCTAATCCTATAACACGAATCATAACTTCCTCCTTTCCGCATACTGTAATACATTATCTCATATTGTAATATAATGTATTACTACAACTTGTAGTATTATATTATTACATCCTTCCTGTTTTGTAAACCCGTCTTTGGGAGTTAGCACTATAATATTTTGGAGTTTATTTCGTTTTGGAACA
>URHH01000034.1 GCA_900547615.1 uncultured Blautia sp. | reverse complement strand
TTATGAACAAAGAAAAAGCCTTGAAAAATCAAGGCTTAGAATTCCGAGAAGATATAAGGGACGAGAGGGGGAAAGAAGGCAGTCAAAATCTTTGCAGAGCAGATGACGGACCTTGCAGCAAAACGGGATGAGATTGAAGCCGAACTTCACCAGAAGTGCCTGGAGATCCCCTATGCGGAGAACATCCTGGAGATAGATGGCGTTGGAGAGAACATCCTGGCCGGAGTCCTGGCTGAGATGGGCGACATCACTCGGTTTGACGATGTCAAGGAGATCCAGAAACTGAGCGGGCTTGGCTTGGTGGCCTGCAGCTCCGGCAAGCACAAGGGGGAGACCAAAATCAGCCACAGAGGGCGCAAAAGGCTGAGATATTGGTTGTTTCAGGCAGCAAAATCAGCGGTATCCCATGCGGAGGAATTCAAGACGCTGCATGTGTACTACACGGCGAGGGCGAATAACCCGCTGAAGAAGATGCAGTCGCTGATCGTGATTGCCTGCAAGATTTTGAGGGTGATCTACACAATCCTGAATACAGGCCAGAAGTACGATCCGGCAAGGATGCTGAAAGATATCAGGCATATGTCCCCGGAGGCAGCAGAGGCAGCATAGATTTAGGAACAATCAACAACACCCCATATTTTCCAGAGCCTTGCCGAACCACCGTACAGGAGCGGCGGCTGGGCAGGGTTCTGGAAAAGGAACCCGTAAACGATGGCGCAGGGTCTGCGACATCAGTACCGACTGGCAAGACAGAACAATGGAGGCAAAGCGTCCACTGATTTATCGGGGCCGCCAAAGGGATGTCTGGTCAGTAGTAATTCAACAGCAAATAAGAGCCGTAGCCAGCAGTGGTATTCTCCGTGGGGCATGACCCCGTTTGAAAGCTTGGCTGGCACTCGGTGTATGGACAGGTGGGACGAAGGAAGTTGGGACAAGATCCCCATAGGCACGGAAGGTTCACCACCATAGTTGAACGGAGGGAAAATGGCCTTTATAGAGCACAAACAAAGGACGCTCTATTCCCCATACCCATCTATCAGCTATTCAGTACCAGATACGACGATATCCATCACCATTGGCTCTTCCCTGAGAGGTATAAAAATGGATCAAAGCCTTAAAAAACGTACATTTAGGGCTTGACATAATAGGAAGGAGCAGACAAAAATTGAATAAAGTTTACCGTCACTGGTGGCAATGGCTTATGAACGAACCATAGCCGCCTTTTTTATTGCCCAAAAACAATAAACAGGAAATGGAGGTTTACCATGAGAAAATATGACTTAATTTCCGCACTTTCCGCAGAAACATCAAAGGAAGTGGCGAGGAATGAAGAAAGCTGGAAGAAATATCTGAACACAGCATCAAGGCTCTACAAATACCCGTTCAAAGACCAGCTCCTTATCTATGCCCAAAGACCGGATGCGACAGCCTGCGCTTCCATAGAGATATGGAATGAAAAAATGCACTGCTGGGTAAACAAGGGGGCAAAGGGTATTGCCCTGATTGATGAGGAAGGGAGTCCTTACACCGGACTGCGGTATGTCTTTGACATATCGGACGTGCATAAGGCGAGGCGTATCGGGCGTTTCCCGCAGCTATGGGAAATGAAAGAGGAACATCAGGAAGCGGTGCTTGACCGTCTGGAAGGGATTTACGGGGACACTAACAAAGAAGCCGGGTTTACGGACAGGATCAGGGAGATTACCGCCCGGATTGCACAGGATTGTTACGGGGAGCTTGCTTCAGATATGGAATATCTGAAAGAGGGAAGTTTTTTGGAGGAACTGGACGAACTGAATATTGCTGTGCGTGTCAGGGAAACGCTGGCGGACAGTATCGCTTATATGGTCTTAAAGCGCTGCGGCATGGATGATGCGGAGCTGGCGGAGGAAATCCAGTTCCCTTATATCCATGAATTTAATACGGTGGAAACCCTGTCGCATATCGGGGACAGCATATCCGATTTATCCAAGCCTGTCCTTATGGAAATCGGGAAAGCAATCGGGGCATATGACAGAGCGTATGCCAGAAATGAAGCATCGAAAAACTTAGTTGAAAAAGGACTTGCAAATACCGCTGGCACACGCTATAATGCTTTAAAGCGTGAAAGCGAAACGCAGGACGTACAACCTGCCACACAGACCGGAAATGCCGGGGAAAGGGGAAATAATGATGAATCTGACTTACGAGAAGAACGGGGATTATCTGATACCGATGTTACAGATGGACGAGCAGCCGGAGGGGACACTGACGAAGTACGGGCTGATGAGGAAGAATTACTTACAGGAACACAAGAAGGGAATCTACACCGGACTTCTGCTGAAAGGGAAACTGAAAGAGCATCTTCTGACCATTCAGGAACAGGCAGAGCAGAGGATGGAGCTGCTGACAGCGCAGATGGCGAAAGCGGAGGGCGTGACGGAGGAACTGAAAGCAGCCGATCAGATGAAATGGGTGGGGATGATGAACAGCATCAGGCACTCAGCGGAGGAGATCGTGCTGAAGGAGCTGATATACAGCCTGTAAATGAGGAAGAAATAACCGAAAATAAGGAGCTGCCAGAGCCGGGTAATGGAGAAAACGCATTATCCGGCTTTTCTTTGTCTGAAATCGAAAAGGGTATTTTGCAGTTTGACGAGTTTATGGAGCATAAATGCCCTGAAATTGCCGGGGTAATGCTTTTTGAGCCGGATAAGGGCAGGCAGACGGAATATATCAAAAACAGTTACAGGCATGGGGAATATACAGAGTTTTATGTTGGGGAGGAAAGAGCCGGGTACAGGGCGGATGAAAACGGTCTGACTGTCTGGAGGGGAAACTACCTGAACCGGACAGCGGAGACATCTGTGTCATGGGAAACTGTGAGGGACAGCATTGCCTTTTACATGGAGAAAGGCGAATATCTGAAAGAAGGGCAGATACCGCAGTGGGAAGAACCGAAGGAAACGGAAGTTTACCAGCAGCTTAGTTTATTCCCCATGATAGAGGAACAGATCGGAACAATTGAAGCGGCGCAGGCAGGAGAGAAATACATCATGCCCGCCGCTTTTTCCCTGCCAAAAGAACAGCTTGAAGCCATTCTGCGTACAGGCGGCGGACGGGATAATAACAGAAGCCGTATTTATGCCAAGTACCAGCAAGGCAAGACACCGGAGGAAATGGCGGAGTTCCTGAAAAACGAATACCGGACTACCGGGAAAGGTTTTGATTTTGGGAACAATCCCGTTTCTGTCTGGTTTAGTGAATCCGGCATGAGTATCGGCTACGGGATGTCTGCAAAGGAAAACCCGGTTGCGGTGATGGGCTGGCAGGAAGTGGAGGGCATTGTCCGGTCTATGGTGGAGAATGGCACTTATATGGGCGCAAATGAAGTGTTCCTTGTGGACGCAGTGGAGCGGCAGAGGGTGTCAAATGACTTGTTCAATTTCTTCCGGGACGGTATCGGGGAAGTGCCGGAAAACATACCTATAAAGAATTATAACCACCCGGAAAGCATCACGAACCTCTGTGAGCTTTTATCCACGCAGGAGGGGCGGGACGTTGTTTCCGGGGAGCTTTCCAAAGCGAAAGAACAGCTTGAAGCCGGGGAAAAACAAATAAAATGGCGGTATATGAAAAGACCGGAGCATCTGCTTTCAGAGATAGCGGATTTAAGTACAGAGAAAAAAGAGTATCCGGTACAGGACAGTGTAGAGGTCTTGCATGAGGATTTTATCACACAGGACGAGATAGATGCCCGCCTGACAGGGGGCAGCGGCTTTCATCATGGGCATTTCCGCATTTATGAGTATTTCATGGAAGGGCATGACAAAAAAGATAATATTGCCTTCCTTAAAAATGAATATGGGACAGGCGGCAGTTCGCCCGCTTTAATCGGTTCAGACCGGAGCGATGACTGGCACGATTCAAAGGGAATCAAGTTACAGAAAGGCACGATAGGCGATCCTTACGCAAAAGTCCTTTTGAAGTGGAATGTGGTGGAGAAGCGTATCAGCGAGCTTGTAAAAGCGGATAAATACCTTTCGCCAAAGGGTAAGGAAGCCTATGCACAGTATAAAAAAGAGCAGGCGGAGGAAGCCATGCGCCGGGAGCAGGAAAAACTGGAGCATGGTATCCGGGTGGAGTGCAAAAATGCCATAGAACAGGCGATTGCAGAAAAATTTGACGGTTATACACTTCCGGGGGATACCGCCGAGGGCGTTATCAGGCAGTATGGGAAGGAACGTGTAGAACTTGTCCTTGCCAACACAATCATGCACTTATCCCATGACGGGCGTTTTTCCCCGGATAATAAGGAATGGGCAAAATCGCTCATGCCCGATGCAGACTGGCAGACAAGGGATTATATCGTCACTTCCCACCCGGCTGTGCTGGACGGTTTTACCAACCAGGCAAGGTGGTACATAGAGCGTGACAGGGAGCCGGACAAAGCTCAAATACCAGAACCGGCAGAAGAAACTTCCGGGCAGGATGCCCAAAAGCCCGAAGCACAGCATGAAGCAGGAGAAAGCGACAGGGCGCTTGCGGAAAGGATTGCGGAGATGTCCGCTGTGGTAAAAATCTGCGGTGCGCTGTCCATGAAAGATGTGGTCGGCTGGAATGAGGACACCGGGGCGGTTGCCATTGAGGACGCTGACAGGCGGTTAGAGGGAAAAGCGGTTTATGACGCTTTATTTTTAGAAGCCGCCGATTATGTCCTGATGCAGTCATTAAGCGGCAATACGCAGAAGACTGTGGAAATGGATGCTCTGCTGAAGGAAGCACAGAAATATGCGGCACGTTACGAGAATGAGCTGGAACAGCAGAAGGAAGAAAAAGTTGCGGAGGAAACTCCAAAACCAGAGCCGGAAAATTTATCTGAAGAACCAGGGCAGGAAATAGCAGAACGTTATACGGTTACGGAAACAACCGATGCCTTTATAGAGCCTTATGCGGTACGGGATAACGAAACACAGGATTATTATATGGCGGGCGATGGCACAGTGCCGACATTCGCTGCACCAGAGGAAGCGGATATTTTCTGCGGTAAACTCAACGGGGAGTTACAAGGTAAGGATTTACCGGAAACAGAAACAGTTTCAGGAACAAAGGAGGTTTCCGGAAAAGAAGATGATTTCCCCGACATTGACGCACAGGCAGTCCGGGAGCGTTTGGAGAAAGTAGGCATTGTGGACGGGCAGCTTGTAGATGAAAACGCCTTAGAGAACGATCCGTTTATCAGGCAGGTTATGGGTGATGTGGAAGCACTGACAGGGGAAATGGAGGAAGAACCGGAAAAAACACCAGAAAAAGAGCCGGAGATTGATAAGTCTGGGGCTGCGAATTACCACATTTCTTTTAATGAAGCTGAAAACACCGGGAAAGGTTTTGCTCCAAAAGAGAAATTCCGGCAGAACGTGGAAGCCATACGCACTCTTGAAAAAATAGAGGGGGAACACCGCACAGCAACGCCGGAGGAACAGGAGGTCTTAGCAAAATATGTGGGCTGGGGCGGTCTTGCCGACGCCTTTGATTCTTCCAAAGCGAATTGGGCGAATGAATATCAGGAATTAAAGAGCCTGTTATCCCCAGAAGAATACGCTTCCGCAAGGGAAAGCACCTTAAATGCCCACTATACAAGCCCGGTCATCATTCAGGCAATCTATGACGCAGTGGGGAAAATGGGATTTACCAGAGGGAATGTGTTAGATCCCGCCGCCGGGATCGGGAATTTCTATGGCTGTCTGCCGGAGGAAATGCAGGGAAGCAGGCTGTACGGGGCGGAGCTTGACGGGCTTACCGGGCGTATCGCAAAGCAGCTCTATCCCCATGCGGATATAAAAATCACAGGCTTTGAAAATACCAATTATCCCAATGATTTTTTTGACGTAGCGGTTGGAAATGTGCCTTTCGGACAATATAAAGTGTCTGACAGGCAGTATGACAAGCACAATTTCCTTATCCATGACTATTTTTTTGCAAAGACACTGGATAAGGTCAGACCGGGCGGCATTGTCGCTTTTGTTACTTCAAAGGGGACAATGGATAAGAAAAACCCAGAAGTGCGGAAATACCTTGCACAGCGGGCGGAGCTTTTAGGGGCGGTCAGGCTCCCAAACACAGCGTTTAAAGAAAATGCGGGTACGGAGGTCACTTCGGATATTCTGTTTTTAAAGAAACGTGACCGGGTAATGGATATAGAGCCGGACTGGGTGCATCTGACGGAAAAAGACGGTATTGTGATGAACCAGTATTTTGCAGACCACCCGGAGATGGTATTGGGAAAAATGGAGATGGTTTCCGGGGCGCATGGCATGGAAAGCGCCTGCCTGCCGGACACTTCCCTTCCCTTGTCGGCACAGCTTAAAAATGCTCTTTCCCATGTGGAGGGCAGCATCGAGCAGGCGGATTTTAACGAGATTGACGATGAACTGGCAAAGGAGAATATACCCGCCGATCCGGATGTGAAGAATTACAGCTATACGGTTGTAGACAATACTGTATATTACCGGGAAAATTCCATTATGAAGCCTGTGGACGTGTCGGAAAAGGCAGAACAGAGGATTAAGGGCATGGTAGCAATCCGGGACTGCACACAGGAGCTGATAAATTTCCAGTTGGAAGAATACCCGGAAGATATGATCCAAAACAAGCAGACGGAGCTAAACCAGCTATACGATGATTTCTCCAAGAAATTCGGTCTTATCAGCTCACAGACCAATAAAAGGGCGTTCAATCAGGATTCCAGTTACTGCCTGTTATGCTCCCTTGAAAGGCTGGACGATGAGGGGAACTTCATCGGCAAGGCGGATATGTTCACGAAGCGAACCATTAAAAAGCAGGAGGTTGTGACAAGTGTGGACACAGCCAGTGAAGCACTGGCGGTATCACTGAGCGAAAAGGCGGGCGTGGACTTAGCCTATATGTCACAGCTTGCGGGTAAAAGCGAGGAAGAAATTACAAAGGAGCTTGCGGGGGTAATCTTCCAGAACCCGGTGACAGAGGAATGGGAAACCGCAGACGAGTATTTAAGCGGGAATGTGCGGGAGAAGCTGTCAGTGGCAAGAACCTTTGCGGAGAACCACCCGGAATATGCCATTAACGTAACTTCTCTGGAGGGCGTACAGCCGAAAGAGCTTGACGCTTCGGAGATTGAGGTGCGCATCGGCGCAACATGGATTGACACAAAATATATTGAAGACTTCATGCATGAAACTTTTGAAACGCCGGGATACCTGATAGAACGGGGTACAATGGGGGTACAGTATTCCGATGTGACAGGGCAGTGGAACGTGAAGGGGAAAAATGCGGACAGGGGAAATGCGCTTGTCAACATGACCTATGGCACAAGCCGGGCAAATGCTTACAGAATTTTAGAAGATTCCCTGAACCTTCGTGACACCCGTATCTTTGATGTGGTTACGGAGGACGGGAAGGAAAAGAGAGTCCTTAATAAAAAAGAGACCATGCTTGCAAGCCAGAAGCAGGAAGCCATAAGGGAAGCCTTTAAGGACTGGGTATTCCGTGATCCGGGGCGCAGGCAGGATTTATGCGCAAAGTATAACGAGCTTTTCAATTCCACCAGACCGAGGGAGTATGACGGTTCGCACTTAAAATTCCCCGGCATGACGCCGGACATTGTACTCAGACCGCACCAGCTTAACGCAGTGGCGCATCAGCTTTACGGGGATAACACCCTGCTTGCGCACTGTGTAGGGGCAGGAAAGACCTTTGAGATGATTGCGGCGGCAATGGAGAGCAAGCGGTTAGGGCTGTGCCAAAAGAGTTTATTTGTTGTGCCGAACCATTTGACAGAGCAGTGGGCAAGCGATTTTCTGCGCCTGTATCCGGGGGCGAATATTTTAGCGGCTACAAAAAAGGACTTTGAACCCGCCAACCGGAAAAAGTTCTGTTCCAGAATCGCAACTGGGGATTATGACGCTGTGATTATCGGTCACAGTCAGTTCGAGAAGATACCGCTTTCCACTGAAAGACAGATGGCGATGATCGAAAGGCAGATAGAAGAAATTGAAATGGCAATCGAAGCCCTGAAAGCGGAGAATGGCGAGCGTTACTCCATTAAGCAGATGGAGAAAACAAAAAAATCGCTGAATACGAGGTTAAGCCGCTTAAACGATTCGAGCCGGAAAGACAATGTTGTGACTTTTGAACAGTTGGGCGTAGATAAGTTATTTGTGGATGAAAGCCATAATTATAAAAACCTCTTTTTATACACAAAGATGCGGAATGTAGCGGGCATTGCACAGACGGAAGCGCAGAAATCTTCGGATATGTTTGCGAAGTGCCAATATATGGACGAACTGACCGGAGGGAAGGGGATCACATTTGCAACAGGTACGCCGATCAGTAACAGTATGACAGAATTATACACCAATATGCGTTATCTCCAGTACAATACTTTACAGCGTCTGGGATTGGGGCATTTTGACAGTTGGGCGGCATCGTTTGGGGAAACGCAGACAGCCATAGAGCTTGCGCCGGAGGGTACAGGCTACCGGGCGAAAACAAGGTTTGCAAAGTTCTTTAACCTGCCGGAACTGATTGCGTTATTTAAAGAGAGTGCTGATATTCAGACACCGGATATGCTGAAACTTCCTGTGCCGGAAGCGGATTATGAAAATATTGTGCTAAAGCCGAGCGAATACCAGCAGGACATGGTACAGTCCCTTGCGGACAGGGCGGAGGCGGTCAGGGACAGGAAAGTGCAGCCGAACATCGACAATATGCTGAAGATAACCAACGACGGGAGAAAGTTAGCGTTAGACCAGCGTTTAATCAATGATATGCTTCCGGATGAAGAAAATTCCAAAGCCACAACCTGTGTGGATAAGGCGTTTGAGATATGGGGGCAGACCAAAGAGCAGAAGTCGGCGCAGCTTATCTTCTGTGATTTATCCACACCGAAAGGAGATGGGACATTTAATGTATATGAGGACATCAGGGATAAGCTCATGGCGAAGGGAGTGCCGGAGAATGAAATAGCTTTTATCCATGATGCCAATACGGAAACAAGGAAAGCGGAGCTGTTCGCAAAAGTAAGGAGCGGGCAGGTTCGTTTTTTATTAGGCTCAACCGCAAAAATGGGAGCCGGAACCAACGTACAGGATCGGCTTATTGCCCTTCACCACCTCGATGTGCCCTGGCGTCCTTCTGACATTGAACAGCAGGAAGGCAGGATTTTAAGACAGGGTAACATGAATGATAAGGTAAAGATTTTCCGGTATGTGACGGAAGGAACATTCGACAGCTACTCATGGCAGCTCATTGAAAATAAGCAGAAATTTATCGGGCAGATCATGACATCAAAATCCCCGGTGCGGAGTTGTGAGGATATTGACGAAGCGGCTCTCACTTATGCCGAGGTTAAGGCTCTGGCTACCGGAAATCCCTACATAAAGGAAAAGATGGATTTAGATATTCAGGTATCCAAGCTAAAGCTGTTAAAAGCGAACCATACCAGCCAGAAGTACCGCCTTGAGGATAATATCGTGAAGCATTACCCGGCGCAGATAGCTACCATGAAAGAAAGGCTTGCGGGGTATCGTGCCGACATTCAGACCTACCAGCAGAATAAATTCCCGGATAAAGATACCTTTTCCATGAAAATCGGGAACCGGGTTTATACGGAGAAAAAAGAAGCCGGGGCTGCACTGATTGATATGTGCCGGAGCGCAAAACAGCCGAATATGGCAGTCACAATCGGGGAGTATCAGGGATTTAAGATGAGTGTTTCCTTTGATTCGTTCTTTTCCAAGTTTACGGTCAACCTGAAAGGCAGCATCAGCCATGAGGTGGAAATCGGCGCTGATCCGCTGGGAAATTTACAAAGGTTAAGCAACGCCTTAGAGGGCATGGATAAGAGAATGGAAGAAGTGGCGCAGAAACTGGAGAACGTGGAGCATCAGCTTGAAACCGCAAAAGTAGAGGTTACAAAGCCATTCCCGCAGGAAGCGGAGCTTGCGGAGAAACTGGAACGACTGACAGAATTAAATGCCCTGTTGAACATGGATGAAAAGGGCGGCGATGGGATTGATATGGACGATGAGCCGGAGAATGACGGGGAACAGGAGGAAATGGAGACAGAGGAAATGGGGCATGATGCAGAAGCTGTGGCGGATGCGCCTTTTAAACCGCAGATTAACCGGGCGGTATCGGAAAAAGTGGCGGAGCACGGGAAGGAGCAGATGCTGTCAGACAGTCCGAGAGGTCGTATTTCCGTAAAAGAAAAACTTGCCGAGATGCGGCAGAAGGCTTATGGACAGAAAATGCCGGAAAAGCCGGAGATTCAGAAAAGCAAGGGAAAAGAAGAAACTTTATAACATTTAGAACAGGCAGCCATAAAAAGCTGCCTGTTCCCATTTTACAGACAGGAGGACAACATGAACAAGCATACAATCAGTGATTTATACCAGATGCAGTCACTTCCGCTTTCCGCTAAAATACGGATGACAGAATACCGTATCCGGGAATGGGTGGACTATTATGGGGATGATGGCGTTTATATCAGTTTCAGCGGGGGCAAAGACAGTACAGTTTTATTGGACATTGCAAGGAAAATGTACCCGAAGATAGGGGCTGTATATGTGGACACAGGACTTGAATATCCGGAAGTAAGGGAATTTGTGAAACAGCATGACAATGTTGAAATCATCAGACCTAAAATGGATTTCCGGCAGATTATTATAAAATACGGCTATCCAATGATAGGAAAAGAAGTGGCAGGCTGTGTATATGGCGCAAGGAGATATGTGGAAAAACTGATAGAACAGGAAAAAGGTGCAGACAGTGGAGGAATAATTCCCAATTATAGCTATATAGCAGATTTAATAGGGATAGACCGCCGGGAGGATAGGGAAAATGTAGCATACAAAAGCCTAAGCCGGGGTGAAATACCAAGTTCAGATATTAAAATGCCTGTTCGCTACCTTATCCTGCAAGGGAAATATCCGCATAAAGAAAATGGGGTGGAAACATCAGAATATTCCAAGATGTACAATAAAGAAAGATATAAATTCTTTTTGGAAGCTCCTTTTGAAATATCAGACCATTGCTGTTCGATTATGAAAAAAGTGCCCATGCACAATTATGCAAAAAAGACGGGGAAAATGCCAATGACAGCGCAGATGGCGAGTGAAAGCAGGTTAAGGACTACAAACTGGCTGAAAAATGGCTGTAATGGTTTTAACATGAAAAGCCCTATCAGCAATCCTATGTCGTTCTGGACAGAACAGGATGTACTGGAATATATCTATCATAACCATATACCTATTGCAGATGTATATGGCGAGGTAGTGGCAGATTGTGGAAAAGGGCAGGCACAGGAAAATTCAATGAATTTGGGGATTTTTGATACGGGGAAGCCTGTATTTGAAACTACCGGATGCAATAGAACAGGGTGCGTTTATTGCGGATTTGGCTGTCATAGGGAAAAGTCACCGAATAGGTGGGAACTTGCGGAGAAACTGTCTAATCCTGAAATCATAGATTACATGATGCGTGGCGGGGCATTTGACGAAAGCGGCATCTGGAAACCAGATAACAGAGGGCTTGGATTCTGGTTTGTTATAGAATGGATCAATGTGCATGGAAATCTGCATATTATCATGCCGCACCGGGAGAAATATCTTGGGCAGTACATGACGGAAGATACAGACAAGTATCTTGCTGCATAAAAACAGGAAAGCGGAGGAATTTGACAATGGGAAAAAAGAAAACAGAAGAAACGATTGTGACATTTACAGTGGCGGAGTGTGGGGAATACCACAATCTTGGAGAATATCATGAGGGTATCAGGACATTAGGGGAAGCGGTCAGATTATATCAGCAGATACCGCCGGAACGCATGAACGGTATCCCTTCCATTGGTATCAATCTCCATGTGGTAGGGACTGAAAAGATGGAAGATTCACAGGCTGACATACTTTCCGGAGGTGAGATTGATATAGGATTTATCAGCTTTATGCCGGAGTTTAGCGGGAATCCGCAGGTACAGGCAGCGATAAAAGAAATCATTGGGCTTTTTCCGGATAAAGAGGTCATTGATTATTAAGTTATAAGTTGAATTGGCAGTTGTGCAGAGGGCAGTCAAAAAAAAGGCTGTCTTTTATTATGCGTAAATTAAAGGAGGATTGCAAAAATGGAAACAGCAGAACAGAACACAAAACAGGTCATGGAAGAAAATGAGGTATTAAAGCAGCTTATAGAACTGTTTAACCAGCAGGATATGAGTGGGCAGTCACAGGATTTTATGGGGATTTTCTGGTATGTGGCGGGTATGCAGATGCAGCTCAGCGCAATGGTGGATGAATTACAGGGAGTCCGGGAACAGCTTTCACAGATGCAGGAAAACCAGCCAAAATCTGTGACAGAGAAGCTCATGGATAAAGTGGCGCACCTTCAGGGGAAAATCACGAGCCTGTCGGAACGTCTGACAGCGGTAAGAAACCATTTGGTGGAAACAGCGGCACAGACTGTCAACGCCTTTAAGGAAAAAGGAAAAGCGGAGATGTGCAAGATTCTCCAGAAAGGAATCACCGGCGTGAAGTCCATGCTTTCCGATTACCGGGAACGTCTGGTTGACGTGATGACGGACTGTGAAAAAACAGCCAACCAGATTGACAGCATCGGGGACGAGCTGAAGCAGATCGGGAACAGCGTTTCCAACGTGGGCAGGCTGTTAGCCGGGAAAGGCACGAAAGAGGTATCGGATGAAAAGCAGGGTGTCGGCATGACAAGGATAATCAATATGCCTGTAAAAAAGGCAGCGGAGAACCTTCGGAAGAAGATTGACGGGATAGATAAGGCATTTGAAAAGCTGGATCGGCTTTCTGTGAGTCTGGATGCCGGGAAGGAAGCGGAGAAAGGAGGGCGCGTGTCCGTAAAGGATAAATTGTCGCAGATGAAAGAAAAGGCAGGGCAGAGGAAAGTCCCGGAGCCGGATAAAGCAAAGCCAAAAAGCAAAGAGGAATGTTTATAAAAATAACTGCAAATAAAAATATCCGGAACGGGGACGGAGAGGGAAACTTATCTGTCCTCTGTTTTTATGGAGGAAAAGGAGAATTAACCAGATGGCAGATGCAAATGTAAACAAAGTTTCCATGACTGAAAAACAGAAAGTGAAGGAGATAACGGACAGGCTGGAGGAAGGCTTGAAGGAATTATTTGAGGGGGAAAAGTACAAAAGCTACCTGAATACCATGTCAAAATTCCATAATTACAGCGCAAACAATATCCAGCTTATCGAGATGCAGTGTCCGGGAGCGACGTATGTTGCCGGATATAAAGCATGGCAGAAGAATTTTGAGCGCCATGTGAACAAGGGCGAGAGGGGTATCCGTATCCTTGCGCCTTCACCTTACAAAATCAAAGAGGAACAGGAAAAGATTGATCCGGTCACGAATGAGCCTGTGCTTGACCGAGACGGGATGCCCGTCATGGAGGAAGTGGAGATAAAGATACCCGCCTTCCGGGTTGTCACAGTGTTTGATTATTCGCAGACGGACGGGAAAGAGCTTCCCGGACTTGGTGTGAGCGAGCTGCATGGGAATGTAGAGCGTTACCGGGATTTTATGGAAGCACTTGCAAGGGTTTCCCCCGTACCAATCCGGTATGAGGGCATGGAGGGTGACAGGAAAGGATATTTTATTGATTTAAACCACCCTATCGCTATTAAGGAGGGCATGGGAGAAGCGCAGACTGCAAAAACCGGGGTGCATGAGGTGGCGCACGCAAAACTCCATGCAAAAGAGGTTGAACAGGAAACAGGGATTGCCAAAGACAGGGAAACAAGGGAAGTGGAAGCGGAGAGCATTGCCTACACTGTCTGCCAGCATTTCGGGATTGATACGTCCGACTATTCTTTTGGGTATATCGCCGGGTGGAGCAGTGGAAAAGAAATGCCGGAGTTAAAATCTTCCCTTGATACGATACGCCGGACTTCCTCGGAGCTGATAAAGGGGATTGAAGCACAGCTTTTGGAGATTGATAAAGAACGTGCTGCAGAACAGGCACAGGAGGACATTATTCTGCTTGTGGCGAATACAGACCGTTCAGAATATGACCTTTTGAGCGTTAAGGGCATGGAGCGGACAGAACTTCTTAATTCTTTGTGTACCATGAAAGACGATGACAGGCAGAGCGTGGAAGCATACCTTGAAAGAGCCGGGGCGTGGGTAACTCTGCTTGGAAATGAGCGGAGCGAGGAAGTGGAGGAATACCACTTAGATTACGCTTACAATACGGATACTTATGAGATAACCGATTTTAAGGCGTTGCAGGAAGAACGGGAAAAGGCAAATAAACCGATTGAGTACGCTGATGTGGTTGTGAGAATCTCCATGCCGGACAGCGGGGAATATGAAACTATTAAAATCACAAATATGCAGTCAGAAGTGCAGAACACCCTCTATGACATACTGATGCGTGAAACGGACGGAGAGGGCGGAAACGTTCTGGACTATCTGAAGGAGAAAGGGTTTGATTTTGTACCGATTATGAGAAGCGGCGGCTTGAATGACGGTTATCCACAGTTCTATGATTTTGATATGGATTTGACGGAAAAGGAACTTCATATTGCTTCGGAGCTTCCGACAATAGTGCAGGCAGAACAGCTTATTAACCGCATGGAATTTTACAGGACGGTTTATGACAGCGATGAGCGTAATTTGATTATGAACCACGCTTATAAGCTGGATGATATGTATAAGACAACTTCCCTGGCATATTCCCTTGCGGAGCAGAAAGACGATTTACCGCTTCTTTTGGAAACAATCAAGGAAGCGGAGAAAGAAATTGATGCCCTTCCGGATGGCATGGTGGGGTTATCGGAGATGCACGAATATGGGTATTCTTGGGATGAAATGCTCCCTCTGACAAAGGACAAGGCATCGGAGCTGTTCGGGGAAGATGTGTCAGTGTACCAGCTTCATTCAGACGGTTCAGAAACGCTCGTGGAGGACAGAGCGGCATTACAGGCGCATGACGGTCTGTTCGGCGTAGAAAAGGACGATTGGAGCGCCTATCTGGAGTTTCAGTCCATGAAACAGGAATTAGAGGACAGTGAACCCAACCGGGAAGCACAGCTTTTATATGGCAATGAGGGAAGGTTTGGCATCTATCAGCTTAAAGATACGGAGGAAACAAGGGATATTCGTTTTATGTCGATGGATTATCTTGAAATGAAAAGTATCCCGGTTTCCAGAGAGAATTACAAGCTGGTCTATACCGGGGAGCTTGCGGAGGGCATGAGCCTTGAAGATATTTTTACCAAGTTCAACATAGATCACCCGGCAGACTTTACCGGACATTCCCTTTCTGTCAGCGATGTGGTGGTGCTGCATCAGGATGGGGAGAATACAAGCCATTATGTGGATTTTGTCGGTTACAGGGAAGTGCCAGAGTTTACAAGGGAGACTGCATTATCAGCGGAAGTCAGTGAGGAAAAGGATTCTGTTATGGAAACAGCGGCAGAAGTGCCGGAGGGAATGGCAGAAGGCAGCGCACAGGAAGAACCGGACGCTGATAAGGTATCTTACTATGTTATTGAAGATTTATCCACATGGGCGGACGGAAGCCCGGAAAAGAGCAGATTAGAGCGTTTTGACAGCCTTCCGGAAGCAATGGGGAAGTTTGCGGAATATCGGGGAAAGGATATGGAAGATAAGCCGGATATGGCAAGGGCAACATTTGGCGTCAATGTCAATGGAAGCGAGTTTGATGTAATCCATGTCAGGAATAATGAAAACTGCCTTTCGCTTGATTTTACGCATAGCAAGGCGGCGGGGGAAAGCAGCCGCTTCATGGGAGATTTGCAGACTTTATATCATGAGGTCGGTTTTGACAAGGTAAGGGTTCACCGGGAAATGTCACCGGAGGAAATAAAGGATTTTGTAAAACATCGGTTTGAGCATCAGCTAAAGAGCAGTGGTCTTGATGATATTTCCCTCTATATGGAGAGGTTTGATACTCTCTATGAGCAGGGGAAAATGGATAATCTCATTCCGGCAGACAACCAGAAGCACATCGTGGAAGATGTACCGTTCATGGAGTGGGAAAACCCATACATAGATACCAGTAACAGGGAAGAAACAGAGCTTGCTTTCCAGTTGGCAGATCGCTATATCAGTATTCAGGAAGCCAGTGAGGGGTATGATTACACAATTTACGATATGAATTACCGGGAATTGGACGGTGGCGTGTATGACAATCCGGATATTACCATAAGACAGGCACTTGATGAGATTGTGGCAGATTTGAAAGAGCCGACGCACCGGAGCGATCTGGAAGGCAGCATACAGGCGGATGATGAACTGATACCGATTGATTATGATGGATTGATGGAAAAAGCAGAGCAGGCGGAAATGGCGCATCTTGGGGAACGTATCAGAAAGGAAGTGCCGGAAGCGGCGGAAAGCAAGGTTATAGCCGATTTTAAAGCCCGGACAGAGGAATTATGGAATGGCATCAATGGGCAGACACAGGAAGATATAGAACTTACCATATACGCCTATTTGCAGTCCAAAATTGACGAGTATGACATGGACATAGAGCTTGTGGATGTGGCAGTGTCCGGGAGCAGATGCAGAGGTCTGGAGCAGGAAAATTCTGACCTTGATGTGGTTGTGGAATACCGGGGCGGGGAAAGGGAAGATTCCCTGTTCAACACCTTTAATGAGGACGATTTCAGCATCGGCGGAGTGAAAGTTGACATCAACCCTATCACAGAAGGAAAAACAGGGACGCTTGGGCAGTATCTTCCGGGAGTGGAAGCGTACCTTGAGGAAAAACGTGCCGCCCTGCAGGAGCAGAATACAGAACAGGCACAGGAAGAAAAGCAAACAGTGATTACCCTTACGGTGGCAGAGTGCGGGGAGTTCCATAACCTTGGAGAATACCATGAGGATATAGCGAGCGTGGAGGAAGCAATCGAAATTTTTACCCAGATACCGCCGGAGAGGATGAACGGTATCCGGAGCATCGGCATCAACATCCATACGGAAGGGACGGAAGCGTATGAGGACACGCAGATGGATATTGTGTCGGGCAGGACTGCAGATCTGGAGATTTTAGATTATGTGCCGGACATTACAGACAATCCGAAAGCGGTAGCGGTCATTGCGGAGCTGATTGACAAGCTGCCAGACATTGAGGTGCGTGGCTCTCTGGAGAAGTGGCAGGCGGCTTTCCTTGCCGCAGAAATAGACCAGCTTTCTTATGATTATGACACCTATCAGTACAATGATACGGTGGAGGACAGGGAAGTGCAGGTAGCGAATATCGCAGAGGACATCAGGAACGGGAACACGGAATATCTGAATGATTTCCTCAATGCCATGATTTCAGACAGCATGAGGGAAGGCATAACGGATATATTCGGGAAAGGGACGGAGCTTGATGACAGTGAGGGCGTACAGACTGCAAGGAAGTCAAAGGAGCTTTTAGACAAACTGGCAGAGTATAAGCCGCTTGCGAAGATTGAGGAATTGGAAGAATGTAACTACAACATGATTGATAACGTCCTGAACAATGAGAAGCCGAAAGAGGAAAAAGAACGCAAGGCGGGCAGGATTTCCATAAAGGAAAAGCTGGCGGAGAAAAAGGCGGTCATCGAGCAGAGGGATAGATCAGGAAAAGAGCTTCCGGAAAAAGAAACTGAGAAAAAAACAGAGAGGGAGATATAAGCGTATGGATAAGTTTACAGTGGAAGAAATCAATCTGATGTGTGTGTTTGAGGGACAGGACAGAATGGGCATGGTTGCCGATATAAAGAATGTGATTCCCCACATACAGGACAGTGACATGGTGGAACTTGCAGAGCAGGTCTTAGAAAAACTGGAAGCCATGAGTGATGAAGAATTTGCACAGGTCGCACTGGAAGCGGCAGAATAATTTATCGTGAAACTTTTATAGCATTATTCGACAGAACGTGATATAATTCTTTTTAGTCAGATTAGAGCAAGTAGGGATAGTCTGCGGTTGTCCTTTCTGGAAACGGAAAGGAGGTCGGTATGAATACGTTAGAAGTGCTTACGTTGGTGCTGGTGATCTTTGCAGCTTTGACATACATAGACAATAAACACAACCGCAAGTAACGGAAAAGGCTATCCTCTACTGCGAATAGAGAATAGCCAGTGATCCGTTTGTTTTACTAAAATTGATTACTCGTTTCCGATTGTACAACCGTCGGACGTGCTAGAATCCTTCGGCTTCTATGATGATTATAAACCAACACTGCGGATTTTGCAAGAGGGTTTAGGAAATGGGGGTGCTTCGGCACTCCTATTTTTTTGGAGATTTTTATATTATCATACATGGATATGGTATAATCTGCAAGAATATTTTTCTGATTATATAAAAAAGAGGAGGGAAAGAATGGGATTCCGCAGGCGTCGGCATTGTGCGTAATGTGTATAACTCCCCGTTTTATGGAGTTGTGGGCAACATTGTTTGCAGGATGTGGGAAAGCTGCCTTTTGCTTTTCCATGTCCTGTGAACGGTGTTGTCCATGACGGAATGGGGAGTTATGCACATTTCCACGATGCGTTTTCAGGCTCTTAACAGACGGTTCTTCGTCCTTTTTACCGGGCAGGGGTGTTATTTCTGTCCGGCTGTTCCGGTGCGCCTTTCTGCGGCTCTGTGCGCCCTAAATACTGGTTGAGATTTTCCAGTTTCCGGTTCAGAGATTTCAGTTCCTTATCACAGTTTTTGTAAGTGGCGGTCAGTTCTTTCTTCTGCGTGGTAAGCTCCTGATATTCCGCTTTCAGCTTGTCGATGTTCAAACCTTTTAAACTGATGCCTGCCTGTTCCAGCATACGCCTTGCGCCGCCATAGAGAACGATCTGGCTCTCATGCTTCCGAAAATATGCGTCGGGGTTCTTAGCTTTTTTGTAGGCAATATTATAGGATTTATTTGCCTTATACTGTTCTGCATATTTGATAATTTCCGCAAGGTCTTTCATGCGGTTCTCCAGCTTGCGGACAGTCTGTTTTGCTTCCTTCCCTGTGGCGGCTGTGGTGGCGATTCCAGTTCTTTAATAGAACCGGCTTCATTATATGCCTGTGCAGCAATCTTTAAATTCTGGATAGCTGCCCACCTTTGCAGTCCCGGACTGTTCTGGAATTTTTCATCAGAGGTGTCAACCAGTTTTCTGTTAGAGTAATCTTTTTTCGGGATAACAGCCTTCCGTTCCCGTTTCAATTCAATCCGTTCTTTGATCCGCTCCTTTGTATATTCTTTGCCAAGGGATTTCACGCTGCCACGCACAAAACGGTCTTTTCCAAGTGGGCGGAATGAGATATATTTTGGCGCATCTTCCTCAAAACTTTCCCCTTTTATTTCATAGCCTTTTGCCCGCATCAGGAGCAGAAATTCCTCATAGGTGGAAGATGATTTTATGGCAGCATTGATGTCCTTTCTTATCTGCGTTTTCCATGCGGCACCATTCTTGTCTGACTGCCATTCGTTATATTTTTTTCCACGCTCTCCGCCGGGGATAATGACGGAAAGATTATGTTCGCTGCACAGCTCATCGCTTAATTTCCGGATGCGGTAATAGGTCTGTTTGCAGTCATGATATTTGTTATGTTCAAGGTTGTCGGCAGCACAAAAAATGATATGGTTATGGACGTGACCTTTATCAATATGTGTGGTGACAACATAAGAATATTTTCCCTCTAAAACTTTGTCGGCAAGCTCTTTTCCTATCCGGTGCGCTTCTTCAAAACTGACCTCTCCGGGGGCAAAAGCCTGTATCAGATGATAGGCTTTATTTGGGCTGTTTTCCCGGCAGTGGTCTAAGGTATATTTGAAGTCAATCGCTGCGGTTTCCGGCGCACAGGCATAGGAAGAAATGTAGATGCTTTCGTCGGTTTTATCCGGGTTGCATATGTAGGCTACCGCTTTATCAACGGTTGCTGTGATAGCATGGATTTTTGTGTATGCCATACCTGTTTCATCAACTCCTTTACCTCGTCCATATCTTCCTGATAGACATGGTTTGTGCTGTTAATCCTTTTTGCAATCTGGTTCAGGCTGGAACTGATCCGTCCAAGCTCTGTGTTGTACTCCCTCAAAAAACTGTAATCTACATCATATACATATCCGTAGAGAATGAGCTTCCGGAGAAAAGCAGATTTGCTTTTCATGCCGGACAGTCTGAACTTCTCATCAAGGATATACTGTTCCCTGTCATTCAGACAGATTTCATTGCGGTTAGTGCGTGTCCTGTTTGCCATTTCTGATACTCCTTCCTTCATTTGGGCATAAAAAAACTGCTGTAAAATGTTCGATTTACAACAGTCTGGTTTCGTGTCTGTTCAGTTGTTTTTGGATAGAATTATCCATGTGTTATTGTAGCAAATCTGCGGGTAAAGGTCAAGGACTGCTAGAGAAAAACGGAAAGAAAATCAAAGAGGGTTAGGGATACTTCCCTATGGAAATTTCATCATGCGGACGGTAGGCAGGCATGGGGAATTTCGCCCATGTGTCCGGACATGGGCAGTGCTTGCTACTCTACCCTCGACACTCCCGGAGGGTGTGTTGGTTTGTGGAGTTTTTGTGCCTTTATCATGATTCTCGACTTTTAACTTGCTTTTTGATATAATAAAAACACACAAGGCATAGGAGGAAAAACAGAAATGTTAAGACCGAAAGAAGTTGTTCAGTTATGGGTAGATGCATTCAATAAACATGATGTGGAAGCAATTACAGCCCTTTATCATGAAAATGCGACGAATCACCAAGTAGCGAATGAGCCAGTAGTAGGCATTGAAGCAATCCGTACCATGTTCACAGCCGAATTTTCAACATCGGATATGACAGCTATCGTAGAAAATATTTTTGAGGATGGGCAATGGGCAATCCTTGAATGGCGAGATCCATTGGGGTTACGGGGGTGTGGTTTTTTTCAGGTAGTGAATGGGAAAATTTTATTCCAGCGAGGCTATTGGGATAAGCTCTCATTTTTGAAACAGCACAATCTTCCAATAGAGTAAATATGACATTTTAGGAGAAAATATGGAATACCGGACATTGGAAAATACAGATTTCGTTTGTATATACGAAGCGTTTACACAGGCATTTTCTGATTATCAGGTTTCAGTTGATATGCCTTTTAAATCTTTTGAAACAATGCTGAAAAGAAATGGATTTATGCCTGCGGTTTCAGTTGGAGCCTTTGCAGATAGAACGCTTGTCGGTTTTATCTTGAATGGAGTGAGAGATTGGGATAACGAAAAGACAGTCTATGACCTCGGAACAGGAGTTATCCCCGATTTTCGGAGAACAGGAATTATGGGGGAATTATTGAATCTGGTTAGTACTATATGTATAAAAAATAAAATCAGCGTGTATCAACTGGAAGTGATTCAAGATAATGAGAAGGCGCTCACTTTATATAAAAAACAGGGATTTCGAATTAACAGAATATTGAATTGTTACCAACTGACGGGCAAGATAAAAGAATCGGGCGTACATAAAGTGTGGAAACTGGAACATCCGGAAAAATTACAAGATGATCAATGGACAGCAGTCAAAGATTTTTGGACTTATCCACCTTCATGGCAAAACGCAAAAGACGCTGTTTGTGCAATCGCTAAATCCTTTTCTTATACGATTGTTAAATTTGATGGAAACTTGATTGGATATGGTATTGTGGACAAAATAAAAGGAGATATTGCGCAGTTAGCGGTACATCCCAAATATCGCAGAATGGGAGTTGCCACAGAGATTTTGTTAGATTTACTTAAACAAACAAAGAGTTTAGAGATGAGAGTAATAAATGTGGATGAACGGGATCAGGCATTGAACGCTTTTTTGAAGAAATTGAAATTTAGTGTATTTGTTAAACAATATGAAATGAGAAAACATTTTTCTGCTTAGGATATTGTATAGATGAAGAAGCTGACTTTGAGGACAGTTGTCAGTAAAGGAGCAGTTATGAGATATAACAAAACAATAATATTAAGTAATGGCATGGAATGTTGTTTGAGGAATGGAACAGAGAGTGATGGTCAGCTTGTAGTGGATAATTTCAATCTGACACATAGTGAAACAGATTATTTGCTTACATATCCAGATGAAAACAGTTTTAATGCCGCACAGGAGAGCCAGTTTCTGAAAGAAAAAGCTGAGAGTGAAAGAGAGATTGAATTGCTTGCCATAGTTGATAGTGTAATTGCGGGAACAGCAGGAATTGAGGCAATCGGTACAAAATATAAGGTACGGCATCGAGCAGAATTTGGCATCAGTGTTGTGAAAAAGTATTGGGGACTTGGAATTGGTAAGGCTTTGCTGACTTCGTGTATCGAATGTGCTAAAACAGCGGGATATAACCAGCTTGAACTTAAAGTAGTTGCTGAAAATGAAAGAGCAGTTTCTATGTACGAACGGGCTGGATTTGTCGAGTGTGGAAGAAATCCCAAAGGATTTCGCTCCCGCATAGCCGGATTTCAGGAAGTCATTTCTATGAGATTGGAATTGTGATGATCGACAAATTTATTCCAGTTTCAAAATGGAGGTTACTGTCTACTGGGGTGACTGGTTGGAGTTGTTTAGCAAAAGCCAGTATGGGGAGTAGCCAAATTTTCCTTGATGTTGTTCGGCTGTTTTTATTGTCTCTGCATCTGAACAGAGAATGACAACCTATACAGGATAATTATCCGAATATTTGATGTTTCTTAAATATTATCTCCCTTTTCAGATTATGGTTGCGATTGCTCTATTTTTTAAATAATTATGCCTTTTCCATATTTTCTGTAATATCTTTACCCGGAAGCATTTGAAGTAATGCAATATTTATCTCGTTTCCCATAAAAAATCCTCTTGTATATTTCGATTTGTTGCTTTGAGTATTAGCATAAGTCTCCAGAAAATTCAATGTAAGTCAATATTATTTAATGCTTTCTTTTCGGATGCAGATGTGTTATAATTACTACATTTCCAAAAAGGAGTTAAAAAATATGCGGCAAGGTATTCTTAAATAAAACTATAATCAAATAGTGGGAAC
>URHH01000033.1 GCA_900547615.1 uncultured Blautia sp. | reverse complement strand
CATAAAAGACGAAAAAAATCTTCAACAATCTTTTGTTCTCAGTTCCGTGAAAGTGAATGGTACCAGCAAATCTGTGATGGTGAAAGTACTCTTGCCGATGCCATTATGGATCGTATATCGTATGATTCCTATAAAATCGATATTGAAAGTGTTGATCCAGCTAAAGACCTCTCTATGAGAGAAGTATATGGACTGGATCCAGCAATGGCAAAGTAACTTAATAAACGAAATGGGGTGGCTCCGTTAGTCCGGACAGGTGGCTCTCGCCACACCGGACAGGCGGCTCTGCCGCACCATAATATTCAGAAGTATAATGTTTAAAATAATGTTGCAGAAAGCGAAGAAGAGAGGAAATCTTTTGCTTTATTAAACAGAACCCCCCTGAAATATACCACTTTCCGGTATATTCCAGGGGGTTTTTACATCACAGGAAACCATCTCCTGTAATTTTTATTTACAACAGCAGAATCCCATTTTCCTCCGCGGACTTTCGCATTTCTTCCGGCCAGAGAGAAACGTGTACTTCTCCGATATGTGCTTTTCGAAGGAAAAACATACAGATTCTGGACTGACCGATTCCGCCGCCGATGGTATAAGGAAGGTCTGCATTTAAAACAGCTTTCTGGAAATCAAGCTCCCGTCTGTCATCACAGCCTGATTCTGTAAGCTGACGGTCAAGGGATTCTTCGTCCACGCGGATTCCCATAGAAGAAAGCTCAAGAGCAATATCAAGAACCGGGTAATATACAAGAATATCCCCGTTTAATTCCCAGTCATCATAATCCGGCGCGCGTCCGTCGTGGCGTTCGCCGCTTCGTAAGGCTTTGCCTACCTGCATAAGGAAGACAGCGCCTTTTTCTTTTGTAATCTTGTATTCCCGTTCCTTTGGAGTGCAGTCCGGGTACATATCAGCCAGCTCCTGTGTTGTGACGAAGCTGATTTCTCTCGGTAAAATTTCTTCTATATAATCATACTGTACTGCCATGTATTTTTCTGTTTTTCGAAGAACACTGTAAATAGTGCGGACTGTGTGGATTAAAGTGTCCATGTTTCTTTCTTCTCTGGAAATAATTTTTTCCCAGTCCCACTGGTCTACATAAACAGAGTGGATATTGTCAAGGTCTTCGTCTCTTCGAATGGCGACCATATCTGTGTAAAGTCCCTCTCCCTGAGAGAAACCGTAGCGTTTCAGCGCGTAGCGCTTCCATTTTGCAAGGGAGTGAACAATTTCTGCAGAATCCTTTTGTCCCTTAATATCAAAGCTTACAGGGCGTTCTATCCCGTTTAGATTATCATTCAGACCTGATGCCGGATTTACAAAAATAGGCGCTGATACGCGGAGTAAATTTAGTTTCTGCGCCAGAGTCTGCTGAAAAAAGTCTTTAACTGTCTTGATTGCCACCTGGGTATCATGAAGGTTTAAGTCAGCCTGATAGCCGGTGGGGATTTTCATCTGTTCCATAGAAAGCCCTCCTCATAAAAATAATTAGCTTTTATTATAACAGGAAAGTTTGTCTGTGACAATTTTTTGCAGGAAAAAAATTATACGAAAAAATCATGGTTTGTCCTGTCTTTTTTGACTTTTGGACCGTTATAATAAGTGAAGGCATGAGAAAGAGAGAAAAGTATGGTTCAGAGCAGCCAGAGAAACGGGACAGGAGCAAAGAGATGGACAGAGATTTCAGCCTGATACAGAAAATGAGAGCAGGAGACGAGGCGGCAGCAGAAGCTTTCGTAAAAAAGTATTATCCGGCAATTTTGCGGTATTGCTGTCTTCATATTTGTAACAGGGAAGACGGGGAGGACGCGGCGCAGGAGACATTCGAGCGGTTTTTCCGCACGTTTGAAAAATATCGCCATTATGGGAAAGCGGGAAATTATCTTTATGTGATCGCAGGAAATGTGTGTAAGGATTATTTTCGCAGAAAAAAAGATGTGGTAATGGCAGAGCTGCCGGAAACAGAATGGAAATGTATGGAAGGACTTGAGGAGCTTATGGATATAAGCAGGATTTTAAAAGGACTTCCGGAGGAACTTCGGGAAACGGCAATTTTATATTTTGTTCAGGAGAGGAAGCAAAAAGAGATTGCAAAAATTACAGGAATCAGTCTTTCACTTGTAAAATACAGGGTCAAACGTGTGAGAGAGCTTCTTATAAAGGAGCTGAAAGGAGGGGAAAACCGTGAGAAGAGATGAACGGGAAATAAGAAATTACATTGCAAAGATAAAAGAGATGCATATAAGCGAAGAAAAAGAAAACAGGGCTATTGAGGCGGCAAAGAAGGCGTTTTATGAAGGAGAGCAGGAGAGAGACGCCTCGTTTCCTGAATTTCTTTATGAGCAGAGCAGATATATTCAGAAGAGATGGTGGATTTTACAGGCTGCCGTCCTTATGGGGCTTTGGTGGCTCCTTGTATATACAGAGAGCGGTGCGTATGTAAAAAAAGGAATGGGAATGGCTGCCTCTCTTTTCGCAGTGCTGATCATGCCGGAACTCTGGAAAAACCGCAATACAGGAGCGATGGAAATTGAGGGAACCACATTTTACACGCTTCGTCAGATGTATGCGGCAAGGATTATGGCGTTTGCTCTGGCAGATGGTTTTATTCTCGGGATTTTTTTTGCAGCAGCTTCTCTTTCCGGGAGGATTACCATGTGGGAAGCAGTGGTGCAGTTTTTTATTCCCTTTAATATAAGCTGTTGTATTTGTTTTGGAACTTTATACAGCAGAAAAACAGGATCAGAAGTATTTTCTGTTTTTCTCTGTATGATGTGGGATGCTGTGTGGCTTCTGTTTCTTCTGCAGGAACCGATTTATGAAGCGGTGACAAAACCGGTGTGGGCTTTGATTTTTATAAGTTCTGTTCTGTATCTTTTTTACTGCGTAAGCAGAGGGCAGAAAAAATGGAGACAAATGTGGGAGGTTCAGATATTATGGAATTAAAAATGGAAAATGTTTCAAAGAGTTTTCAGAGTACAAATGCGGTAAGCCATGTATCCTGTGTGATGAAAGAGGGAATTTACGGGCTCCTGGGAATCAACGGTTCAGGAAAAACAACCATGATGCGAATGCTTTGTACCCTTCTTTCTCCCACAGAAGGAAAAATCAAATATAACGGAAAAGATATTTTTTCGATGGACGGAGAGTACCGAAAGCTTCTCGGGTATCTGCCTCAGGAGTTTGGATATTATCCTGATTTTACAGTTTGGGATTATCTTCTTTATATCAGTTCGGTCAAAGGATTGCGCCCTGCTGTGGCGAAAAAACGAGCGGGGCTTTTGATAAATCAGGTGGGGCTTTCCCGGGAAAAAAACAAAAAAATGAAGCGTCTTTCCGGAGGTATGAAAAGAAGAGTGGGGATCGCCCAGGCAATGTTAAATGATCCGAAGATTCTGATTCTGGACGAGCCCACCGCAGGTCTTGACCCCAACGAGCGAATCCGTTTTCGAGGCCTGTTAAGCGAGCTTTCCCAAAATCGTCTTGTGCTTTTATCTACGCATATTGTGTCAGATATAGAGTATATTGCAGATTCTGTTTTTCTTATGAAGGAGGGAGAGATCAAAAAGACAGGGACTGTGGAGGAGCTGACCTCCTGTCTTCCTGCAGGTGTGTGGGAGTGTACAGTAAATGAAAAGGAAGCAGAAGGGTTTATGAAAAATTATAAGATTTCCAATATCAGGCGTGCAGAGGGAAAAATAAAGCTTCGTGTTCTTTCGGAGGAAAAACCACGGCAAGATGCGGTATTGGCAGCGGCAAATCTGGAAGATGTATTTCTCTGTTATTTTGGAAGAAGGGCAGGTGAGGAAGATGGTGAAATTTGAGATAAAGAAAGTGTTTTTGAGAAGAGGAGATCAGATTGCAGTGGCTCTTCTCGCTGTGCTTTTGTGTGTTGTCTGTTTTTTTGCGGGAAATATTTCTTACGTAAATGAAGCGGGGGAAACAGAAAAAGGATTCGGCGCAGTGAAAAAATTAAGGGAAGAGCAAAAGGCGTGGGCAGGCCCTCTCGATGAGGCGAAAATCCGAAAAGTCATTGAGGAAAATAATAAAATTTCACAGACGCCGGAGGCGCAGTCTGATGACTTTCAGGAGAACGATAAGGCGTTTCATAAAAAGCAGGGCTTTCTGGAAATCAGAAATCTCTTAAACTACGCATATGCAGAAGGTTTTCGGGATTATAATTATTTCAGAGCAGACAGCTTAAAGCCGGAAGAGGCGTCTGAATTTTATGAAAACAGGATCATTCTTTTAAAAGACTGGCTTTTTGGAGAAGGAAAGGAGCTTTTTTCAGAAACGGAAAAAGAATATCTGATAAAGAAATATGAAAGTCTTACAACACCGTTTGTTTACGATTATGTGGAGGGCTGGAAGCAGCTTTTTCTTTATTTTCCAACAATTCTTATGATTCTCATGCTTGTGCTTGGATACCTGGTTTCCGGGATTTTTGCAAGAGAATTTCAGTGGAAAGCAGACAGTATTCTGTTTTCTTCTCTTTACGGAAAGAATAAGGCAGTTTCCGCAAAAGTCAAGGCTTGTTTTTATATTGTTACGGGCATATACTGGTGCACAGTGCTTTTATATACGGGAGCAGTTCTTCTTTATCTTGGTGCAGACGGAGCGTTTTGCCCGATTCAGGCAAATTCTTCTGGCTGGAAAAGCTTTTATGAAATGACAAATGTGGAAAAGTACGTTCTCTGCGCAGTCGGGGGATACCTGGGCTGTCTGTTTATTTCGTTTCTTACCATGCTGGTATCCGGAAAAACAAAGTCTCTGGCGGCGGCAGTTATCCTTCCCTTTGTACTGGTATTTCTGCCCTCCTTTTTGTCAAATATTAATAATTCGGCAGTGGCAGAAATTCTGGGGCTTCTTCCGGACAGGCTTTTGCAGCTTGCGCAGGGAACGGCAAATTTTACTTTGTATGAAATCGGAGGAAAAGTTCTGGACGGGATTTTTTTACTTTTCCTTGTGTATTCCGCGTTTTGTGCACTTCTTCTCCCTGTCCTGAAAAGAATGTACAGGAAATAGATAATTTTGCCCCTTCCCTTTTTCAGAGGGTTATGCTATACTCTTGTAAGCACCATATATGGGTGAGATGAAGAAAAAAATTGAAAATTATAACTAGATATGGTAATTGGGAGAAAAATAGTATGATTTATGTGATTAAGAAAGATGGGACGAAGGAGGAGTTCAATCCTCTGAAAATTGTGGCAGCAGTAAATAAATCCGCTGCGCGTATACTTTATACATTTTCTGATGAGGAGAAAGATTTTATCTGTCGTTTTGCACAGGAGCACGCCGATTCTCTTGGAAAAAACGAGATCCAGATCCAGGAAATGCACAATATCGTAGAGGGAGCTCTTGAGCGTGTAAATCCTGCTGTTGCAAAAAGTTATCGGGATTACCGGAATTATAAGCTTGATTTTATCCATATGATGGACGATGTATATACAAAAAGTCAGGCGATCCGTTACATTGGAGACAAGAGTAATGCAAATACGGACAGCGCCCTTGTTGCCACAAAGAGAAGCCTGATTTTTAATGAGCTGAACAAGGAGCTTTACCGGAAATTCTTTATGAACCGGAATGAGCTTCAGGCATGTAAAGACGGTTATATTTATATTCACGACCAGTCTGCCCGCCTTGATACAATGAACTGCTGTCTTTTTGACGTGGCTTCTGTATTAAGCGGCGGATTCGAGATGGGAAATGTGTGGTATAACGAGCCGAAAACTCTTGATACTGCTTTTGATGTTATGGGCGATATTATTTTAAGTACGGCAGCCCAGCAGTACGGCGGCTTTACAGTTCCCGAGGTAGATAAGATCCTGGCTCCTTACGCCCAGAAAAGCTACGACAGATATATTCAGGAATTTATGAAATATTCTGATGAAAGCTGGAGCGGAAGAGAAGAGAAAGCCATTGAATACGCCCTCGACAAGGTTCGCCGTGATTATGACCAGGGCTGGCAGGGAATTGAGTACAAATTAAATACAGTTGGTTCTTCCAGAGGCGATTATCCGTTTGTTACTGTGACGCTCGGTCTTGGAACAGAACAGTTTGAGAAAATGTGCAGCATTTCTCTTTTGCAGGTGCATCAGGGCGGACAGGGTAAGGAAGGAAGAAAGAAGCCGGTTCTTTTCCCGAAAATTGTATTTTTATATGATGAAAATATTCACGGAAAAGGAAAATGCTGTGAGGACGTATTTGAGGTTGGCGTAGATTGTTCCGCAAAAACCATGTATCCTGACTGGCTTTCCATGTCAGGCGAGGGATATATTTCCAGTATGTACAAAAAATATAAAAAAGTAATCAGTCCGATGGGCTGCCGGGCATTTTTAAGCCCCTGGTATGAGCGCGGAGGCATGGAGCCTGCAGATGAGAACGATGTTCCTGTTTTTGTGGGAAGATTTAATGTGGGAGCTGTGAGCCTTCATCTTCCGATGATCCTTGCGAAAGCCCGTGCGGAAAACCGAGATTTTTATGAAGTTCTTGATTTTTACCTGGAAATGATCCGAAGCCTTCATATCCGTACTTATGAATATCTTGGACAGATGCGCGCTTCTACAAATCCTCTTGCATACTGTGAAGGAGGATTTTACGGCGGCCATTTAAAACCGCACGAAAAAATCGGAAAAATCTTAAAGCCAATGACAGCTTCTTTCGGAATTACAGCTTTAAATGAGCTGCAGGAGCTTTATAATGGAAAATCCATTACAGAGGACGGAGAGTTTGCTCTGGAGGTTCTCCGTTATATCAACGATAAAGTCAATCAGTTTAAGAAAGAGGACGGCTATCTTTACGCAATTTACGGAACACCGGCAGAGAGTCTCTGCGGTCTTCAGGTAGAGCAGTTCCGCAAAATGTACGGCATTGTGGAGGGCGTTTCCGACCGCCCGTATGTAAGCAACAGTTTCCACTGCCATGTGACAGAGGACGTTACTCCTATTGAGAAACAGGATCTGGAAGGACGTTTCTGGGAGCTTTGCAACGGAGGAAAAATCCAGTACGTCCGTTATCCGATCAGTTATAACAGAGAGGCGATCCGTACCCTTATCCGAAGAGCAATGGCTCTTGGATATTATGAGGGAGTAAATCTTTCTCTTGCGTACTGCGATGACTGTGGACATGAGGAGCTTGAGATGGACGTATGCCCTGTATGCGGTTCCAGCAATCTTACAAAAATCGACCGTATGAACGGATACCTTTCCTACAGCCGTGTTCATGGCGATACACGTCTGAATGAGGCGAAAATGGCAGAGATTGCAGAGAGAAAATCTATGTAAATATAGTAATTAAAAAGACGGGAAGCATATCAGCCTGTATGCCTATCCCGTCTTTTGCTGCCTTTCATTGTATATTAAGAAGAAACTGTTTTTTAAAGCAGCTTATTTTATGATGGTTCCTGTTGTTTCAAGGTATCCGTCTTTGGCATGAGAAATATCTGTGATGATCGTACGTCTTCCTTCTCCTTTTTCAATGAAGGAAATTCCTGCTTCAAATTTCGGAAGCATGGAGCCCGGTGAAAACTGGTTTGCTTCCATATATTCCTTCGCCTGCTGTACGGAGATTGTGTCCAGAAATTCTTCATTGTCTTTTCCGAGATTCAGGCTTACTTTTTCCACGCTTGTGAGGATCATCAAAGTATCTGCGTTTAATTCTTCTGCCATAAGTCCTGCTGCCAGGTCTTTTTCAATAATGGCGCTTGCTCCGTGAAGCTGAATGCCCTGTTCCAGAACAGGAATACCGCCGCCGCCGGCTGCGATGACTACCTGTCCTGCATCTGCAAGTGTGCGGATTGTCTCAAATTCCACAATGCGCTGCGGTCTTGGCGCAGCGAGGATTCTGCGGTAGCCTCCTTCGCATGGAGTGACAAAGTTTCCTTTTTCCTCCTCGATTTCTGCTTCTTCCTCATTTAAAACACGTCCGATGATTTTTTCCGGTTCTGCAAAAGCATCGTCGTACGGGTCGATCACAACCTGTGTGAGGACTGTGCTTACAGGCTTATAAATGCCTCTTGAGAGAAGCTCTGCCCGTATGGAATTTTGAAGGTCATAGCCAATATAGCCCTGGCTCATGGCAGAGCATACGGACATAGGAGCGAACGTGTAATCCGGGTGCGCTTTTCCGAACTCATTCATGGCTGTGTGGATCATTCCTACCTGTGGACCGTTGCTGTGGGAGATGACAACCTTTGCGCCTTCCTCAACTAAATCTGCAACTGCTTTTGCAGCGGCTCTTGTGGCTTCTTTCTGCTCCGGAAGGGTGGTTCCCAGAGCTCTATGGCCAAGTGCAACTACTACGATTTTTTCGTTCATAGGAGATACCTCTTTTCTTTTTTTGCTGTTATAAAGATAATTATAAAAGAGCAGTATGTGAATTGCAAGAACAAAAGAAAAAGCCGCCTGTATTTTCATACGGCAGCTTTTTCTTTACTTTTTGAGGGGGGAGATAGAGAGTGGTTTTCATCTATCCAAGACCTATTATATCGGGTAACTGTGTGCAAAGTATGACGTAAGTATAAAATATATCGAAAATTTATAAATAAATCTTAAAATAATTTGATTTTCTGAAAAAACCTTGTACTTTTTACTGGAAAATGATAATATGTACATATCTGAAAATTCTATTTTATTTCATGCCGTTCGGCAAAAAAATCCATTTGGAAAACAAAAAATTAAGGAGGTATTTATGAAAAAAAGAATCAGGAAACACGCAGGGGAAGCTGCCGCTGTGATTTTTACATTGCTGTTTTTATGTGGAAACTGGGGAAACTGCGAAAAAGTTTCTGGCGCAGATGTGGAAAAAATGGAACTCAGTGACGGAACAGTAAATGCAGAACTGTGGGACGGAGAACAGAGTCGGCAGGAAGTGACAGATACAGAAGAAAAACAGGAAGAAAAAGAAAAGGAAGATACAGAAGAAACGCAGGAAGAAGTAACGGAAGAAAACAAAGAGGAGAGCGCAGAAGAGGAAGAAGAAATTAAAAACCCACTCACACTTTTGCTGAACGGGAAGCCTGTCTTAAAAGCAGGAGAAGCGGCAGTGTATGAAGTTACCCTGAAAAACACAGGAGAAGAGAAAATTTCTGATATTATTTTGAACTCTGCTTTTTCCTGTCCGAAAGTTACATGGCAGTGGCAGGAAGCTTCGGGTCTTAATTTTCTGGAAGACAGAAGCGTTCTGTCTGTTCTGGAACCCGGTCAGGAAGTTCTTCTTTTCCTTACAGCTCAGCTTCTTCCGGAACAGAAAGAACCCCTTACCTGTACAGTGACTGCTTCTCCGGAAGATGGAGTTTCTCTGGAAGCGGTCTGGACGTCGGAGATAGAACCTCTGAAAGCGGATTTTTCAGTGGAGAAGATTGCAGACCGCTCGACTGCCGTAGCGGGGGAAGAAATTTCTTATGAGATACGGATTCAGAATACAGGGGAGCTTACCCTCCATTCCCTCATTACGACAGAGAGATTTCTGAAAGAAGGGATCCGTGCGGAATTTGTGGAAAAAGAAGGCGTGGAATTAAACGAGGCAAAAGATAAAGCTTTTATTCCCATTTTGAATCCGGGGGAATGTATTGTTCTGAAAGCAAAGGTGAAATTGCCGGAAAGAGGCGTGGAAGGAGAACTTTTAAACGAAGTGATTGTTCTTTCAAAGGAGACGGGAGAGCGTGAAGTGACTGCGCAGGCGTCTGTACAGACGCTGAAGGTTTTGGATACGCCCACGCCGGTTCCTGTTCAGATACAGGGCGGTACATCGGCAATTCAATATGAAGGTAAGGAAATTCCAAAAACAGAAGACAGGACAAAAACGGAAAAGATGCATTCCCTGCTTGTGGCTTCCGCAATGCTCTGTATTCTTCTCGTGCCGGTTCTGAAAGGGAAAAGGAAACATTGAAAACCGGGGGGAGGTGTGATATTCTATAAAAGAATAAATACCTCCGGTCTGCTTTGGCAAAAGGAGGAGCAGGAGGAATGGAATATGAAGGTATCAGCCTTATTGGAACATTTGGAATATACATGCCTGCAGGGAGATGTGGAGCGGGAGGTGACTTCCGTTGCCTACGATTCCAGAAAGGCAGAGGAAGGCTCCATGTTTATCTGTATCCGGGGCGCTGTTGTGGACGGACATAAGTTTATCCCCGATGTGGTGGAAAAAGGAGCCAAAACTCTCATTGTGGAGGAAGAGACAGAAGCGCCTGAAGATGTTACGGTAATTCTTGTAAAAGATACCCGCTATGCGATGGCGTTTATTTCCGCCGCCTATTTCGGGCATCCTGCAGAAAAGCTGAAAACGATTGGAATTACAGGAACAAAAGGAAAAACGACGACCACATACATGGTAAAGTCTATTCTGGAAAACGCAGGATACAAGGTTGGTCTGATCGGTACGATCGAGGCGATCATCGGAGACAAAGTAATTCCGGCGGCAAATACGACTCCGGAATCTTACGTGGTACAGCAGTATTTTCATGAGATGGTGGAAGCCGGCTGCGACTGTGTGGTAATGGAGGTGTCCTCCCAGGGTCTGATGCTTCACAGAACACAGGGATTTGTGTTTGATTTCGGAATTTTCACAAATATTGAGCCGGATCATATAGGACCAAATGAGCACAGAGATTTTGAGCATTATCTTTCCTGTAAGGCGATGCTCTTAAAACAGTGCCGTGTGGGAATCGTAAACCGGGACGACGAGCATTTTGAAAAAATTGTGGAAGGGCATACGTGTGCTCTTGAGACATATGGATTTTCTGAAAAGGCAGATCTGCGCGCAGAGGATGCGAAGCTGATAAGCGGAAAGGGAAGTCTTGGCATTTCCTACCACTTAAAGGGGCTGATGGATTTTCCAGTGGAGATTGATATTCCGGGAAAATTCAGTATTTATAATTCCCTTACTGCCATTGCCATCTGCCGTCATTTTAAAGTTTCAGAAGAGAACATTATAAAGGCGTTGAAGGTGGCGAAGGTAAAGGGAAGGATTGAGATGGTAAAAGTCTCAGATGAATTTACTCTGATGATCGATTATGCCCACAATGCTATGGCTCTGGAAAGCCTTTTAAGTACCCTTCGGGAGTATCGCCCGCACAGGCTGGTGTGTCTTTTCGGCTGCGGCGGAAACCGTTCCAGACTTCGCCGTTTTGAGATGGGAGAAGTTTCCGGACGTCTTTCAGACCTTACCATCATTACGTCAGATAATCCGAGAAATGAAGATCCCCAGGCGATCATAGACGACATTAAAACAGGAATTGAGAAAACAGACGGAAAATATGTGGAGATTATCGACCGTAAGGAAGCCATTGCTTACGCGATTTCTCACGGAGAACCGGGAGATATTATTATTCTTGCAGGGAAAGGGCACGAAGATTATCAGGAAATCCGGGGCAAAAAATATCCGATGGACGAGAGAGTCCTGATTGCAGAGATTCTGGCGGGAAAATAGAAAGTGCAGATACATGATTTATGCAGATGTAATTATTGATATTTCTCATGATAAGCTTGACCGGAGCTTTCAGTATAAAGTGCCGGAGAGACTTCAGGGAGAAATACGCGTGGGAATGGTAGTTTCCGTTCCTTTTGGAAACAGAAATTCCGTGAGAAAGGGATATGTGGTAGGGCTTTCGGATACGCCGTCTTTTTCTCCGGAGAGAATCAAGGAGATCGTAGAGCTTAGAAGCAGCGAAGATACCACAGAAGCAAGGCTTATCGCGCTTGCAGCCTGGCTGAAAGAACAATACGGCTCTACTATGATCCAGGCGCTGAAGACGGTTCTTCCCATTCAGGAGACAGTCAGGGCAAAAGAAAAGAGAAGAATCTGTCTTGATACAGAAGAAACGGAAGGACAGAGGATTTTAAAAGAACTTGAAAATACAAGGTATAAGGCAAGAATAAGGCTTCTCCGTTCTGTGCTGGAGAGCCCGGATAAAAGTGTGGACTATACAGACGCTGTAAAAAATATGGGTGCGTCTCCTTCTGTTATGAAATATTTTACGGAACAGGGGATTCTTTCCGTAAAAAGCAGCGAGATTTACAGAAATGCAGTTTCTCCGGAAATGGAAGCTGAAAAGGAACACTTTTCTCTTACGCCTTTGCAGAAAAATGCGGTAGAAGAGATAAGAGAAGAATGGAGACGGGAGAAACCGCGTCCTGTTCTGATCCGGGGTGTGACAGGAAGCGGAAAAACCCAGGTGTATATGGAACTGATCGAGGAAGTGGTAAGCAAAGGAAAACAGGCGATCGTCCTGATCCCGGAAATCGCGCTTACGTATCAGACGGTCCGCCGGTTTTACGGGCGATTTGGAGATCAGGTATCTGTATTAAATTCCAGACTTTCTCAGGGAGAGCGCTACGACCAGTTCAAGCGGGCAAAAAGAGGGGAATGCAAGATCATGGTAGGTCCCCGTTCTGCTCTTTTCACTCCGTTTCCAAGTCTGGGACTCATTATTATAGACGAGGAGCACGAACCGACTTACAAAAGCGAAAATACCCCAAGGTACCACGCGAGAGAGACGGCAGTGTACAGGGCAGAGACAGAGGGCGCTTATGTTGTGATGGGGTCTGCAACCCCGTCCCTGGAAGCATACAGCCGGGCGGAAAGGGGAGAGTATCTTCTCGTAAATCTCAATTCCAGATATGAGGCGCGCCCGCTTCCTGAGGTATCAATCGTTGATCTGCGGGAAGAATTAAAGGCAGGAAACCGTTCCATATTAAGCAGAAGTCTTTCAGAGGAGATCAGCGCCTGTCTTGAAAAGGGAGAACAGGCAATGCTTTTTTTAAACAGGAGAGGCTACGCGGGATTTGTATCGTGCCGTTCCTGCGGACACGTTATGAAATGTCCCCATTGCGACGTATCTCTTTCAGAACACAATAACGGAAGGCTGATCTGTCATTATTGCGGGTATGAGACGCCAAAGCCGGAAATCTGTCCTGTCTGCAGTTCTCCTTATATTGGAGGATTTAAAGCAGGAACCCAGCAGATTGAGCAGATTATCCATAAAAACTTTCCAAATGCCCGGGTTCTTCGCATGGATTATGATACAACAAGAAATAAGGGAAGCTATGAACAGATTTTAAAGGCGTTTTCAGAACATGAGGCAGATATTTTGATCGGAACACAGATGATCGTGAAGGGACACGATTTTCCCGGCGTGACGCTTGTGGGAGTGATCGCAGCAGATATGTCGTTAAATGCCTCGGATTATCGGTGTGCGGAGAGGACGTTTCAGCTTCTTACCCAGGCAGTGGGGCGTTCCGGAAGAGGTGTGCGGCGGGGAAAAGCTATTATTCAGACGTATCACCCGGAGCATTACAGCATTCAGGCTGCGTCCTGTCAGGATTATGAAGCCTTTTATCAGGAGGAGATGAGTTACCGGATTCTTCTTGACTATCCCCCGGCGTCCCATATGCTTGCCATTCTTGGGGCATGTGAGGAGGAAGAGCGGCTTTCAAAGGGAATGTATTATATTGGGCAGTTTGTAAAAAAGGTGTATCATGGAGATGGTCTTCATGTGATCGGACCGGCTTCGGCTCCTGTTGGAAAAGTAAAAGATGTGTATAAACAGGTGCTTTATTTAAAGCATGAGGATTATCATACACTTGTAAATATAAAAGATAAAATAGAAAAATACATGGAAATTAATTCCGGATTCCGGAAAATATACATACAGTTTGATTTTGCATAAAGGCAGAACAGAAAAAGAGAAGAAAGGAAGTAAGAAAATGGCACTTAGAACAATCAGAACAGAGGGAGATTCTGTACTTACAAAGAAATGCAGACCGGTGGAGGAGATGACGCCGAGACTTAAAGAACTTGTGGAGGATATGCTGGATACCATGTATGAAAATAACGGCGTAGGTCTTGCGGCTCCACAGGTTGGAATTTTAAAAAGAATCGTTGTCATTGATGTGGGAGACGGCCCGCTTGTTCTTATTAATCCGGAAATTTTGGAGACTTCCGGAGAGCAGACAGGTGATGAAGGCTGTTTAAGTGTTCCCGGCATGTCAGGACAGGTAACGCGTCCGAATTATGTGAAAGTAAAAGCGCTCACAGAAGATATGGAAGAAGTGGAGTATGAGGGAGAGGAGCTTCTCGCCCGTGCGTTCTGCCACGAGATCGACCATCTGGACGGAAAGCTTTATACAGAGCTTGTGGAGGGAGAACTTCACAGAACCACTTATGACGAGGACGATTACGAATATTATGACGGAGAATAAAGGCTCCGGGAGGTGACAGATTATGAAAATTGTTTATATGGGAACACCGGATTTTGCAGTTCTGCCTCTTCGCGCAATGAAGGAGGCGGGCTATGAGGTTGCGGCAGTTGTGACGCAGCCGGACAAGCCGAAAGGAAGAGGAAAAACCATGCTGCCGACTCCTGTAAAAGAGGAGGCAGTCTCCCTTGGGATTCCTGTGTATCAGCCGGCAAAGGTAAGAGAGCCGGAATTTCAGGAAATTTTGAAAGGCATTGCACCGGATCTTATTGTGGTGGCAGCTTTCGGACAGATTATTCCAAAAACAATCCTGACACTGCCGCGTTTTGGCTGTATCAACATTCATGCTTCTCTTCTTCCGAAGTACAGAGGCGCAGCTCCCATTCAGCAGGCGGTGATCGACGGAGAAAAAGAATCCGGTGTTACGATCCAGAAAATGGGAGAGGGTCTTGACACTGGTGATATGATTTCAAAAGAGGTAGTTGTTCTTTCAAAGGAGGAAACGGGAGGAAGTCTTTTTGATAAATTATCAAAAGCAGGGGCAGACTTATTAGTAAAAACTCTGCCTTCCATTTTTGACGGAACTGCCGTATACGAAAAGCAGCCGGAAGAAAGTCCCACTCCATATGCTGCCATGATCACAAAACAGATGGGACTTCTTGATTTTACAAAAAGCGCGGAAGTGCTGGAACGCCTTATAAGGGGCTTAAATCCCTGGCCAAGCGCCTACACCTTTTTAAACGGGAAAACCTTAAAAGTGTGGAAAAGCCGCGTAGGGGAGGAAAAAGGTTCCGCTCTGCCGGGAACTGTGGTGAAGACAGATAAAAACGGAATCCATGTTGCCTGCTGCGATAAGACGCTGATTCTTGAGGAGATTCAGCTTGAGGGCAAAAAAAGAATGGATGCAGATGCTTTTTTGAGGGGGTATCCTGTGGAAGTAGGAACGAAATTCTCAGATAAAAAGGAGTGACTGTAGATGTACGGATATTATTGGAGATTTGACCCTACGTATTTGCTGATCATTATAGGAATGCTTTTGTCTCTGGCAGCTTCTGCAAAGCTGAAAAGCACCTTTGCGGTTTACAGAGGCAGAAGAAGCGCTTCCGGGCTTACCGGTGCGGAGGCGGCAAGAAGGATTTTAAATGCGGCAGGGATCACAGATGTACAGATTGTTCCGGTCAGCGGGAGTCTCACGGATCACTATGACCCGAGAAGCAAAACTGTCCGGCTTTCTGAAGATATATACGGACAGACTTCTCTGGCAGCAGTGGGAGTGGCGGCTCACGAGTGCGGTCATGCCATTCAGCATCATATTGATTATGCGCCGCTCAGTATTCGTTCCGCGCTTGTGCCTGTGGCAAACTTTGGATCCACCCTTTCCTGGCCGTTGTTTTTTGCAGGACTGATTTTTTCGATTCAGCCTCTGCTTACCCTGGGAATCGTGCTGTTTTCCTTTGCCGTCCTTTTTCAGCTTGTGACTCTGCCGGTGGAGTTTAACGCTTCCTCAAGAGCCCTTCATATGCTGGAAAGCACGGGGATTTTAAGCAGAGATGAAAACAGCGGCGCCCGCAAGGTGCTTCGCGCGGCTGCGCTTACGTATGTGGCTGCTCTTGCCTCATCTATATTACAGCTTTTAAGATTGATTATTCTTGCCGGAGGAAGAAGAAGTGACGATTAGTGGAGTCAATGCCAGGGAATTGATCCTGGAAATTTTATTGCAGATTGAAGAGGAAGGGGAGCACAGTCACATTGCCATACGCAATGCCCTTTCCAAGTATCAGTTCCTTCCCAAGAAGGAGAGGGCTTTTATCACAAGAGTTTGTGAGGGAACTCTGGAATACAGGATTCAGATTGATTATATTCTGGATTCTTTTTCCAAGGTGACAGTAGATAAAATGAAACCGGCAATCCGGGAAATTTTAAGAAGCGCTGTGTATCAGCTTAAATTTATGGACAGCGTTCCGGACAGCGCCGTGTGCAACGAAGCGGTAAAGCTTGCGCAGAGAAAGGGATTTTATAATTTAAAGCCCTTTGTAAACGGAGTTTTGCGCACCGTAATAAGAGAGATGGGAAATTTGAAATATCCGGAAAAAGAGGAGGATATTGTTTCCTATCTTTCTGTAAAATATTCCATGCCAAAACCACTTGTGATCCGGTGGCTCAATGATTACGGCGAGGAGACGACAGAAAAAATGCTGGCTGATTTCCTTACAGAAAAACCGCTGACTGTGCGGTGCCGCACATATAAGTACGCGTTGGAAGAAGTGAAAAAAAGTCTGGAAAACCAGGGCGTGACAGTAGAACCGGCGCCGTACCTTCCCTATGCGTTTCAGATAAGCAATTTTAATCACATTCTTACTCTGGACGCATTTATCAAAGGACAGATCCAGGTGCAGGACGTAAGCTCCATGCTTGTGGCAGAGGTTGCAAACCCAAAAAAAGGAGATTATGTGATCGACCTCTGTGCTGCTCCCGGCGGAAAAAGCCTTCACATGGGCGATAAAATGGAAGATTACGGCGTGGTAGATGCCAGAGATGTAAGCGATTATAAGGTTGGACTTATTGAGGAAAATATTCAGAGAACAGAGTCCATTAATGTGCAGGCAAAGGTTCAGGACGCCACAGTTTTCGATGTGGAGTCTGAGTGTAAGGCGGATATTGTTCTGGCAGACGTGCCCTGCTCCGGCTACGGTGTGATCGGGAAGAAGCCGGAAATCAAGTACCGTGTCACTGCCCAGAAACAGGAGGAAATCGTCATTCTTCAGAGAACCATATTGAGCCGCGCGGCAGAATATGTAAAATCGAGAGGATTGCTGATTTTCAGTACCTGTACTATAGCAAAAGAGGAAAATGAAGAAAACATGATGTGGTTTTTGCAGAATTATCCATTTAAACTGGAAAGTCTGGATTCGTATCTTCCGGAGGAACTGCATTCAGAAACAACAGCTCTCGGATACCTTCAGCTACTTCCGGGAGTACATAAGACAGATGGATTCTTCATTGCAAAATTCAGAAGGAAATAAATATATGACAGACATAAAGTCCATGAACAAAAAAGAACTGGCGGAGCTTATGGAAAGCCTGGGAGAAAAGCCGTTTCGGGCAAAGCAGATTTACAGCTGGCTCCATGAGCATCTCGCCACATCTTATGAGGAGATGACAAACCTTTCCTCAGGTTTAAAAAAGAAGCTGTCCGCGTATCCGATCACAGCGCTTCGTATAGTAGACGTGCAGATTTCCAGACTGGACGGAACAAGAAAATATCTGTTTCAGCTTGCAGACGGAAATGTAATAGAAAGCGTGCTGATGCGCTATAAGCACGGAAATTCCGTGTGCATTTCCTCACAGGTAGGCTGCCGTATGGGTTGCCGGTTCTGCGCGTCCACGATCGGAGGTCTTACAAGATGTCTCACACCGTCGGAGATGCTGGATCAGATTTACAGCATACAGAAGGATACCGGGGAGAGAGTTTCCAATGTGGTAGTTATGGGAACTGGAGAACCCCTTGATAATTATGATAATCTTCTTCGGTTTATTCACATCTTGACAGAGGAGGGCGGGCTTCATATCAGCCAGAGAAACCTTACGGTTTCCACCTGCGGACTTGTTCCGGAAATGCTTCGGCTGGCAGAGGAAAAGCTTCAGATCACGCTGGCTCTTTCCCTTCACGCTCCAAACGATGAGAAGAGGCAGGAGCTTATGCCCATTGCAAGAAAGTACACAATGGAAGAAGTGTTAAACGCCTGCAGGATATATTTTGAAAAAACAGGCAGAAGAATTACCTTTGAATACAGCCTTGTAGCAGGGGTGAACGACAGCGAAGAAAATGCAAGGGAGCTTTCGGGAAGGATCAGGGACATAAACTGCCATGTAAATCTGATTCCTGTAAACCCTGTAAAAGAGCGCTCTTTTCAGCGCCCTACAAGGGAGGCTGCGGAGAATTTCAAAATAAAACTTGAAAAATGCGGAATAAATGTTACTATTAGAAGGGAAATGGGCAGCGATATTGACGGTGCCTGTGGGCAACTGAGAAAAAGCTATATGGAAAAAACAGAAAGCGAGAAGTGACATGAAGGTATATTCAGCTACCGATGTGGGACAGAAGCGGAAGATGAATCAGGATTATGTGTTTACATCAGAAGATGCAGTGGGAAATCTTCCGAATCTGTTCGTTGTCGCAGATGGTATGGGCGGTCACAATGCAGGCGATTTTGCATCGTCCCATGCTGTGGAGATACTGGTGGACGAAATCCGTAAGGACGCAGATTATAATCCTGTAAAGGTCATACGGCATGCCATTGAAACTGCAAATACGGAAATTATAGAACAGGCACAGAAAGATGAAGGCCTCAGAGGAATGGGAACTACTATGGTAGTATCTACAATAGTGGGACAGTACGCCTATGTGGCAAACGTAGGAGACAGCCGTCTCTATGTTGTGCAGGGACAGATCCAGCAGATTACAAAAGATCACTCACTTGTTCAGGAAATGGTAAGACTTGGTGAAATCAGCCCTGAGGAGGCGAGAAACCACAGGGATAAAAATATCATTACAAGAGCGCTGGGTGCAGAAAAGACAGTAGATATTGACTTTTTTGATTTGAAACTGGAAGCCGGAGATACTATTTTAATGTGTTCTGATGGGCTGAGCAATATGGTGGACGACAGAAAAATGGAAGAAATTATATTGGATTCAGAGATGGAACTGACAGAAAAGGGAAAAACTCTCATAAGAGAGGCAAACCTTAATGGCGGAAAAGACAATATTGCAATTATATTGGTAGAACCATTCACGAACGAGGTGGAGAAATGTTAAAGTCGGGTATGATTATAGCGGAACGCTATGAAATATTAGGAAAAATCGGGACGGGAGGCATGGCGGATGTCTATAAGGCGAAGGACCATAAGCTGAACCGTTTTGTTGCAGTTAAAGTTTTGAAAGCAGAGTTTCGGGAGGATACAACCTTTATCCGAAAATTCAGAAGTGAGGCGCAGGCAGCGGCCGGTCTTACACACCCCAATATTGTAAACGTATTTGATGTAGGTGATGATGAAGGGCTTTATTATATTGTAATGGAGCTGATCGAAGGCATTACTCTGAAGGACTATATTTCCAAAAAGGGAAAGCTTTCAGTAAAAGAAGCGACAAGTATTGCCATTCAGGTATCAATGGGGCTGGAAACAGCCCACAGTCACGGAATTGTACACCGTGATGTAAAGCCTCAGAATATTATTATTTCAACAGATGGAAAAGTTAAGGTGACAGATTTCGGAATCGCAAGAGCTGCATCTTCAAACACGATAAGCTCCAATGTGATGGGGTCTGTACACTACAGTTCTCCGGAACAGGTGCGTGGCGGATACAGTGATGAAAAGAGCGATATTTATTCTCTTGGAATCACACTGTATGAGATGGTAACAGGAAAAGTTCCCTTTGACGGAGATACCACGGTTGCCATTGCGATCAAACATCTTCAGGAAGAGATGGTTGCTCCAAGCGTATACACACCGGAGCTGCCGTACAGTCTGGAACAGATTATTTATAAATGTACACAGAAAAGTGTGGATCGCAGATACAACAAAATGGAAGATGTGATTGCAGATCTGAAGCATTCACTCATTGACCCGCAGGGAGATTTTGTGAAGCTGACCTCCGTAGACAATGATGCAAAAACAGTCATCATTTCAGATGAAGAACTCGGAACTATCAAGCACACGCCGAAGCAGAAATTACGGGCAGAGGTGGAAGAACTGGAAAAAGAAGTTTATGCAGATGATTTTGAAGACGGTGACGAGGAAGAGGAGGAAGAGTACCGCCGCAAAAGAGAAAGACGGGAAAGACAGAAACGCAAAAAGAAAAGAGGACCAGGAAGGGGTGTGACTATTGCAGCCCTGATCCTGGGAGCTGTTCTCCTCATTGCAGTTGTTGTAATCATCATAAAATCAACAGGCCTGCTGGAGAAAAAAGAGCCCGCAGCAGATGGACAACAGCAGACGCAGGAAGAAAAGAGCGATAAGATGGTGGAAGTGCCGGACCTTACAGGAAAAACAGAGGCAGAGGCAAAAGAGCTTGCAAACAGCCTTCATATCGGTGTGCAGATGATCGGCGAGGAGGCGTCCAATCAGGAAAAAGGAAGAATTTCTTCTCAGGATATTCCGGCAGGAACTGAGGTGCAGGAGTATTCCACTCTGAAATATTATATCAGTAAGGGCGCGCAGGAAGTTACCATTCCAGATATTGACGGAAAAACGGGAATCGAAGCACAGCAGCTTCTCGAGGATCTGGGACTTGAAGTGGAAATCCAGAAAGAGTACAGTGATTTAGATGAAGACGGATACATTCTTGTAGATCCGGGATATGCGTACTCTGTTTCTCCAGAGCCCGGAGCAACAGCAAAATCAGGAGATAAAGTAACTCTTGTGATAAGCCGCGGTCTTGATTACGGCGAGGGCGTGGAAGTGGAAATTCCGGGCGTAGTGGGAATGACAGAAGATGATGCGGTTACCACACTTGGAAAATTCCTTTTAATTGATGTACAGCAGCAGCAAAGCGCAGATGTGGCGGCAGGGGAAGTAATTTCCCAGACACCGGAACCAGGTTCTTACGGCGATCCGGATACGACAAGCATTACGCTTATTGTAAGCAGCGGAAATCAGCCGCCTTCCGATACAGAAGAAGCCGCAGGTACGCAGGGAGAGACAGGAACTTCCGGCGGTACACAGACAACATCAGATACATCTCAGACTTCTCAGGTTACAGATGAGGCAGTACAGCAGGCAACTGCAGCAGGAGAAGTATGGAAGTGTACACAGGGCTTAAACACACCGGACGGCTACAGCGGCGGTCCGGCACGTCTGGAACTGATCCAGTATGTGGGCGGAGTTCCGAAAGCATCTGTTATTTCAGAGGGAACATCGCTTCAGTTCCCGTATCAGCTTGATATTACAGGCGTGCCCGGTGTGGCGGAAGGAACCTTATATCTTTCTGAGGAAGTGCAGGGAAGCTACCAGAATATCGGAGAATATTCTATTACTTTTGAGAAAGCAGAGTAATCCATGAGAGGAAAAATCATCAAGGGAATTGCCGGATTTTACTATATTTATGCAGAAGACGGACAGGTTTACGAGTGCAAGGCAAAGGGGATTTTCCGAAAAGATAATCAAAAACCTCTTGTAGGAGACAATGTGGAGATTTCCATTCTGGACGAAAATGAGAAAGAGGGAAGCGTAACAGCAATTCTTCCCAGAAAAAATTCTCTGATACGTCCTGCTGTTGCAAATGTAGACCAGGCGTTTGTTATCTTTGCTATGGAAAATCCAAAACCAAATTATATGCTTCTTGACCGCTTTCTCATTATGATGGAGCAGCAGGGGATTCCGGCAGTTGTGTGCTTTAATAAAAAAGATCTGGGAACAGAGGAAGAACTTGACTTTCTTTACAGAACGTATACACAGTGCGGCTACAGGGTAATCCTTTCCAGTGCCCTTAAGGGGGAGGGGATTTCAGAAATTCATGAAATCCTGCGGGGAAAGACAACTGTAGTTGCAGGCCCTTCGGGGGTTGGGAAATCTTCTCTTACCAATTCTCTTCAGAGAGAGATACAGATGGAAACAGGAGAGATCAGCAAAAAGCTGAAGCGCGGCAAACATACGACGCGGCATTCTCAGGTGATTCCTGTAGGAGAAGATACCTTCCTTGTAGATACGCCTGGTTTTTCATCTTTATATCTTACGGATATGGAAGAACAGGAACTGAAAAATTACTTTCCGGAGTTTCGGGAATATGAAGAAGAGTGCCGCTTTCAGGGGTGCCGCCATATTCATGAGCCTGGCTGTGCAGTCAAGGAAGCTCTGGAGGCAGACAAGATCAGCAGGCTTCGGTATGAAGATTACCTGGCTCTGCATCAGGAATTAAAAGAGAAAAGGAGATACTGACTTATGTATCAGCTATGCCCTTCAATTTTATCAGCGGATTTTAACCGCCTGGGAGAGCAGATAAAAATTCTGGAAAATGAGGGAGTAAAAATCCTTCATATAGATGTAATGGACGGAGATTTTGTACCGAGCATTTCTTTTGGAATGCCGGTGATCAAATCAATCCGTAAAGAATCGAAAATGTTTTTTGACGTACACCTGATGGTGACAGAGCCGGAGCGGTATATCCGTGACTTTGTGGAATGCGGAGCCGATTCCATCACAGTGCACGCAGAGGCGTGTGAGGATCTGGAACGTACCATAGAACTGATACGTGCGGCAGGGGTAAAAGTGGGAGTATCCATTAAGCCTGCAACTCCTGTCAATGATATAAGTCATCTTCTCGGCGAGGTGGACATGGTTCTTGTGATGACTGTTCAGCCGGGGTTTGGTGGTCAGAAATATCTTGAAGAGTGTACAGAGAAAATTAAGGAGCTTCGGGAGCTGATCGATGCGGAAGGTCTTGATACGCAGATCCAGGTAGACGGAGGAATTAACGAGGAGACACTTTCCACAGTTATGGAGGCAGGCGCCAATCTGATCGTAGCAGGTTCTTACGCGTTCCGGGAGGATCTGGCAGAAAGTGTTCAGGATATTCAGAAAAAAATGGAAGAAATCAGCAGAACAATTTCATGAGGAATATTATGATTGATACAATCGTCGTAAGCGGGGGCAATATCCAGGAAGATTTTGCCCTCGATTTTTTAAAAAAAACAGAAGAAAAACAGGGAAAAATGCCGTATCTGATAGCGGCAGATAAAGGACTTGAATTTTTCATTCACACGGGGATACATCCGGATATGGCAGGAGGGGGTTTTTACAGGCTCTCCCGTGTAATATA
>URHH01000032.1 GCA_900547615.1 uncultured Blautia sp. | reverse complement strand
TGTTTCAATTCTTCTACCGCATTAGGGGCATCATACATCGGCAAGCCTAAATCTCTCTTAACCTCTGCAATATAAGCGGTATGCACCTTGAATCCATATTTTTCTTCTATGTACTCTTTCATCATTTTGTAGGTAACTCGCTCTTTCGGCTTATAGGCTTCTGCTCTTTCAGAGATTTCCTTTAACGGAACTTTACCTTCTCCCTCCCCAAACTCGACTTTTACGTTGATATGACTATCTGGCTTTTTGTGGGAAAGCATTACAACCGTCTCAACATGCACAGTCCCACCGAACTGATCCACAGGACAAACCTTCCTAAGCTCATATCCTCTTTCGCAAAGATATTTCAAATCTCTTGCAAGTGTAGCGGAATCACAGCTTACATACACAATCCGCTTCGGCTGCATTTCTATCATTGTAGCAAGCAGGGATTCCTCGCACCCCTTTCTGGGCGGATCCACTACAATCACATCCGCATAAATACCATTCTTTTTGTATTCTGCCGGAAGAACTTCCTCTGCTTTTCCCACGAAAAACTCTACATTTTCAATGCTGTTTAATCGTGCATTATCGTTTGCATTTTCAATGGCTGCCGGAATAATTTCCACACCGCGGACAAACTTTGCCTTCTGGGCAAGAAAAAGAGAAATTGTTCCGATGCCGCAGTAAAGATCCCATACTGTTTCCTCGCCATGAAGGTCTGCGTACTCCAAAGCTTTGCTGTAAAGCTTTCCTGTCTGAAGGGGATTCACCTGGAAGAAGGAAAGCGGGGAAATCTGATAGGAAATATCCCCTATTTTATCTGTAATATATGGTTTGCCCCAGAGAAGATGTATTTCTTCTCCAAGAATCACATTGCTTCGCTTTTTATTTACATTGATGGTAATGCTTGTCATTCCCGGTATTTCAAGAAGATGCTCAATAAGCGCATCTTTTTTTGGAATAGAATTTCCATTTAAAACAAGGCAGACCATCAATTCGCCTGTAAAAAAACCGTACCGGATTAAAATATGGCGCACGAGTCCCTTTCCCGTTTCTTCATTATACGGTTCGATTCCGTATGATTCCATATGTGCGATCACCTGGTCGAGAACTTCCTTATTCTGAGATACTCCCAGGGCACAGTCGCGGTTTTCAATAATAGTGTGGGTGCGCCCTGCATAAAATCCTGTAATGATGCGCCCTTCCTTATTTTTCCCGACAGGAAACTGCGCTTTGTTCCGGTAATGATACGGTTCGTTCATTCCGATGATCGGCTCCATAGGAAGTTCTGTAAAACCGCCGATACGCTCCAGATGCCCGCGCACCTTTTTTTCTTTAAAAGCAAGCTGCTGCTCATAAGAAAGCGCCTGAAGCTGACAGCCGCCGCACTGACGGGCAAATGCACACTTTGGCTCCACTCTGTATGGAGACGGTTTTAAAATTTCCATCAGCCTTCCATATCCGTAATTTTTTTTCGCTTTCATAATTTTTGCGGTTACCCTGTCTCCGATGACTGCATCTTTGACAAAAACGGTGAAGCCATCGGCTTTTCCGATACCTTCACCGTCTACTCCGCAATCTTCAATGTCTAATGTAACAATATCGTTTTTGCGGTATTCCATCTGGATTATAAATCTCCTGTTCTTCTTATATTTGATTCAAAAAGGCGGTTATAACCAAGCCACTCCTTTTTCCCTTTGTCTGCTGCAAAAATTTCTGTAAGTGTTTCCATACGGGCATCTGTGTTGTCCGCAAGGTTCAGAGCCACAGCTTCCGCAAGCGCCGGTTTTTTCGGGGAACCGTATTCCAGCTCTCCGTGATGCGCAAGAATGCAGTGAATCAACTGGTTTTCCAGGTCAACCGGAAAATCCGGGATTTCTCTTGCCATATCGTGGATCATCTGAGAACCGATTACAATATGACCAAGAAGCTGTCCCTCATCTGTATAATCGTTGATTGGAAATGGAGAAAGTTCTCTTGTTTTTCCAATATCATGAAGAAGCGCCGCGCTGATCAGCAAATCCCTTTTTAACAGCGGATATGCCCCCGCCATATAATCGCACAGTCTGGAAACGCTTAACGTATGCTCCATAAGACCGCCGATAAATCCGTGATGAACAGTTTTCGCTGCGGAATGTCCCTTAAACACCTGTAAAAACTCCTCATCTTCCACAAACAGTTTCTTAAGAAGCGCGGATAAATGTGGATTTTTCACGCTATGTATCATAGTAAGAAGCTGAGCGTACATATCGTCTGTACTGTTTTCACTGACAGGAAGGTAATCCGCCGGATCATACTCTCCCTCTCCTGCCTTTCGCGCTCTTTTGATGCTTACCTGCATTGCTCCCGCAAAACTTGTTACATCTCCCATAATATCCACATAGTCAAGCGCGTCAAACTCGTCTATGCCAAGAGAATTGGGATCCCATATCTTTGCGTCAATCGTTCCTGTCTTATCCTGCAGGATTACATTTTCGTATGGTTTTCCGTTTTTTGTCACAGCGGAACTCTTCTGCTTACAGAGATAAATTCCGCTGATTCTGTCGCCTTCGTGTAATTCATTTATAAAACGCATAACTTTCTGCCTTTCTAAACTGGTATATTTACTGTCTGCCTCAAATCAGGCAGATACAAAGCTTTGCTATATAATATAACATATTTTCCTTTCCATTGCCACAGAAAATCACAGACACATTCTTTACCGTGAAATGAGATTTTAGGAGCGTCCGAAAGTTTTCGTATTATGATTGAAATTTCTTTCTTTTCCATGATATACTCTTTTTAACACCGAAGATGTCACTTACAGAATGAATATTTTATCGATCTGAAAGGGAAAGTGTATGAAAAAGCAAAATATCATTTTCGTTTCTGTTCTCGCTGTTTTTATCCTTGGACTTCTCGGCATTCGCTTCTGGTATGACAGCAAATGCGTCAAATTTCAGGACAAAAATATGGAACTGCAAACTCTCTATCTTTTAGATAACGGAAGAGGCAGGGTACTGAAAACAGAGCTTCCTAAAATCGAAAGTTTTTATGTAACAAAAACCGACAAACGTTTTACCACTCTGGAAGATTTAAAGCTGTTTCCAAATTTGAGCCGTTTAGATTTAACATACGAAACAGGTCTTATGACAGAGGAAGAAGCCGCTGAATTTCAAAAACAGCGCGGAGGCATTCCTCAAATGTTATCAGAAACGCTTCCGGAGCTTCCAAATTTAAAAGAACTGGATCTGACATACTTTGATTATTTTGAAAATCTGGACTTTCTTTCCGAATGCCGTCAGATTGAAGATCTTTATATCATCAACAATGACATTCAGGATATTCAGGGATTGAAAGATCTAACCAGCCTGCGCTTTCTTGATTTAAACAACAACCCTTTTACAGACCTTTCCCCGCTGCAGCAGCTCCCTCATCTGGAAGCTGTAAATCTCAGTCGGGTTTCTGTAACCAATCTGGACGTATTGTTACAGATTCCTTCTCTGAAACTTGTAATTTATGAACCCAAAACAAAAAAAGATGAAGGCATTTTGCAGGAACTGGAAAATAAAGGCGTCACTGTCTACAGGGAGTATACAAAAGAATTTTTTCTTTTAGTAAAACAACTGAAAAATAAGACAGAATCGGATATAACACCATAGAAAAAACGGTATTTTCCTTTTTTCCTTTTCATTGCCACCAAAATCATGTAAAATAGAAATGTCGGAATTTCCCACGATTCCGTAAAAGCATCACAGAGAAACAGGAGATATTATGAATCAGAAAGCATATAAAGCATTAGAGTACAGCAAAATTGTAGAACAGCTTACAGAGAAAGCCTCCTCCCCTATGGGAAAAGAGCTTTGCCGCAGGCTTTCTCCATTAACCGATATAGAAGAAATCCGAAGACTCCAGACACAGACAAAGGACGCCCTTACCCGTCTTTTTCAAAAGGGAAGCCTTTCCTTTGGAAGCGTAAAAGACGTGCGCGGCTCTTTAAAACGTCTGGAAATCGGCAGCACGCTTGGAATCCCTGAGCTTCTTTCCATATGCAGTCTTCTGGAAAACGCAAACAGAGTGAAAGCATATTCCAGAAATGACAGGAGCGACAGCCTTCCGGATTCTCTTGACGGAATGTTCCAGAACCTGGAGCCGCTCACGCCCCTTTCAACGGAAATCCGCAGATGTATCCTCTCGGAAGACGAGATCAGCGACGATGCCAGCAGCACACTTCGTCAGATTCGCCGCAATATGAAAACCGTAAATGACAAAATCCACACACAGCTTTCTTCTCTTGTAAACGGAGGCGCAAGAAATTATCTTCAGGACGCGGTTATTACCATGCGAAACGGCCGCTACTGCATTCCCGTAAAAGCAGAGTATAAGGGACAGGTTCCCGGCATGATCCACGACCAGTCCTCCACAGGCTCCACCCTTTTTATCGAGCCTATGGCAGTCGTAAAATTAAATAATGACATCAGGGAACTGGAACTTCAGGAGCAGAAAGAAATCGAGGTAATTCTTGCTTCTTTAAGCGAAATGACAGCGCTTTCCAGAGAGGAAATCCTTACCGACCTGGAAATCCTTGTGCAGCTTGATTTTATTTTCGCAAGAGCCGCCCTTGCTATGGATATGAACGCCACAGAACCTATTTTTAATGAAGAGGGACGGATTCATCTTCGAAAAGCCCGTCATCCCCTTATTGACAAAAAAAAGGCGGTTCCTATTGATGTCCGCCTTGGAGAAGATTTTGACCTTCTCGTTGTGACAGGACCAAATACGGGCGGAAAAACCGTTTCCTTAAAAACAGTTGGACTTCTTACCATGATGGGACAGTCCGGGCTTCATATCCCTGCATACGACCGCTCCGAACTTTCTGTTTTCCATGAAGTTTACGCAGACATTGGGGACGAACAGAGCATTGAGCAGTCCTTAAGTACGTTTTCCTCCCATATGACAAACGTAGTGTCTTTCCTCAAAAAAGCTGACAGCCGCTCTCTTGTCCTTTTCGACGAACTTGGAGCGGGAACTGACCCTACAGAAGGCGCTGCCCTTGCCATTTCCATTCTCTCCCACCTTCATGAGAGAGGCATTCGCACAATGGCAACCACCCATTACAGCGAGCTTAAGGTCTACGCGCTTTCCACTCCAGGTGTGGAAAATGCCTGCTGCGAATTTGACGTGGAAACACTTCGCCCCACCTACCGCCTGTTAATCGGTGTTCCGGGAAAAAGTAACGCTTTTGCCATTTCCTCAAAACTCGGTCTTCCGGATTACATCATTGAGAAGGCAAAAGAGCAGATAAGCGAGCAGGACGAATCCTTTGAGGATATGCTTTCTTCTCTTGAGCAGAACCGTATTACTCTGGAAAAAGAGCGGGAAGAAGCAGCCCGTTATAAAAAGGAAATTGAGACTTTAAAATCCCTGTTGCAATCCAAGCAGGAAAAACTGGACGAACAGAAAGACCGCATTATCCGCCAGGCAAATGAGGAGGCACACGCCATTTTACGAGAAGCCAAGGAATATGCAGACCAGACAATGAAGTCTTTCCATAAATTCCAGAAAGATCATGTAGACACATCAGCAATGGAACGGGAACGCCAGGCGATCCGCGAACGCATGTCAAAAGCCGAAAAAGGCATGACTCAGAAAAAAGAAGTGAAAAAGCCGAAAAAAGAACTGTCTGCGAAAGATCTTTCTCTTGGAGATTCCGTAAAGGTACTCAGCATGAATCTCACAGGAACCGTAAGCAGCCGCCCTGATTCAAAGGGGTATCTCTTTGTGCAGACAGGAATTATCCGTTCCAAAGTACATATTTCTGACCTTGAGCTGATTGACGAGCCGGTTATCAAAACTGCCTCCATGCAGCGCACAGGAGCAGGAAAAATCCGCATGTCAAAATCTGCCAGCATTTCCACAGAAATCAACCTTCTCGGAAAAACTGTGGACGAGGCGATCGCAGAACTTGACAAATATCTTGACGACGCCTACATTGCACATATGAAGAGTGTGCGCATTGTTCATGGAAAAGGAACCGGCGCTCTCCGAAAAGGTGTCCACAATTATCTCAAACGCCAGAAACACGTGGAATCCTTCCGACTGGGTGAATTTGGTGAGGGAGATGCCGGAGTAACCATCGTGGAGTTTAAAAAATAAGGAGGCATCATTTTCAATGGTCACCAAACAGAAAATCCTCATCGTTGATGATGATAACAATATCGCAGAGCTGATCGCCCTGTACCTTACAAAGGAATGCTTTGAAACGCGGATTGTAAATGACGGGGAGCAGGCATTAAAAGAAATAGAAACGTTCCGACCGAACCTGATCCTTCTGGATCTTATGCTTCCCGGCATGGACGGATACCAGGTATGCCGTGAAATCCGCCATACCTCGGACGTACCCATTATCATGCTCTCTGCAAAAGCAGAGACCTTTGACAAGGTTCTCGGACTCGAGCTTGGCGCAGACGACTACATTATCAAACCTTTTGATACAAAGGAACTTGTTGCAAGGGTACGGGCTGTCCTTCGCCGTTTCCAGGTAAAGCCGGCTCCCGCACCTTCCAACGAAAAATGTGTCAGCTACCCGGATCTTACCATCAATCTTACAAATTATTCTGTTACCTACATGGGACGACAGATTGATATGCCCCCAAAAGAACTGGAACTTCTCTACTTCCTCGCATCCTCTCCAAACCAGGTTTTTACAAGAGAGCAGCTTCTGGATCATATCTGGGGATATGAATATATTGGCGACACAAGAACAGTAGACGTGCATATCAAACGTCTACGCGAAAAAATAAAAGACCACCCCAACTGGGCAATCGCTACAGTATGGGGCATCGGTTATAAATTTGAGGTAAAATCCTGATGACACGCTCTGTTTTTACAAAAGTTTTTATGTACTATATCGCTCTTGGCTTTGTGTGTTTCTTCCTTATTGTGTCCGGAGGCTCCTATCTTGTGGAACTCCGTCTGGAAGAACACACCGTGCAGGAACTGCAGAAAGAAGTAACCCACATTGCAAATCATGAATCCTTTGACCAGCTCGTGTCTTCTGACACTATGAAATATTTTGGAAGACCGCTGAAAGAAATCGCAGATTTTCAAAATGCCAGCATATGGATCACCGCTGCTGACGGAGAAATCCTTTTCGACACGGCAAACAGAGAAGAACTTCCGAAACCATCTGAAGTTTTAGATACTGCTTCCCGCCTATCCCAGGAAGGCGCATATGAAATAGGAACCTTCCATGACTGTTTTTCCTCAAAACATCTTACAGTTGTTTCTGCTATCATCCGCGGCACAGGTATCAAAGGGTACGTATTCCTTCACTACCCCATGCAGCAAATTTATAATGACAGAAGCACCTTCCAGGAAGTTCTCGTTTTTATGTTTCTTCTTCTGTACGGTGCAGCCATACTTCTTATCCTTCTGTACCGCTCCCGTATTCACAAACCGCTTCAGCAGATTGTAAACGGAGCTTCCGAGTTTGGAAATGGAAATCTTTCTTATAAGATTCCCATAAAAACAGATGACGAAATGGGATACCTGGCAAATTCTCTGAATTATATGGCGGACAAATTAAACCGGAACGGCGAATATCAGAGACGTTTTATTTCCAACGTCTCCCACGATTTCCGTTCTCCCCTTACTTCTATCAAAGGATATGTGCAGGCAATGCTGGACGGAACGATTCCGCATGAGCTTCAGGAGAAATATTTAAAAATTATCGCCTATGAATCTGAACGGCTTGAAAAACTCACGCGAAACCTTCTCGCCTTAAACGATCTGGACATCAAAAAACGGCTGATGCACGTGCACCGCTTTGACATCAATGAAACCCTCCGCACAACAGCCGCAACCTTTGAAGGAAGTTGTGCAAAGCGCAACATTCAGCTTGTTCTTTATCTTACAGGAAAAGAACTTTTTGTGCGTGCAGATATGGAACAGATCCAGCAGGTTATTTATAATCTTCTTGACAATGCTTTAAAATTCAGTAATAATAACTCTTCTATTGTACTGGAAACTACGGAAAAAAACGGAAAAGTCTTTGTCTCTGTCAAAGACCACGGATCCGGGATACCCAAAGAAAAGATTTCCAGAATCTGGGAGCGTTTCTATAAACTGGATACATCGAGAGGAAAAGACCGGCTTGGAACAGGTCTCGGTCTCTCCATTGTAAAAGAAATCATAAACGCCCACGGTCAGAACATCAATGTGATCAGCACCGAGGGCGTTGGAACAGAATTCATATTTACGCTGGAAAAAGCAAAATAATTTAATTTTCAAATGGTCCCCGCAGCATACGGTCCTCTTTTACCAGATAGATTCCTCTTGGTGTAATACGGATTTCCGGAATTACAGGAAGCGCCATAAAGGACAGGGTAATAAACGGGTCGAAGCCTGCGGGGATTCCCATTTCATGTGCCTTTGGAATCATATCTTTAAGCGCTTCATTTACCTTCTCATATCCCACATCACTCATAAGTCCCATGACAGGAAGCGGAAGCGTTCTGTAGACCTTTCCATTTTCCACCAATGTATATCCTCCCTGTGTATGCACCAGTTCCTGTACTGCAAGAAGCATATCCCTGTCGTTATCTCCTATCACGATCATATTGTGGGAATCATGGGATACACTGGAAGCAATCGCTCCTCCTGAAAGATGGAAACCTTTTATAATTCCCACTCCGATTTTTCCTGTGTTTTTATGGCGTTCCAGAACTGCAATCTTCTGATATGCCGAATCTGGAACAAAAATTTTCTCCCCGTTTTCTTCTTTCCACGGAACTTCTTCATAGGAATCCTTTGTTGTGATCTGTCCTTCCTCCATTACGATCACATGCGCTTTTTCTCCTGTATGAAGAAGGCGGAAATCACGCTCCTGCACTCTTGCCAGATGCACCGTATTTTTTAGGACAGGCGGACATGGCTTGATCTCCGGCTTTTCGTCCGGTATAATTCTTTCTCCTTTATAATAAACGTCCACTACGTTTAAATCTTTCTCATTATCCAGCACAACAAAATCAGCCTGATACCCAGGAGCAATGGCTCCGATATTTTTCAGTCCGTAGCATCTTGCCGCCTGAATAGTTGCCATTTTAAGGGCAGCGGGAAGAGACAAACCGAGACTCACCGCTCTTTTTACATTATAATTAATATGTCCGTCTTTTCTGATCTCTTCTATGTGCTTATCATCTGTACAGAAACAAAAGCTTTCTGTATCTGTATGATGTTCCACGATCCCTTTTACGATCGCATCCAGATTTCTTGCGGCGCTTCCCTCACGGATCAGTACCTGCATTCCGTTTCTGCACTCTTCCATCGCGTATTCATACGTCACGCATTCATGGTCTGTGGAAATTCCTGCGAGGGCATACGCAGATAAATCCCCCTTTGAGAGAAACGGCGCATGCCCGTCCCGCACACGATTCTGGAAAAGGCTCAGTTTTTCATACATGGATACGCTTCCCTCTATTACAGACGGCGCGTCCATCACTTCCCCCAACCCCAGAATCCTTGGATTCTCAAGATAGTTTTTCATTTTTCCCGCTGTCAGCGTACAGCCGTTGTCATCTACATGAGTTGCCGGAACACAGGAAGGCATCATGACAAATACATTTGCCGGAACATTTTCCGTCTGATCCAGAATATAATCAATTCCGTCTGTACCGGAAACATTTGCAGACTCATGGGGATCTACGATAAAAGTCGTCGTTCCGCACTGGGCAGCCTGACGGATCAGTTCTCCCGGAGTGACAAGAGTCGATTCCAGATGGAGATGACTGTCCACAAATCCGGGCACAAGAAGTTTTCCGTCCATTTCGATTTCCTTCTCCCCCTGATACGTTCCAATCCCCAGTACAATGCCATCCGCTACCGCTACATCTCCATCTATAAATTCACCTGTATGTGCCAGAAAAACGCGGGCATTTTTAAAAACAATCTCCGCTTTTTCCATGCCTCTTGCCATTTTGGAATGAATACGATATTTCTCAAGTTCCATAATACCCCTCCTTTTTATTTTTCTGATTTTTTAATCAAGTATTTTTTATTTTATATCATATTATCATTCTGCCTCCCTATTTGCAAGCACAAAATAAGGACACTCCAAAGAATGTCCTTGCTTTATCAAGATTCAAACTGCTTCAGATATTCTCCCACAGAGCGTGTCATTTCCTTTGAAAAATCGGAATTATATTTCCTTTCACAAAAAGCACCAATCCACTCTTCGAAGGACTGTCTGCTACAGCGAGGTGTCAGCATTTCTTTCAATTCTTCTCCTCCCATACTTCGATATGCATTTTCATGTACAATATAATTCATTTTACAGCGCTCCGGCTTTTTGCGGTTCTTCTGCTGTTCTGTAGGATACCCGAATACCAGCATAGCAGCAGGAAACACATACTCTGGAAGATTTAAAAGTCTTCTCTGCTCTTCGCAGTTTTCCATAATATCTCCGATATAGCAGGAACCCACGCCAAAACTTTCTGCTGCCACAACTGCGTTCTGCGCTGCGATTACCGCATCTGTCACTGCCAGCATCAAATCTCCCACTCCAGGATTTCTGGGACTGCAATTTGCTTCCAGATAAGCATCATACCACTTTTTACAATCTGCACAAAATATAAGAACAAGTGGAGCTTTTGCAATAAAAGGCTGGTGATCGCATGTTTCTGATAAAGCTTCTTTCAGTTTTTCATCGGTAATATCAAGAATTGTATAAAGCTGCTGGCAGCCTGCGCTTGGCGCCTGGACGGCCGCTTCTAAAATCACGTTTTTAGTTTCCGATGGAATTGATTGTTCCTCATATACGCGCACAGATTTTCTGTTATATAAACTTTTTAAAATTTCATTCATTTTTTAATTCTCCTCCACTCTATCCATAAACCTTCCTACTGTCTCCCTTACTTCTTCTACATCAAGAATACAGTCTTTCATTTTCTGTTTATACGGACGTCTTTCAATTCCCAGTACGTGATTTTTATAAGAAGTATCCATAAACCATTTTTCCAGACACGGGACAAAATCCGGCGTTTCCAGTCTGCTCCCGTAAACACCGATCAGAAAAATTCTTCTCAACATATCGTCATAAATCTCTTTATTCTCCATAAAAAAATCCTGACACCGCTCATTAAAACTAAAATATAAAGAAGATGGATTTCCACTATACATGGGCACGATCATAATAATTCTGTCGTACTTGAAAAAACTTTCGTATAATGTGTAAACGTCATCTTCCCTGTATTTGCATTTTCCCTGCATACACTCATATTCACAGTCGCTGCACCTGTGCGTATGCAGGTTTTTGTAATGGATAACCATATCCCCTCTCTTTTTTATAAACTCTGCAATCGCCCCGCAGTTACCTTTTTCTCTCGCTGAAAAATTAATAATTAAATTCATCTCTTCCTCCCCCGTAAATCAATCAATGCAAATAATCCTGCTTCGAACTCTCTTAATTACTTAATTCTTGTGAAAAAAATGGAAGCAGTTGCCTACTTCCAGTCAAAATTTCGAAGATGTCCTTCCAGATTCATATGATCAAAATGGTTCTGCCGAAGGGCTTCGTAAAGCACAATCGCTACCGAATTACTTAAGTTAAGAGAACGTATCTCTCCTATCATTGGAATCCTCACACAGGTTTCCTGATTTTTTACGAGAATATCTTCCGGGATTCCGGCGCTCTCCTTTCCAAACATAATATAGCAGTCCTCTTCATAGGAAACTTCTGTATATACATTTGGAGCTTTTGTTGTTGCATAATAAATTTTCGCTCCCGGATTTCTTGCCAGAAAATCCTCATAATCTACATATGTAGTCACATCTAAATCTTTCCAGTAATCCATTCCTGCCCGCTTGATCGCCTTTTCACTTAAACTGAAGCCAAGTGGTTCGATCAGATGAAGTCTCGTCCCTGTTGCCACGCAGGTTCTCCCGATATTTCCTGTATTTGCCGGAATTTCCGGCTCATGAAGCACAATATTTAATCTTGCCATGTGGTTACTACTCCTTTTAATTCGTCCTTTGACGGACGCTCCAGATAACGGAAATTTTCTCCGCTGTACAGTTTTCTTGCAATTCCTTTTTCTGCCTGTCCGATAACTGCTGCCATAAAGCCCAGTTTTTCCAGCTTAAAAACAAGTTCTTCCCCTGATGGAGTCCCGATTAAAATCGCTCCTTTTCCATACAAACGATAGGGATTTACAGAAAAAATCTCGGAAATCTCTATTGTTTCCTGACGCATGGGAACTTTTCGTAAATCCACAGAAAGCCCCACCTCAGAAGCCTCCGCCATTTTCCAGAGCGCCGCTAAAAAACCGCCCTCTCCTATTTCATAGAGGCTGTGCGCGCCAAGCTCCAGTCCCAGATTCCAGGGAGAAATACCCTCTTTTTTTATGTCTGCCCTCCAGGCTTTATAAAGATTTTTTCCGTCCGCCAGAAAGCCTTTTGAAAAATATTTTGTGAGCTCCTGTTCTTTTTCTTTTGCTATCACAGACGTCCCCTTCAGTCCTGCTGGTCCCACTACCACGATTTCATCGCCGGGAAGCAGTCTTCCTGTTACTTCCGCCTGAAGAGCTTCCATTGCCGCTTTTCCAAGTCTCATAACTTCCTGCCTTACAAAATCAGAGAAAGTACAGTTGGAACAACCATTGCCAGTACAAGGATCACTGCAATCACTGCAGTAACTACTTTTCTTTTCTTCGGATCAAACATACCCATATTCTTTCACCTCTTCATTGATTCTCTTTGTTTCTGCGTTATTTGTTAAAGGATTTCTCTTTTCATAATCAAACAGCACAACCTCGCCATTCTGGAACACCTCAATATGTGCCGTCTTTGGAATCTTTTTCTCCCTTCTGTATTCCCACACCATCTTTTCGTATGATTTTTGAGAAGGCGCAAAAGAAGGACGACTCTTTAAATTTTCCCGTAGATATAAATCAAGAATCATCGCATCCACAACTTTTTCCCGGGAAATCTCCTGATACCCTTCCAGAAATTCCAGAAGGATTTCGTATCTCCTCATTCTGGAATGAGAAATGCTGTGATACCCTTTTTCTTCATAAAATTTTCCAAGCTCCTCATACATAGAAAAGGCGTCCTCAAAAAAACTTTCCATATAATTCAGTGTATTTTGGAACTGTCCACTATTATAGTACACTTCCACCATACTTTCCACTGTTTTCAGCTTTAAAATTTCTCCATAGGAAAGCCATTTTGTTGAAAGCACCTCATACGGCTCTTTCTCTTTGTGGACAATCCCGTACTCCTCTTCCATTTCCTTCATAAGAGAGCCTTTTAAAACTTTCAGAAACCCAAGCTGAAGCTGCTCCGGTTTCAGGGCATATACCTGATTAAAGGAATTTCGGAAACTGTCGTAATTCTCATATGGCAGCCCTGCAATCAGGTCAAGGTGCTGATGGATATTTCCAAAACTGTGTATTTTGTTTACAATTTCCGAAAGTCTCTCAAAATCCATTGTTCTTCTGATCGCCTTTATCGTATCCGGATTTGTAGACTGTACTCCGATTTCAAGCTGGATCAAACCAGGTCGCATTTTTTCCATAAGAGACAGCTCCTCTTCTTTTAAAAGGTCCGCTGAAATCTCAAAATGAAAATTTGTAATGCCATTGTCATGCTCCAGAATATACTGCCAGATTTCCATTGCATGGCTGTGCTTACAGTTAAATGTCCTGTCCACAAATTTTACCTGAGGTACTTTTCTGTCAATAAAAAACTGAAGCTCTTTTTTTACAAGATCGAGATTTCGGAAGCGAAGCTTCTTATCCACAGAAGAAAGACAGTAACTGCAGGAAAAAGGACAGCCTCTGCTGCTTTCGTAATACACGATTTTATTTCGGAAATCCTCCATATTTTCATAGGCAAAGGGTACTTTGCTTAAATCCATAATCTCCCGCCAGCCATTGTGACGGATTTTTTCCCCGAAATAAAAAGCAATGCCCGAAATTTCTTCCAGACTTCCTTTGTTTTCCACGTAAAATCTGCACAGCTCCCGGAAAGTCTCTTCTCCTTCGCCCACCATAACACCGAAAAATCCCGGATTCTTTTTCAAAAAATCTTCCGCATCAAAGGAAACCTCCGGACCCCCTGCCCAGAATACAGACTCCGGCAGGATTTTTTTCAGATCCTCCGCAATCTCTTTCACAAAAGAAATGTTCCAGATATAGCAGGAAAAGCATATAATATCCGGCTTTTCCAGATAAATATCCCGAAGAATCTCGTCTTTTTGCTGATTTATGGTATATTCTTTCAGAATTATATTTTCTCTGTATTCTTCTGCGTACGCCCTGAGATTGTACACAGCAAGATTTGAGTGAATGTATTTTGCATTACACGCTGCAAGTAAAATTTTCATAAAGAAACTCCTGTTTTCTGTTGTGTTGATTTGATTCAGTCTATTTTAATATCTTTCTTATATTTTCCGCTTTTGGAATCATAATGTCAATATCCGCTTCTGAATTTTTTTCCGCATACGCAGTAAGCATATCTATCAGATTCTCTTTCGATTCCATATAATCTTCCAAAATAATATTTTCCGGGACTCCCAGACGTTTTAAAAGCAATGCAGATACAACCCCTGTTCTGTCTTTTCCTGCCGTACAAAAATACATCACATTTGATACCGCATTCAATATGGTATCCAGGATAAGCTCCATTTGCCCATCTATCATACCCTGATAACTTTCATAAAGCTGTTCCCGGGATTTCGGAATCTTTTCTCCACCTGTTACCGGCAGATGGTAATAAGTAAATTCTTCCATTTTCTGCAGCGGACATGGTTTACGCTCTAATTCCTGTTCAGAACGCAAATCTACAAGAGTAGTTATGTTATTATCCAGCAGCCACTGAATTTCTTCCCTTGTTAAATTAAGCGGAGCATCACTTCTTATATATCGCATACCATCTACAGGAAGTGCACGTGTATTTAATGTCGAACTGAATAATGACCCCATTTATATCTGCTCCTTTCCAGATATATAATTGAAAAAATTAACGTCTCTCCTACAAAGTTTTCATCATAAACTCCGCATCTGCATACCTTCCATCAGAATATTTCACACTGTTGGGGAACGTTCCGTATTTCTTAAATCCCATTTTTTCATACAGCGCAATAGCATTTGCATTATCGGATATAACTTCCAATTCTGCCTGCTCATATCCCATTTTCTTTGCTTCCTGGAGTGCTGTCTCCATCATCATTTTTCCGATTCCTGCACCGCAGTATTCCTGATACAATGCTATGGCAATTTCACATCTGTGGGCATATCTTTTAAAGCTTCCCATGCTCATAACAGAACAGTTTCCTACCTGTTTTCCATCTATTTCTCCAATCAGTAAAAGCTCTCCGGGTTCTTCCATTTTGCTTCTGATAAATGCCTCTTCCTGCTCCAGAGTAAGCTTAATTTCGTCTGGCTCCCGGATAAGAAACGGAGTTTCACCTGATGTTACTTTTAAATAGCGAAGCAGAGCTTCTGCATCTGAAACATCTGCACTTCGCAAAATAACAGTGCGGTTTTGTTTGTCTTTTCTTTGTATTGGTTTCAGTATCATAATCATTATCCCCTTTTTCTCTATCTGAAAATATAATTATTTCACATATCGTAAAGCTTCTTTTCCAATTCTGCAAGTACTTTTCCAACTCCTGCCTACACTTTTATTTCGTATCCAAATTCGTGTAGTACAAATCCATCATCAAATACTTCCTCATAAATTCCCTTCGCCCTTAAAAAGTTATTTTTTTCATAAAGTTGAATAGCAGGCTCGTTTATATCCACTACAAAAAGTCTTAAATATCTAGCGCCTGCCATTCTTACAATTTCCTTTGCCTTAGAAAGCGTCAAACTTCCTATTCCCTTTTTCGCATACCTGATATTTACGCCCAGGCGGTCAATGTACATGGCTTTTGCAGACTTATCTTTCCAGTGGATCACATTTTCTCCCGGGCTTGTATCGGATAAAGAAAACGCGGATATGATTTCTTCATTCTTTTTCAGAAGATAAAGCCTCTTATTTTTTATATCGTCCTCAAAAAATCCACAGGGATAAATATCGTCCCAGATTTGAATACCGTTTTCATTCATATTTTTGATAATCTCTTTATATATGCTTTTTAACTGTTCCAAATCCTGCATAACAGCTAATGTAAATTCCACTTTATTACCTCCATCACTTTCGCTTTGAAAAGTAAAGCCAGGGGACTAATGCCCCTACTTGTTGTGTTTCTGCTGCAATTTTAATGCCTGCTGCGCTTTCGTTCCAAGCCCTGTTTCCTGTGTCTGTTTTTTCGCTTCCCGCTGCATTCTTTTTGGATTTCTTTTTACTTCTTTTGCAGCAGTGTTAATAGCCGGACTGAATTTCAAAAAAGCAGTGTACGCAACAACCTGGAAGTTATACTAATGAGAGTTCAATCTCATCAAGCTCCTCTGTGATTGCGTGAATTCTACCTGTTTCTTGAAATCCCATCTTGTGATACAACCGTTTTGCATTGGTATTGTTTTCGAGTATCCATAGAGTGGGGATACCATTGCATTGCTCAATAGCAAATTGCAGTAACTTCGTACCATAGCCCATTTTCTGTTTATCCGGTAGAATATAAAGATCTTCAATCAGGCATTCCTTGACTGAAACAACACCAACCGGCATATCTTCAACCAGCATATAAAACTTGCTTCCACAGTTTATCTTGTTTTGCATATATTCCTGCTGTCTTTCAGGTGTGTGCCTCTCGACAAAATCTGGTACGCAGAAAGAACGATGTGACTCTTTCCATGAGATTGAATGTATCATTGCAGCTTGTAATAAGTTCGTTCTGTCCACTGTAATAATCATGTTTCCCTCCAAATATCCTGAATTTAATTTCCTATGTATGCCGAATGAAAAATAACTTCCTTCCCTTTGCTTTTTGCAAACGCAATTTCCTTAGAAACTTGCTTTCCAATATATCCTTGAATATCCACAACGTAAATTGCATCCGAGATTTCTATTTTTCTATAATGTGCATTTTCAAGAGCGACCTGTTCCATAGGTGTAATATCCAAATTATCTACATTATACACACATTGTAGAACATTCATATCATACTTTGTTTCTAAAAGAAACGCTATCCTTTACATTTCTGTTTCAAATTTCATACTTCCACATATTGTAACTATCTTCATCCTGCACCTCACTCAATTTATGTTTAATTGTTATAAATTACCTTTTCTCTCTTAAAAAACAAAATTCTTCTTTAAGATTTTTTATAAATCGCTTTTTCCCGCCTAAAAAACAAAATTCTTCTTTAAAATTGTTTATAAATCGCCTTTTTCCGCCTAAAAAACAAAATTCAAGCAAGACTTTATCTTCGTCAAATGCAGATATATAAATCTGCCCTTCATTACTTTTCCCCAATTATACCACACCCTCTCCTTGTCTTACAGTCACTTTTTCCAAAAATCAACTGTCCGCCTTCTCCTGCAAATGAATTTTCCAGTGACAGAACATACTGCAAATGTTATACTGTTAGAAACGACAATTCTTTATTTTCCGAGGATATAATTCCCATTATGGGAGGTGTTGTCATGAAACTGGCTGACGTATCACATGGACCTGACTGGATATTCTGTATTATATTTTTGATTCTTGCAGCCATGTCCATAACCTTACTTTCCGGTCATGGAAGCTGGCTGATCGCAGGATATAATACTGCGTCGAAAGAAGATAAAGCTAAATATAATGAGAAAAAACTGTGCCGGGTAATGGGAATCGGAATGATGATAATTACACTTCTAATCCTGATTGCAGAATTGTTTGAAAAAGTGTTGCCCTCCAATTTCACTGTTGTTATGATTATAATCATTATTACCGATGTTGCGGCGATAGAGATTGCGTCAAATACCATTTGTCGAAAATAATAGGAAGGAACTCAGACATGAAAATCAGAAATTATAAGCCATCTGACTGTAAAGAAATGGCAGAACTGTTTTACCATACCATTCATACAGTAAACGCAAAAGATTACACAGAGGAGCAGTTAAATGTATGGGCAACCGGACAGGTTGATCTGGAAAAATGGAACCAGTCTTTTCTGGAGCATTACAGCATAGTTGCCGTTGATGGAGATCGTATCACGGGTTTTGGAGATATAGATGAAACCGGTTATCTGGATCGTTTATACGTCCACGCAAATCACCAGAATCAGTGCGTTGCCACCGCCATCTGCGATGCGCTGGAGCAGACCGCACCTGGAAATATTACCACACACGCTTCTATTACAGCGCGTCCTTTTTTTGAAAAAAGAGGTTACAAAGTTATAAAAAAACAGCAGGTCGAACGCCAGGGAATCTTTCTTACAAACTTCGTTATGGAAAAAGAAATGACACCTGATGAGCGGAAAAAGCTCTGGAAAAAGGAAGAAGAAACTGCACATATTCACGGCTGGGATTTTTCCCATATCCACAACCGCTACAGGGAAGAAGACGACCTGCCGTGGGATTATAAAAAGATTATCTGTCAGTATCTCAATAAAAACATGAAAATTTTAGATTACGATACAGGCGGCGGTGAATTTCTTCTTTCTCTGAATCACCCCTTTCATAATACAGCGGCAACAGAAGGTTATCCTCCCAATGTGGAACTATGTAAAAAAACTCTTCTTCCACTGGGAATTGATTTTAAATCCTGTGATACTCCTTCCAACATTCCTTTTGAATCAGAAAGTTTTGACATCATTATAAACAGGCATGGTGATTTTCATGCAGAAGAATTATACCGTCTCCTGAAAAAGGGCGGACTGTTTATTACGGAGCAGGTCGGCAGCGAAAATGACAGGAATCTGGTCGAAATGGTATTGCCCAATACGTCAAAGCCATTTCCACATTTGAATTTAAAAGAACAGCGAGAAATATTTGAAAACGCAGGATTTCATATCATTCGGGCAGAAGAAGCCTTCCGTCCCATTCGTTTTTATGATGTGGGCGCCTTTGTCTGGTTTGCCCATATTATTGAATGGGAATTTTCCGGATTTTCTGTAGAAAGATGTTTTGATTTCCTGCTCAAAATGCAGAAAAGCATTGAAAATACCGAATATATAGAAGGAACAATCCACCGCTATCTGATTGTCGCAAAAAAATAGACTTGCAACTTTTATTACCAACTAAAAGAGGTGAACTCCATGACTACCTTCCTAAAGATCACCAAAAAACTGTACTGGCTGGGATTGCTTGGACTGATCGGGACTTTTTTTCATATTCCGGAGCTGAAATTATTTTATCTGTTTTTTCTCCTGTGTATCGTTGATTTTGTTCTGTCCTTTGTCCTTGTCCTTAAAACAGACAGCGCAAACGATGATGAAAATATACGAAACTTGAAGTTTTTATTTCAAAACCTTGGAATGCTCCTTGGCATTCCATATATTTATATCCGCAATCGGTTTCGTCTGCCGAATATCACGAACTACAAGCCTCAGGTTTTGTATTCTCTTCCCTTTGAAGGTATCTGGACCGTGGCAAACGGCGGAATCGACAAAAAAACGTCTCACTCATGGAACATTTGTCCGCAGAGATATGCCTACGATTTTTTTATAGAAGAAAATGGTCAGTCTTTTCATTGCGACGGCAAATCTGTTGCCGATTATCTCTGTTATGGCAAGCCAGTTTTATCTCCTGCCGACGGCATTGTTGTTGCACTGAAAAATCAGTTTGAGGACACGCCCATTTCAGATAATCAGGAAGTATCGTGCAGTTCCTCCGATGTACGCGGGAATTATATTGTAATTCAGCATTCCGCACAGGAATACAGCACGATCGCCCATATCAAAAAAGACAGTTTTTGCGTAAAAATCGGAGATAAGGTTTCTCGAGGTCAAATTCTCGCGCGCTGCGGAAGCAGCGGAAATACAAGCGAACCTCATATTCATTTTCAGATACAGCAGGGAAAGAGCTTTCTTTTTTCAGCAGGTCTTCCCATCTGGTTCACAAATCTGAAAAACCACACAATTCCTGAAGAAACCGTTCATATCAGCAGAGACCAGCTTGTAGAAAAAGAATCACATAACTCTGTTTAAGAAGGGAGCTACATTATGGATAAAAATGAATTTCTCGACTATTTTCAAAATTTTTCTTTCTGGAAACATATGTCAGAGGCGGACAAGGAGCTGCTTCTCTCCAATATCCGCACGCTTCATTATGAGGAAGGCGCAGCCATTCAGTCAGGAGAGCAGCAATGCCTGGGTACGCTCTTTCTTTTAAAAGGCATTATGCGGGTATATCTTCTCTCCTCCCAGGGAAAAGAGGCAACACTATACCGACTGCGAGCAGGAGACATCTGTACCCTTTCCGCCTCCTGTATGCTTTCTGCCATTACCTTCGATGTGCAGATTGACGCAGAGACAGACTGTGAGCTTTTACTCCTTCCTGCGCCTGTTTTTTCCAGACTGATGAAAAGCAATATTTATCTGGAAAGCTTTATTTACAAACTGACGGCTGAGCATTTTTCTGATGTGATTTCCGGTATTGAACGTACCTTTTTCCTCTCTCTCCCACAGAGGATTGCCGCCTTTCTTCTTGACGAATCTGCAGAGACGGGTTCTGATACACTTCCTCTTACAAAAGAAAGCCTTGCCCGCTCCATTGGAAGCGCAAGAGAGGCGGTCAGCCGCGCCTTAAAGCAGATGGCTTCTGAAGGTTGTATTGAAGTTTCCCGGGGAAATATTTCCATCAAAAACAAAAGCCGCCTGTACCAGATGCTGAATCATTCCTGATTGCATCTGGCCAGACGGCTTTCTGGCTTCTTAAAGAAGCTCTTTTAATTTTTCCTTTGGAGTCAATCCCACAAGGCGGGCTGCCTCTTCTCCGTTTTTAAATACGATCAGAGTCGGAATGCTCATAACCTGATATTTCTGAGCCAGTTCCATTTCCTGGTCTACGTCAAGTTTTCCAACTGCGTATCCTTCTTCCGCCAGCTCTTCGATGATCGGAGCCTGACGTCTGCACGGTCCGCACCATGTTGCCCAGAAATCTACGAGCACCGGTCTGTCTGATTTTAATACTTCCTGTTCAAAATTTTCTGCTGTAAATACTTTTGCCATAATAATATTCTCCTTTATTCTATCTCTTTTTTTAACGAGCGGACATATTTTCCGGCGGAAATCCCAGCCTGTGCCCCCTCATAAACAGCTTTTGCAATCTGAAGCAGACCCCCTGTGCAATCTCCTGCCGCAAACAGTCCGGGTACCGTGGTTTCCATTAAAGAATTTACCTGAATATTTCCCTTTTCTGTAAGCCCGGCTCCAATCTGCCTTGCAAGTTCTCCGCTCCCTGCAGTTCCAAGTGCTACAAACACACCTTCTGCCTCTTTGAAAGCTCCGGATTCTGTATCTTCTGCCTCTACCTCTCCTCCAAGCCGTATGCCGGACACTTTTCCGTCTCCCTCGATCGCCTGGATTTTCATGGTATTGACTTCCATAGACGGCTCTCTGGAAAAATCAGGTTCCTGCCCGTCTGTGTAGATTGTGACGGAACCTGCTGTATTGGAAAGTTCCTCCGCCTCATGAAGGGCAAAATCGCTGTTTCCAAGCACTGCCACATCTTTGCCTCTGTAGAAAAAAGCATCGCACACAGCGCAGTAACTTACTCCTCTTCCTTCAAACTCCTTTAATCCCGGAATTTGCGGCGTTTTTCTTTTGCCTCCTGTTGCAAGGATCACACTCCTGCTCTCGAAAATCCCTTCTGTTGTTTTTACTTCAAAGGTATCAAATCCTCCAAGACCCAGAACCTGCGCTTCTACCATCCGGACACCAAGCTCCTTCGCCTGAGAAAGTCCTGTCTCAAAAAGCTCACTTCCGGAAAGAGGAGCGGAAAGTCCATAATAATTTTCAATTTTTTCCGCCTTCTCCAAAGCTCCTGTGCCGTCATATATAAGAAGAGGATTCATATTTCCTCTGGCAAGATAAAGAGCTGCGGAAATCCCTGCCGGTCCTGCACCGATGATGATCACATTTTCCAGTTTTGCCACCTGCTTTCTTATTTTTCCTTTGCTTTCCTATAATATACCCGGTTATTAAAAAGATTTCTGTGATTAAATCACGTTTCTCTTATTTTTTTCCTGTTCTTTTTCTTTCTCTTCTTTTTTCTTCTTCTGCTCCCTGCCTGTTTTTCTCAGGATTTCCTCCCTTTTTCCCGGAATCCCCCACCTTTTCTCCCTGGGATTTTTCTCCCAGTTCTCTTATTTGCCGCATAGTAAGCCCCTGCACATCTTCCGGCGTCAGTTCAGGATTCTGCTCTTTTACCTCCAGAAACGCCCTGTATTTTCCCACGGACAACCCTGCTTTATGAGCATTTTCCACCTCTTCTCTTCCAGCTCCCGTACACCGCATATTTTTATTTTCAGGAAGAAACTCTTCTATATCTTTTAATATTTCCACATTTTTTTTTCCGTTTCTTCCGGCTACTGTAATAAAAAGAAGCTCATCATTATCAAGACACTTGCTTGCACAATCTGTATACAGGATTTCCTCCAGCGCCTCTTTATAATCCATAAATTTTACATCTGCTTCTTCTGCCAGATTTTCTCCGTCCTTATTGTATCCTTTCACGGAAATCACCCGGTCAAAGGGATTCAGATTCAGTTCCAGAGAAGGGTTTATGTCCACACTTATGACAGAAGCTTCTGTAAAATACAGGCGGTATCCTCCAAACCCGATCAACATAAACAAACAGCAGACCATAACGGGAACCCATCTATAAGCGGTTCTTTTCTCCTGCTTTTTTTCTTTTCTCTTCTTTTCCAGAAACGCTTTTGTATTTCTTTTTAATTCCTCTTCTGCATGAATTTCATCAAACGCCTCCCGTATCCGCTCCTTCAACTTCCGTCACCTCCCAGTTTTTCCGCCAGAATCTTTCTGGCGCGGTTCAGATATGTATAAACTGTATTTACATTTTTCCCCAATATCTTGCTGATTTCCCCCGCTGTATATCCTTCATAGTAGTGTAGATACACCACGTCTTTATATTTCGCCGGCAGGGAAAGCACAGCTTCCAGAACTTCCCTGTTCTCTGTTTCCTCTTCTTTTCCATATTCCGTAAGAAACTCAAGCGGAACTGTATTTTTTCGAAAAAAATCCCGCAACAAATCTCTGCAGGCATTTGTGGCAACGCGTATCAGCCATGCCTTCTCATGTTCTTCACTTTCAAAAACAACAGAACTCAGGGCGTATTTCAAAAACACGTTCTGAAATATGTCCTGAGTATCGTCGTAATTTTTCAGGTGCAGCATGCAGATTCTTCGAATCATATCTGCATACTGCTCCACTGCTCTGTTTACTTCCTGTTCACTTCGCATCTGCGCTCTCCGGTTTTGCAATATTTTCCATTCCCTCTGCCGCAGTTTTTTCGGTCTTTCTCTTCCTTCCGACAGTTATCACAGATCCCGTCTCCGTCCTCGCCAACAAAAGCTCTGTCCTCTTTGAAACAGACACAGACCTTCTCGCACTCCTCTCTGTAAGCTTTCTGACGACAGCCTCTTCCTGCTGCAAAAACGGACGTACTTCCTGCAGATAATACGAGAACACCTGTTAATAAAATTGCTGCTGCTTTTTTCATCATCATTTTCCTCCCAAAATATAAATGTTTTTCCTGTTTCACTTATAATACGATTGAAACCGGCAAATCCATTCATTTCGAGAAAAATTTTTTATCTTTTTTCACGCGTTCAGAGGATATTTTTCTGTCAGTTCTTTTACAATAGAAGATGCCTTTTCTTTGTCTCTCTCCTTTAGCATAACAGAGATGGCTTCTGCAATTTTATCCATATCTTTTGCATTCATTCCTCTTGATGTGACAGCCGCTGTTCCAAGACGCACGCCGCTTGTGACAAACGGAGACTGCGGATCATTTGGAATGGCGTTTTTGTTGCAGGTAATATTTACCTCGTCAAGAAGATTTTCCATTTCCTTTCCGGTCACACCCAGACTTCGAAGATCAACCAGCATCAGGTGATTGTCTGTTCCTCCTGATACAATATCTACGCCGCGTTTTTTCAGTCCCTCGCAGAGTGCCTTTGCATTTTCCACCACGCGCTTTCCATACTCCTGGAACTCCGGCTCCAGCGCCTCCTTAAAGCACACAGCTTTCGCAGCGATCACATGCATAAGCGGACCGCCCTGGATTCCAGGGAATACCGCTTTATTAAAATTGAATTTTTTTGCGTTTTCCTCACTGCTTAAAATCAGTCCTCCTCTTGGACCTCTCAGCGTTTTATGTGTGGTTGTCGTTGTCACATCTGCATAGGGAATGGGGCTTGGATGCTGTCCGGTTGCCACAAGTCCTGCAATATGCGCCATATCTACCATGAGATATGCGCCCACCTCATCTGCAATCTCCCGGAACTTTTTAAAATCTATGATTCTTGCATACGCGCTTGCTCCTGCTACAATGAGCTTTGGCTTACATTCTTTTGCAATGCGCCTTACTTCCTCATAATCGATCACACCCTCGTCATTCACCCCATAAGACACTGCGTGAAAATAATTTCCAGACATATTCGCCGCGCTTCCGTGAGTCAGATGTCCTCCATGATTTAAGTCCATGCCAAGTACCGTATCTCCCGGTTTTAACATAGCATAAAAAACTGCCATATTTGCCTGCGCGCCGGAATGCGGCTGCACATTTGCATACTCGCATCCAAACAGTTTTTTCGCCCGCTCGATGGCAAGGCGCTCCACCTCGTCCACACAGACGCATCCCCCGTAAAAACGCTTTCCCGGATACCCTTCCGCATATTTATTTGTAAGCAGACTTCCCATTGAAGCCATCACTGCCTT
>URHH01000031.1 GCA_900547615.1 uncultured Blautia sp. | reverse complement strand
TGAAAGGCAGAGAGATATATTCGGGAATTATCATGGGGCTCGTTCTTTCTGTAGGAGAATATTTCCTTTTGGGGCAGATGGAGCTTTTTACAGGTTCCATTATTCTGACGTTCAGCCTGTTTTTCTTAGGGATTATAAAAGAAGGAGGAAAAGTGCCGTCCTTTCTTTCAGAAGTCGGCGTTAAATATTCTTTTTTCATTTATCTTTTTCATCTGGCAGTATCCGATGTGGTAAAGAAAGGGGCAGTTTTGGCAGGGGTTGAAAATAATACGGTATATTTGTGGCTTTATCCTTTGCTTACAGCTTTTTTAACGACGGTGCTTGCAGTATTACTAAAAAGAGTGCAGAGGAGCGCTGTTCACAGGTTTTACACAGAAAAACAGGGGGAATCCCCTGTTCATAAAAGGAAAAGTGTGCTATGATAATGCAGGGCTCGCCGGAGAAGGCGATTCCTGCATTATGATTAAATGAGTATACAATAGATGGAGGTTACATCATGCTGGAATTAAGGAATATTTCCTTTCAGGTTCCGGACGAGAGGTCCAGAAATCAGAAGGAAAAGGGAATCTTAAAAGATGTAAGTATGACACTGGAGGATAATAAATTTGTAGTTATCACAGGGCCAAATGGAGGAGGAAAATCTACCCTTGCGAAAATTATCGCAGGCATTGAAAAGCCAACCTCAGGTCAGATTTTCTGGGACGGACAGGATATTACGGATATGAGCATTACAGACAGAGCAAAGCTTGGAATCAGCTATGCTTTCCAGCAGCCGGTTCGCTTTAAAGGAGTGACAGTTTTTGATTTGATTCGCCTTGCAGCAGGAAAAGAAATTTCTGTGACAGACGCCTGTCAGTACCTTTCAAAAGTAGGGCTCTGTGCAAAGGATTATATAAAGAGAGAAGTAAACGGAAGCCTTTCCGGAGGAGAAATCAAAAGAATTGAGATTGCCACGATTATGGCAAGAAAAACAAGAGTCTCTGTTTTTGATGAACCGGAAGCAGGCATTGATTTATGGAGTTTTCAGAATCTGATTCAGGTTTTTGAAGAAATGCACAGTCAGCTTCATGGTTCTATTCTTATTATTTCCCATCAGGAGCGTATTCTGGATATAGCGGATGAGATTCTTTTAATTGCAGACGGAGAACTGAGAGAAAAAGGCACAAAAGAAGAAATGATGCCGAAACTTCTTGGAACTGCAAATGCAGCGGCAATGGGCTGCAAAAAATTAACCGGGGAGAAATAGGAGGAGCAGTATGGACACAATACAGAAAGATTTACTGGAGGCAGTATCCGGACTGCACGAAATTCCGGCAGGAGCATATAACATAAGAGCGAACGGCGCAAGTGTGGAACGAGGATGTACAGAAAACATTCAGATTGTCACAAAGGAAGATAAAAGCGGCATAGAAATCCACATTAAACCGGGAACAAAGCATGAGAGTGTGCATATTCCCGTTATTTTAAGCCAGTCCGGTCTCGAGGAGGTTGTGTATAACGACTTTTATATTGGTGAGGGAGCAGACGTTACCATTATAGCAGGATGCGGAATCCATAATGGAGGAGATGCGGCAAGCCGCCATGATGGGATTCATCGTTTCTATGTGGAAAAAAATGCGCACATTAAATATGTGGAAAAGCATTACGGAAGCGGTGACGGAAAAGGGGAGCGAATTATGAACCCTGTGACAGAAATCCATCTTGGAGAGGACAGCTTCATGGAGATGGACACAGCGCAGATTCGCGGTGTAGATTCTACAAACAGAGAAAATAAGGCATATCTGAAAGATGGAGCAAAGCTTGTGGTAATGGAGCGTCTCATGACACACGGAACACAGAAAGCAGAGAGTCATTTTGATGTGCAGCTTGACGGAGAGGACTGCTCCGCAAACGTAGTGTCCCGTTCTGTTGCAAGAGATAAGTCTTATCAGTTGTTTGAATCCCATATCTGTGGAAATAACAGATGCAGCGGACATACAGAATGTGATGCGATTATTATGGATGATGCAAAGATAAGCGCCATACCGGAGCTTTCTGCAAATCATGTAGACGCTGCCCTGATTCATGAGGCAGCTATCGGAAAAATAGCAGGGGAACAGTTGATTAAGCTTATGACCCTTGGTCTTACAGAGGCAGAAGCAGAAGAACAGATTATCAGCGGATTTTTAAAGTAGGAGAAATACATGGCAGAGGAAAAGCAGAAAAAAACGGGGGAAGAGGAAAAAGAAAAAAATACAGTGCCGCAGAACAGCATTGCAAGAATGTATCTGAATGAGGAAGAGCTTAAAGAAAAGCCAAAAGAACATAAGAAAAGCCTTGTGGATATGACCGCAAAAGAGAAGCGGCTTCTGGAAAAAGAGAAGATACAGGGAATGGGCTTTCAGAAAAAAATGGAATATTTTTTCATGTATTACAAGTGGGTTCCCATTCTGATTATTGGTGTAATTATTGCAGTAGTCGGTGGATTCCGCTGGTATGAGCATGCAAAAATAGAAACGGTTCTTTCGGTGTCGGCAGTGAACACAAAAGCGCAGGATTTTACAGAAGAACAGGAGAAAATCCGAAAAATTCTGGGTGCAGAAGGCAAGTATGAGCAGGTTTCCGTTATTGGAAACTTCTCTACGGATCAGACCGGAAAGGATCTTGAATACTATTCGCAGATGTCATTTATGACACAGATGCAGGCTGGAACCCTTGATGTGGTAATTATGCCGGAAACCATGTATAAGACGGAAAGCAGAAAAGGTATTCTGGAAAATATGGGAACTGTTCTGGGAGAAGAGGCTTATAAAAACTTTGCCGGATATGAAAATGGAGATTGTGTGATTATTACAGATAAAGAATTTATAGAGAATTATGGTCTTGTATATGATGAGGCTTACGTATGTGTGCTGAAAAATTCTCTGAACCAGGAAAATGCGGCAAAATGGATTTCTTCGCTTCAGTAGAGACGTACATAAAAGGAGAATTGGGTAATGATAATCGATGGTAATTCCAAAGAAAAAGAAGCAATGGAACAGTTTCACAAAGGAAACAGACAGGAGGGGCTTCGCCTTCAGGAAGAATTTGCATCAGAATTTCGGGAAGAATATAAGGACAAGGATCATTGTCCCTGCAAAAAAGCATGCCGTTATCATGGAAACTGCAAAGAGTGTGTGGCAATTCACAGAGCACATCAGGAACATGTACCAAACTGTATGCGCCCTCTCATCAATAAAAAAATCAGGCTGTTATCAGAACTTACGGAGCATACCATTGCAAATGAAATCGAGACTCCAAAAGAAATTTTAAGAAAAGACGCAGAGTAAAGCATAAAAAAGAAGAATCACTTCTGTCTGACGGAAGGATTCTTCTTTTTCTGTTATTTATTAAAATATTCTTTTACAAGTTTTACGACTGTTCCGGAGAGAAGGAACAGGGCGATCAGGTTTGGAATGGACATCAGTCCGTTAAAGGTCTCTGCAATACTCCAGAGAAGCCCGAGATCCATAGTTGCACCAAGAATGGCAACAAGAGAATACACGATCATAAACGGGCGGATCACTTTTACGGAGAAAAGAAATTCAATACATCTCGCACCGTAGAGTCCCCAGCCGATGATCGTGGAAAAAGCAAAGCAGCACATGGCAACGGCTGTGAAAATGGATACCCAGTTTCCGTAAGTGGCGGTAAATCCGGAAATCGTAAGTTCTGCGCCTGCGTCTGCTCCATATGGAACAGAAACGCCGCTTACAAGAATTACAAGAGCAGTCAGTGTACAGATAACGATCGTATCTGCAAATACTTCAAAAATACCGAAAAGCCCCTGTTTTACAGGCTCTTTCGTATCTGCACAGGCGTGTGCGATGGAGCCGGTACCAAGACCTGCCTCATTTGAAAAAATACCTCTTGATACGCCTTTTTTCATGCTGAGGAAGAAGCTTCCCACAATACCGCCGGTTACTGCGGAGGGATTGAAGGCTCCGTGGATAATGGAGGCGAATACAGAAGGAACATTTTCAATATTTAAAAGAACAACGCCGAGAGAAAGTCCGATGTAGAGGACTGCCATAAAAGGAACGAGTTTTTCTGTCACTCTTCCGATCCGTTTGACGCCCCCTAAAAGGACAAGTCCTACGATTACCGCAATGGCGATCCCGAGTACCAGATTTACGGTTTTGACAGAATCCGGTGAAATCAGGTTGAAATTTAAAAGTGCGGTATTGATGGCTGTAGTGATAGTGTTTACCTGTGTGGCGTTTCCTGTTCCGAAAACAGTGAGGACGCCGAAAACGGAGAAGAGAACAGCCAGCCAGTGCCAGTTTTTGGAAAGTCCGTTTTTTATGTAGTACATGGGACCGCCCACATAATCGCCGTGGGCATTTCTTTCACGGAAATGGACGGCAAGGGTTACCTCTGAAAATTTGGTGCACATTCCGAGAAATGCGGAAACCCACATCCAGAATACGGCGCCTGGTCCTCCGATGGCAATAGCGCCTGCAACTCCGGCAATGTTTCCTGTGCCCACTGTTGCGGCAAGGGCAGTACAGACTGCCTGGAATGGCGTCATGGTGCCGTCTGAGGAATCTTTTTTACTGAAGATCCTTCCGATGGTTGTCTTAATTGCATAGGGGAATTTTCGGATCTGAATAAAGCGTGTGCCGATACTTAGATAAAGACCAACGCCGATAATACAGATCATGGCAGGAACACCCCAGATAAAATTGTTCACTGCGCCGTTGATATTTTTTATCAGCTCTAACATATTTTTTCTCCTTTAGAACAATAACGTGTTATAATCATACCATGATTTATGGAAAAAGTATATAAAAAAGTGAAAAGGAGAACAGCGCATGAAAATAATTGCCCGTGTAAAAAGTGATTTCCCTGTAAAATTCGGGATTCCCAGACAGAGCGGAAGGGTGGAGGCGTTAAAGGCTATGGTCGTTATGGAACCGGAGTACCGAAATCCTGATGTATTCCGGGGACTGGAAGAATTCAGCCACATCTGGCTTTTATGGGAATTTTCGGAGGCGGCGGATAAGGGCTGGTCTCCAACAGTACGCCCGCCCCGTCTTGGCGGAAACGTGCGAAAAGGCGTCTTTGCCACACGATCCCCCTTTCGGCCAAATCCCATCGGGCTTTCCAGCGTAAAACTGGAAAAAATTGAAATGAATCAGGAACTCGGTCCGGTTCTTCATATTTCAGGGGCAGACCTTATGGACGGAACGCCTGTCTACGATATTAAGCCGTACGTTGAGACAGACTGTCATCCTGACGCAGAGGGCGGTTTTACAAAAGAGACAAAGGAACACAGTCTGACCGTGAACATTTCAGAAGAATTGCTTTTTAAAATCCCACAGGAAAAAAGAGAGGCGGTGCTTGCTGTTTTAAAAGAGGATCCAAGACCGGGATACCAGAACGACCCGGAGCGGATTTACGGAATGCCTTTCGGAGATCAGGACATCAGGTTTTCTGTAAAAGATGGAGTTTTGACAGTATGTGAGGTAAAAGAGTTCAAAAGACCGGATTAGCTGTATGTGCATGAAATGTTAAATATAAAAAAATGTTGACACAGGGGAAAAGGTGTGGTAAATTGTTGAAACAAGGTTAGCGAAGGCTAACTTATAATTTAAAACTGAAGTTAGCGATAAGAAACTTTTGGATGCAGAAGCAAAAGGAGAGGTGAATATGAGCGTTGTGATTGTAGGCGGAAATGAAAGAATGGTATGTCAGTATGAGGATATTTGTAAAGGATACGGGTGGAAAGCGAAGGTTTTTGCAAAAGAAAAAGGTGCGATGAAAAAGAAGATCGGCGCGCCGGATCTTCTGATTCTTTTTACAAGTACGGTTTCCCATAAAATGGTAAACTGTGCAGTAGAACAGGCAAAGAGAAAAGCAATTCCTGTATGCCGCTGCCATACAAGCAGCGCGGCTGCTCTGGAAAATATTCTGAGGGAATACGGTGCCTGATTCATCGGAAATGGTATGGCTGCATGATGCATGCTGCCGGACTTTTTTCGGTGTTTTGTACGGAAAAATGGAAGGAACAGGAAAAGCCTTGTGTAATATCACGTTTTTTTATCATTGGAAAAGAAGTGCTTGAAAAATCTGTCCGGATTTCATAAAATAATAGAAATACTTTATAGTGATAAAGAGAAAAAGTGAGACACAAGGAGAGATGACAATGAAAAAAGTGGTAAAGTTTGGAGGCAGTTCCCTTGCGAATGCAGAGCAGTTCCAGAAGGTTGGAGAAATTATAAAGAGTGATAAGAGCAGAAGATATGTAGTGCCATCTGCTCCGGGAAAGCGCTTTGACGGAGATACAAAGGTTACGGATATGCTTTACAGCTGTTATGAAACGGCTGCTTCCGGAGCGGATTTTACCAATCAGTTAAAGGCGATCAAGGAACGGTATTATGAGATTGTGCGGGGACTGAATCTGAATCTTTCCCTGGAGGAAGAATTTAAAACCATTCAGGAGGATTTTAAAAATCAGTCCGGTGTGGAATACGCAGCCTCAAGGGGAGAGTTTCTCAATGGAAAAATTATGGCTGCCTATCTTGGGTACGCGTTTGTAGATGCGGCGGAGGTCATTCGATTCCGAAAAGACGGAAGCTTTGATATGGAGGCAACAGATAAGCTTCTCACAAAAAGACTGGAAAAATGCGAATGTGCTGTAATTCCGGGATTTTACGGGGCATGCGCAGACGGGACGGTAAGAACTTTCTCAAGAGGAGGTTCTGATGTGACCGGTTCTCTCGTTGCAAAGGCAATCCAGGCAGATTTATATGAAAACTGGACGGACGTTTCCGGTTTTCTTGTGACAGATCCGAGGATTGTGGAAAATCCGGCAGTAATTGAAACCATCACATACAGAGAGCTTCGGGAACTTTCCTATATGGGAGCAACCGTTCTTCATGAAGAAGCGATTTTTCCGGTAAGAAAAGAAGGGATTCCGATCAATATCCGAAATACAAACAGACCGGAAGATAAAGGAACGTTCATTGTGGAAAGCACCTGCAGAAAACCGAAGTATACCATTACGGGAATTGCAGGAAAGAAAGGGTTCTGTTCCATCAATATTGAAAAATCCATGATGAACAGTGAAATTGGCTTCGGAAGAAAAATCCTGCAGGTTTTTGAAGACCAGGGAATTAATTTTGAGCACGTTCCTTCCGGAATCGATACGATGACGGTGTACGTACATCAGGATGAGTTTGAGGAAAAAGAGCAGCAGGTGATCGCAGGAATCCACAGAGCGGTTCAGCCGGATTTTGTGGAGATGGAATCAGACCTTGCGCTGATCGCAGTAGTGGGAAGAGGAATGCGCTCTACAAGAGGAACAGCAGGACGTATTTTCTCCGCTCTGGCACACGCCAATGTCAATGTAAAAATGATCGACCAGGGCTCTAGCGAGCTGAATATTATCATTGGTGTGGAAAACCGTGATTTTGAGACAGCGGTAAAGGCGATTTACGATATATTTGTGATGACGCAGATTTAAGCGAGGTATAAAGATGTGCTAGATACCGTTTTTGAAGGCTCCCCGGTCTATCTGGGGAGTTTTTCTTTGAGAATCTTATATAACAGTACAAAATGATGAATACAGAATTACAGGGAGACAACAAATGGTATCGTAGGACAGATGAAAGAATAAAGAGCAAATATGAAATAAACCCTGCCTCTTGAATTACCAGATTAAACATGGTATGATTAAAAAAAGTTACTTTATCGGTAATTATTTTTGTAAGGAGGTACTTGTATAAAGATCCTTTGCAGGGAAAAAGAGAAGGACAGTATGCGTTAGATATTGCAGGAAGAAAATCAGGGTATCGCCTGCTTATTGTTCCAGTAGATGCCGATGGAAATGAATGGAAGGAAAAAGATAGAAATGTTGTCTATAACTCAACAAAAGTAATCATTGCATGGGAGGTATCTAATCACTATGAATAAAATGGAATATCAGGAGTTGATAGCGTTCCATCCCGGGTATTATGTGAAAGATTATATTGATGAACAGGGGATTACACAGGAAGAACTGGCAAAACGTCTCCAGACTACACCTAAATATGTAAGTGATCTGGTACATGGTCGAATTAATCTGACAGAAGAGATGGTTTTAAAACTTTCTACTGTATTTGGAACATCAACAAAAATGTGGCTGAATTTAAATCAAAAATATATCGAAAAGAAAATAGAAATTGAAAAGCAGAGAAGAATAGATACGGAATGTGACCTTGTAAGAAAACTTGATTATAAATTCTGGGTGGAACTGGGGGTAGTCAAAGCAAAACAAACGTCATCGGAAAAAGTGCAGGAACTTCAAAAATATTTTAAAGTTTCGTCTCTTAGTGTACTGAATCAAAGAGATTTTTTAGTGCAATACAAAACAAGCGTAGCTGAAGTGACAGATGTAAATGTAATTAATGCCAATGCCTGGGTGCAGACAGCAATTAATATTGGAACACAGAGCGCAGTAGAACCTTTTGACAGAAAAAAGTTGGTAGAAACGATTCCGGAAATTCGAAGTATGACAGTTCAAGATCCGGTTGTCTTTTATCCAAAGCTAAAAAAAATATTGGCAAGCTGTGGCGTGGCTCTCGTATTACTTCCAAATTTAAAAAACTGTGGGGTAAATGGAGCTGTAAAATGGCTGGGAAAAGAAAAGGTTATTCTGGCATTAAACGACAGAAGAAAATATGCGGACACTTTTTGGTTTGCTCTGTTTCACGAGCTTGGTCATGTATTACAGCAGAGAATCAAGGTGTTGCTGGTAAGTGAAAAGAACAAAACAGGCTTTGAAACAGACGATTTAATTCAAAGACTGGAAGTGGAGGCAGACATATTTTCTCAAAATACATTAATTCCCAGCAAGGATTATAATGCGTTTGTGGAAATGAATCCAAAGGGCTTTACTGCGGAAGGGATTCAAAAATTTGCTTCAGAAATTAATATTTTGCCAGGGATTGTTGTAGGCAGATTGCAAAGGGATAATTATTTAAGTTATCAGTCGTCATTAAACCGTCTGAAAATCAAATATGTGATTGGCTGAATATAAGAAGAATCAGGAGAAAGATCATGGAAAAGCCAACAGTTCGCATTTCTGTACGAAATCTCGTAGAGTTTATTCTGCGGGAGGGAGATATTGACAGCCGCCGGGGCGCAACAGACAAAGAAGCCATGCAGAAAGGAAGCCGCCTTCACAGAAAAATACAGGGAAGGCAGGACGCCACATACAGGGCGGAGGTTTCGCTGAAATGGAAAAGTGAATATGAAGACGTTATCATTCTTGTAGAAGGACGGGCAGACGGCATTTTTATGGAAGAGGGAGAAAACTTTATTGACGAGATCAAGGGAGTTCTCACAAACCTGGAAAATATAAAAGAGCCGGTGTCTGTCCATCTGGCGCAGGCAAAATGTTATGCAAGAATTTACGGAGAGATGGAGAATTGTGCGCGTATTGGAATCCAGATGACTTACGGAAATCTTGATACAGAGGAGCTGAAGTATTTTCGCCAGGAGTATTCCCTGGAAGAATTGAAGGAGTGGTACGACAGGCTTCTTGATGAATACCATAAATGGATTTCCTATCAGTTAAAGTGGAGGGAAGAGAGAAACCTTTCCATGAAAAATCTGGATTTTCCTTTTCCCTACAGAGAAGGGCAGAGACGCATGGTAAGCAGCGTCTATCATGCGATTTCCGAAAAAAAACAGATTTTTATCCAGGCTCCTACAGGTGTGGGGAAAACCATGTCTACCATTTTTCCTGCTGTGCGGGCAGTGGGAGAAGGAAAAGGGGAGACGGTCTTTTATTTGACTGCGAAGACCATAACAAGGACAGTGGCGGAGGAAGCCTTTGAGATTTTAAGGAACAGGGGGCTTAAATTTAAGTCTGTGACAATTACTGCAAAAGATAAAATCTGCCCGTTTAAAGAGGCGGAATGTAATCCGGAAAGCTGTCCGTATGCGAAGGGGCATTATGACAGGATCAATGATGCAGTGTATGAGCTTTGGCAGGAAGAACACGCATACAGCAGGGAAAAAATGCTGGAACATGCGGGAAAATGGAAGGTCTGTCCTTTTGAGATGTGCCTTGACCTGGCTCTCTGGACAGACGGCGTGATCTGTGATTACAATTATGTTTTTGACCCCAACGTAAAGCTGAAACGCTTTTTCGGAGAGGGAGTATCCGGAAACTATATTTTTCTTATAGACGAGGCGCATAATCTTGTGGAGCGCGGAAGGGAAATGTACAGCGCGTCTGTCTGCAAGGAAGAAGTATTGGAAATCAGAAAAAAAGCAGGGGAAAAATATCCCCGTTTCACAAAGGCTTTAAGCCGCGTAAACCGTCAGCTTCTTGAAATCCGAAAAGACTGTGAGAAATACGAGGTTCTGGAAGGACCGGGAGCGCTGCCGTTAAGTCTTCTCCAGGTGATGGGGGAGATGGATAAAATTCTGGAAGAGGGAGAAGATCACCAGTTTATCGATGAGATTCTTGACTTTTATTTTTCCGTGCGGGATTTTCTTAATATATCGGAGCTTGTGGACGAAAATTATCAGGTGTATGCAGAAAACGGAGAAGACGGAAATTTCAGAGTAAAGCTTTTCTGTGTCAATCCGGGAGCAAATCTTGGGGAATGTCTTTCAAAGGGGAGCAGCGCCGTGTTTTTTTCCGCCACTTTTCTTCCGCTGGGATATTACAGGGAAATGTTAAGCGTGAGAAAAGATGATTATGGGATTTATGTTCCATCTCCTTTTTCAGCGGAAAACCGGAAGATTCTCATAGGAGACGATGTGAGCAGCCGCTACACAAGAAGAGGATACGAAGAATACAGAAAAGTAGCAGAGTATATTGCAAGGGCTGTGTGGCAGAAAAAGGGAAACTATATGGTTTTCTTTCCATCTTACCGTTTCATGGAAGAGGTGTACCGGATTTATGAGGAGGAGTTTTCTGTGGGGTGGATTCGTACTATCTGTCAGGAAACAGAAATGAGCGAGAAGAGGCGGGAGGAATTTCTCAGTGAGTTTTCAGAGGACGGAGACGCAGTCGTCGGTTTTTGTGTGATGGGCGGTGTGTTTTCCGAAGGGATTGATCTTATCGGAAGCCGTCTTATCGGTGCTTTAATTGTGGGAACAGGACTTCCCCAGATCAGTAATGAAAGAGAAATCCTTAAAAATTATTACGATAAGAAGGGAGAGAGCGGTTTTGATTATGCTTACCGCTATCCCGGAATGAACAAGGTGCTCCAGGCAGCAGGACGAGTGATCCGAACCCAGGAGGACAGAGGAATCCTTCTGCTCCTCGACGAAAGATTCTGGGGAAACGATTACAGAGGGCTTTTCCCGGCAGAGTGGGCGGACAGGAAACGGTGCAGTCTGGAAAATGTAGAAGAAACTTTACAACAATTTTGGATTAACACAAAAAAGTTTTAACTTGACACAGTGATAAAATGGGATATAATGTAGAAAACACAAAAAAAAGATATGATTGTGCAAAAAAAGGGAGAAAAAGTATGTGTGGAATTGTTGGATACATTGGAGAACAGCAGGCAGCGCCCATTTTATTAGACGGATTGTCAAAGCTCGAATACAGAGGATATGACTCTGCCGGAATCGCAGTTTTTGACGGGAAAGAAATTCATATGGAAAAGGCGATGGGACGTCTGAAGGTACTGGAAGAAGCGACAAAAGGAGGAACGACTCTTTTTGGAACTTCGGGAATCGGCCATACGAGATGGGCAACGCATGGAAGTCCTTCCAATGAAAATGCGCACCCTCATTTTAATAAAGAGCATACGATTGTGGTGGTACATAATGGGATTATTGAAAATTATGCAAAATTAAAAAGAAAGCTGCAGGGAAAGGGATATGAGTTTCAGTCGGAGACAGATACAGAGGTGCTGGTTCATCTTCTTACGGAATATTATAATGGAAATCCAATAGAGACGCTGGAAAAGGTAATGCGCCGTGTAGAAGGTTCCTATGCTCTTGGCATTATGTTTCAGGATCATCCGCATCATATTTATGCTGCGAGAAAGGACAGTCCTCTGATTGTGGGAAAAAGCAGAGGGGGCAATTTGATCGCATCAGACGTTCCGGCGGTTCTTCGCTACACGAGAGATGTATATTACATGGAAAACGAGGAAATTGCCTGCCTTTCCGGAGAGAATATCAGATTTTACAATATAGATGGAGAAAATCTGAAAAAGGAATCTGTTTTTATTGACTGGGACGTAGACGCGGCAGAAAAAGGCGGTTATGAACATTTCATGCTGAAGGAGATCTACGAACAGCCAAAAGCGATCAGAGATACGATCAGTCCGCGTATTCAGAATCATGACGTAGTCATCGAAGAGCTTGGAATGACAGACGAAGAAATCAGAAAGATTCGGAAAATTATGATCGTAGCCTGCGGTTCTGCTTATCATGCAGGCGTAACTGGAAAATATGTGCTGGAAGGACTTGCAAGAATACCGGTAGAAGTGGATCTGGCAAGTGAATTTCGATATAGAAATCCTATTTTCGAAGAAGGAACACTGGCAGTCATCATCAGTCAGTCAGGAGAAACGGCAGATTCTCTTGCTGCCCTGAGGGAGATGAAACAGAATCATGTAAAGGTGCTGGGGATTGTAAACGTAGTGGGCAGTTCCATTGCAAGGGAGGCGGACAGCGTGCTCTATACGTGGGCTGGTCCGGAAATATCTGTCGCGACAACAAAGGCATACAGCGCGCAGCTTGCAGCTCTTTATCTTCTTTCGATGAAGTTTGCCAGGGCTCGCGGACTGATGACAGAAAAAGATCTTGTCAGTTTGGAAAAAGATCTGGAACAACTTCCGGAGCAGGTTGAGCAGATTCTGGAAATGAAAGAGAAAATTCAGCGCTTTGCAAACCGCTATCTTGCTGCGGAGCATATGTTTTTTATCGGCAGAGGAATTGATTATGCCATCTCATTGGAAGGTTCATTAAAATTAAAAGAGATTTCCTATATTCATTCAGAAGCCTATGCGGCAGGGGAACTGAAGCATGGAACGATTTCCCTTATAGAGGAAGATACGCTTGTAGTAGCGGTGGCCACACAGGAATCACTGTACCCCAAAATGATCAGTAACATTGTGGAAGTTAAGACAAGAGGGGCATTTGTGATGGCGGTGACGGACGAAGAACATAAAGAAATGGAAAAAACAGCCGATTATGTTTTTTATATTCCAAAGACGAATCCGTTTTTTGCCAATTCTCTTGCAATTATTCCGCTGCAGCTTCTGGCTTATTATGTATCTCTCGGAAGAGGGCTTGATGTTGACAAACCAAGAAATCTGGCAAAATCTGTTACAGTGGAATAAAAAGAAAAAGAATTGCACTTCCGGAGAAAACAGGGTATACTTTCGGTAATATTTCTTTCCGACAGAAATAAGAAAGGGAGAGTTTTATGAAAAAACAAAAATTTACTTTGCCGAAGTTTTTTTGGAAGGGAGCGCTTCTTGCTGCCTGTGCAGCAGCCTTTTTTTCAGGAGCAGGAGAAGTTAAGGCGGGAAGCCTTTTAAGTGTGACAGAAGAATCTCAGATTCTTGCAATAGAAGACGGAAGCGGGAAGTATCTTTTAAAAAGCGACGGGTTTTACTGCCTGAATGAGGACGGGACTCTGGAAAATACCCCGGCAGTGCATTATTTTGACCACTTTGTGATAGACGGAACCGTATTTGACGGTTATTATTATCATGATGAAAGCGGAAAATTCCGTGCAGGAAACCCTTATATGACATATTTGAATATTCCGGCGGGTTCTGCCGGAGAGACAATGGAAGAAATGGCAGTTTCCTTTGAGGGATATTTTATGGTAAATAATCTGGGGAAGCTTACGGCTGCTCCTCAGATCCGCTATATGAACGAACTGAAGCTGAATAATCAGTCTTTTAACGGCTATTATTATTTTGATGAATACGGAGAACTGGTAACAGAGACAGGAATCCATGAGCTTGATATGACTTCCAACGGGCAGCATTTTGAGGGAATGTATTATTTTGGCGGAGAGAACGGACTTCTTGTTCAGGAAGAACAGACAACGCCGGAGGGATTTTCCGTAGATGAGACAGGACGCCTGAAAGATGGAGATAAGCTTGGTATGGAAACTCTGAAACCAAAGCTCACAGAGATGCTGGAAAGCTATCAGGGAGAGTGGAGCGCCTATGTGAAAAATCTGGACAGCGGAGAAGAAATCCTTATAAATAATCAGCCTATGTATTCCGCAAGCCTTATTAAAGCATTTGTTCTGGCGGATTCCTATAACGAGATGGACAGCATAAAGGCAAATGAGGGAAAGAAGCTGAAAAAAGAAGCGGACAGTCCCGAAGTGAAGGTAAAAGTGGACGACCTTATCCAGAACATGATCACAGTGAGCGACAATGAGTCTTTCAATGAGCTTGTGCGTCTTCAGTCTGAGAAAAATGATTTTAAGGAAGGCGCGGAAAAAATTAATGAATATTTAAAAGAAGAAGGCTACAAGGATACTTCCGTACAGCATACTCTGGCGCCGTCCGCTTCCCCATCCACGGGGCTGGGAGGAAGAAATACTACTTCCGTAAAAGACTGCGGAATGCTTCTGGAACGGATTTACGAAGGAGAATGCGTAAGTGAGGAAGCCTCAGAGGAGATGCTCAATATCCTTCTTCAGCAGGAGGTGGACTGGAAAATCCCTTCCGGCCTTTCAGACGATGTGAAGGTAGCAAATAAAACAGGAGAAACAGATACAAGCCAGCATGACATTGCCATTGTATATGGAGAGAAAACAACGTATATTCTCTGTATAATGTCCCAGGACTGCCCGGAGAGTACGGCGATTCATAATATCCGGGATTTGTCAAGAGTTGTGTATTATCATTTGAATCTGTGAAAATACAAAAAAAATTATTGACCCTAACATTTTTTTGATATACAATAAAATCAACAAAACAATGATATAACAGAAGGGAGAGTTTGTTATGAAAGTTATTCACACAGACAAGGCTCCGGCAGCTATCGGACCATATTCTCAGGCAATCGTATTCCAGAACGTACTGTTTACTTCAGGTCAGATCCCGGTAAATCCTGCAACAGGAGAAATTGCAGGAAGCACCATTGAAGAGCAGGCAGAGCAGGTAATGAAAAATCTGGACGCTGTTTTAAAAGAGGCGGGAACCGGATTTGAAAACGCGATAAAGACAACCTGCTTCCTTACTGATATGGGAGATTTCGCAGCATTTAACGAAGTATACGCAAAATATTTCGTCAATAAGCCTGCACGTTCCTGTGTTGCTGTAAAGACACTTCCGAAGAATGTTCTCTGCGAAGTGGAAGTTATTGCGGCGATTGAAGAATAAAAAAATAAAAGGCATAGATGCAAAACCCTCCGGTCTGTCAGGTATGATACCTGCTTCGGAGGGTTTTTCCTGCATTGCTTTTTACACAAAAATCGTGTATAATACCGAGTTATAAAAGTTTATGAAAATCAGGAGGAGAGAAACACATGCGAGTCGATGCGGACGATTTTGCCCGACCTTGTAGCTGCGGAAGGGAACACCACATAGATGTAAAGGAAATTTTAATTGAATCAGGAGCCGTAAAGAAACTGGAAGAGGAGATGTCAGAAGGATTTCTGAAAAATTACATTTCCCCTCTTTTAATCTGTGATACAAATACATGCTGCTTTGCAGAAGAAGAGATGGAAGATATAAGCGACAGATGCCAGGTTCTTGTTCTGGAAGCAGAGGGGCTTCATGCAGATGAACATGCAGTAGAGATTGTGGAAAACAATATGGACGAGGATATTGATCTGATTCTGGCAGTTGGCTCCGGAACCATTCACGACATCAGCCGTTTTGTTGCCCACAGATATAAAATTCCTTTTGTATCAGTACCAACTGCGGCAAGTGTGGACGGATTCGTATCCACAGTGGCAGCAATGACCTGGGAAGGGGTAAAAAAGACAATTCCCTGCGCTGCCCCGCTGTGTGTCTATGCAGATACCGATATTTTTGCGAAAGCTCCCGGGCGTCTGACTGCGTCGGGCGTATCGGATCTGATGGGAAAATATATCTGCCTTGCAGACTGGAAGATTGCAAATCTTCTTACAGGAGAATATTACTGTGAGTATCTGGCAGAGATGGAAGAGAAAGCGTTAAAAGCGGTAAAGGGAAGCCTTCGCGCCATTGCGTCAGGCGAGGAGGAAGCCTGTGAAAAGCTGATGTACGGGCTGATCCTTTCCGGACTTGCCATGCAGATGGCAGGAAATTCAAGACCGGCGTCAGGAGCAGAGCACCATATGTCTCATTTCTGGGAAATGGAAGTGATAAACGGATCTCTGGACGCTCTTCACGGAGAGAAGGTTTCCGTGGGAACCATGCTCGTACTGGAAGAATATAAAAAAATCGCACAGGCAATTTCAGAAAAACGCTGCAAAGTAAAGGAATATGAAGACAGCGATGAAGAGCTTCTTCTGGAAACCTTCGGAAAAAAAGGAATTCTTGAAAAAATCAGAAAAGAAAACGAGCCGGAGCTTCTTCTGGAAGTCCAGCCAGAACATTTAAAAGAGTGTCTGCCTGAAATCGCAGAGATTATAGAAAAACTTCCGGAACCGGAAGAGATGAGAACGCTCCTTGAGAAAGCGGGCTGTCGGAGAAAACTTACGGACATCGGGCTTTCAAAAGAGGATAAGGAGTTAAGTCTTCGCCTTTCTCCATATGTGAGAAGAAGACTGACTTTTATGCGCGTAAACAAAATGCTGGAAATATAGCCATTGACTTTGGGAGGAAAAATATGCGGGTTGGAATGGGTTACGATGTACACAGACTGACAGAAGGAAGAAAGCTGATTTTAGGAGGCGTGGAGATCCCGTGGGAAAAAGGACTTCTCGGGCATTCCGATGCAGACGTTCTTGTTCATGCGGTAATGGACGCTCTTTTAGGAGCGGCAGCGCTTGGAGATATAGGAAAACATTTTCCGGATACAGACCCGGCGTATAAGGGGATTTCAAGTATCCTTCTTCTTCGCCATGTGGCGGAGCTTTTAAAGAAAAACGGATATGCAATAGGGAACGTAGACGCAACCATCATTGCACAGAAACCCAAGATGGCGCCCCATATTTTGAAAATGCGTGAAAACATGGCGGAGGCAATGGGAATTTCCGTTGACTGTCTCAATGTAAAGGCAACCACAGAGGAAGGGCTTGGATTTACAGGAAGAGAAGAGGGCATCGCAGCCCAGGCAATCTGCCTTTTGATATAAAAGAGAAGAGAGTGGAGGAAAAAAGACATGAAACTTTTTAATACTCTTACAAGAAGAAAAGAAGAGTTTGTGCCTTTGGAAGAAGGCAAGGTAAAAATGTATGTATGTGGTCCGACAGTATACAATCTGATTCACATCGGAAACGCGCGTCCCATGATCGTATTTGATACGGTGCGCCGCTATATGGAATATAAGGGATATGAAGTGAATTTTGTATCCAACTTTACAGATGTGGACGACAAGATCATCAAAAAAGCCATTGAGGAAGGCGTAAGTGCAGAAGAGATTTCCAGCCGTTATATTGCGGAGTGCAAGAAGGACATGGAGGGAATGAACGTCAAACCAGCAACTACCCACCCGCTTGCAACACAGGAAATCGACGGTATGATCGAGATGATCCAGACTCTTGTGGATAAAGGATATGCCTATGCTGCGAAAGACGGCACAGTATATTTCCGCGTGAAAAAATTTAAAGAATACGGAAAGCTTTCCCACAAAAATCTGGACGACCTGCAGTCAGGCTTCCGTTCTCTTCAGGTATCAGGAGAGGAACAGAAGGAAGATCCTCTTGATTTTGTACTGTGGAAACCGAAAAAAGAAGGAGAGCCGTTCTGGACATCACCCTGGTGTGACGGACGTCCCGGCTGGCATATTGAATGCTCCGTTATGTCCAAAAAATATCTGGGAGAGGAAATCGACATTCACGCAGGCGGCGAGGATCTTGTATTCCCGCACCATGAAAACGAGATTGCACAGAGCGAGTGCTGCAACGGAAAGCCATTTGCAAGATACTGGCTTCATAATGCTTTCTTAAATATTGATAACCGAAAAATGTCAAAATCTCTTGGAAATTTCCGCACCGTCCGGGAAATCAGCGAGCAGTATGATCTGCAGGTGCTTCGCTTCTTTATGCTGAACGCCCATTACAGAAGTCCGTTAAATTTCAGCGCGGATTTAATGGAAGCTTCCAAAAACGCGCTGGAGCGTATTACAGAAGGTGCAGGCCGCTTAAAAGACAGAAAAGAAAACGCAGCCGTTTCGGAGCTTCTGGAAGAAGAGAAAGCGCTTCTTACTGAGGCAGAAGGCTTTACAGCAAAATTTGAGGCTTCAATGGAAGACGACTTTAACACAGCAGACGCACTGGCAGCAATTTTTGAGCTTGTAAAATTTGCAAATACAAATGTGACAGAGAAAAGCAGCGCCGCTTTTGCAGACGCGCTTCTCTCACAGCTTGTGAAGCTTGCCGACGTTCTGGGACTGAAGGTGATCAAAAAAGAAGAAATCCTGGATAAAGAGATCGAGGCTCTTATTGAGGAACGTCAGGAAGCAAGAAAAGCAAAGAATTTTGCAAGGGCAGACGAGATCAGAGACGAGCTTCTGGAAAAAGGAATTATTCTTAAAGATACCAGGGAAGGCGTAAAATGGAAACGGGCTTAAAAAATCTGAAAGAAGTATTTGGCTTAAAGGATATGAATTTACGGACCTATTCTCCTCTGACTCTGGCGTATATCGGGGACGGAGTGTACGAGCTGATCGTGCGCACCGTTCTTGTAAAAAGAGGAAACTGTCCTGTAAACCGCCTTCACAAGCAGGCAAGCAGCCTTGTAAAGGCTGCGTCCCAGTCTGCCATGATGGAAGTGCTGGAACCTATGCTGACCGAAGAGGAAGCGGGAGTGTACAGACGGGGCAGAAATGCCCACTCTCCCACAATGGCAAAACACGCCACCATGTCGGATTACAGGCGAGCCACCGGGTTTGAGGCGCTTATAGGGTATCTGTATCTGAAAGAAGATTTTACACGTATGACAGAGCTTGTTCATGCAGGACTGACTGCACAGGAGCTGGCAATTAAGGAGAAAAGAAAAAAATGAGTGAGCAGATAGAAGGACGCAATGCAGTTATGGAAGCCTTCCGGGCAGGAAGATGCGTAGATAAGCTTTTTATTCTGGACGGCTGTCAGGACGGACCGGTTCGAAGCATTGCAAGAGAAGCGAGAAAACACGATACAATTATAAATTTTGTTCCGAAAGAACGTCTGGATCAGTTAAGCGAGACAGGCGCGCATCAGGGAGTCATTGCCCAGGTGGCAGCTTATGAGTACGCCGAGGTGGAGGATATTTTAAAAAAAGCAGAAGAAAAGGGCGAGCCGCCTTTTATCTTCCTTCTTGACGGAATTGAAGATCCCCATAATCTGGGCGCGATCATCCGTACAGCAAACCTGGCAGGGGCGCACGGTGTGATCATACCGAAACGCCGTGCAGTGGGACTTACATCCACAGTGGCGAAAACATCTGCAGGAGCGTTAAATTATACGCCTGTGGCAAAGGTGACAAATCTTGGAAAAACGATTGATGAATTAAAAGAAAAGGGTATCTGGTTTGCATGTGCAGACATGGGCGGAGAAACTATGTATCGCCTGAATCTTACAGGGCCGATCGGTCTTGTGATCGGAAATGAGGGAGAGGGCGTCAGCCGCCTGATCCGGGAAAAATGCGATTATATTGCTTCAATCCCCATGAAAGGAGAGATTGATTCTCTCAATGCATCTGTGGCAGCAGGTGTGCTTGCATATGAGATTGTGAGACAGCGCCTGTCAGCAAAATAAGACAGAACAGAAAGACAGCGGAGGCAGAATGAGCCGGTACGACAATATAAAAGACGAGGAGCTGATTGCCCGATTCCGAAAAGGGGAGGAGGGCATATCAGACTATCTTATAGAAAAATATAAGGAACTGGTACGGAAAAAGGCAAGAGCCATGTTTCTCATAGGCGGAGACACAGACGATCTGATCCAGGAGGGAATGATCGGGCTTTTTAAGGCTGTGCGGGATTATCAGCCGGATAAAGAAGCATCGTTCCAGACGTTTGCAAGACTCTGCATTGACAGACAGATGTATAATGCCATTCAAAATTCCAACAGACAGAAGCACCAGCCTTTAAATTCTTATGTTTCTTTAAGCCATGAAGACGAAGAGGGAAATTTCGAAGATTTCCATATGGAAAATCCGGAATCGATCCTGATCGATCAGGAAAATGCGGAAAATTTAAGAGAAGAGATCAAGAGATGCTTAAGCCCTATGGAAAACAGAGTACTTGACTGTTATCTGGATGGAAACAGTTATCAGCAGATAGGAGAGCTTCTTGGAAAGTCACACAAATCCGTTGACAACGCCATGCGCCGTATCCGCACAAAGATTAAAAAATTTTCCTGCTAAGTGTTGACAACAGAATAAAATTCTGATAACATAAACAACTGTGAGCGGCATCATGCTGCCGTGAACAGAGATGCTGATGTGGCTCAGAGGTAGAGCACTTCCTTGGTAAGGAAGGGGTCACGGGTTCAATTCCCGTCATCAGCTCTTTTTTTGTACCATAAATTTTAGGAGGGACAGAGATGGAGAACGAAACTGTTTCAAAAAATTTTATTGAAAACATCATTGATAAAGACCTGGCAGAGGGTGTTTACGATACCGTACACACGCGTTTCCCGCCGGAACCAAACGGTTATCTGCATATTGGACATGCAAAGTCTATTCTTCTGAACTACGGTCTTGCAAAGGAGTATAACGGAAAATTTAATATGCGTTTTGATGACACAAACCCTACAAAAGAGAAGATAGAGTTTGTAGAATCCATCAAAGAAGATATTAAATGGCTGGGAGCAGACTGGGAAGACAGACTGTTTTTTGCATCTGATTATTTTGAGCAGATGTATGAGGCTGCCGTAAAACTCATAAAAAAAGGAAAGGCTTTTGTGTGTGATTTAAACGCAGAGGAAATCCGCCAGTACAGAGGAACCCTCACTGAGCCTGGAAAAGAGAGCCCTTACAGAAACAGAAGCGTAGAGGAAAACCTGAAGCTTTTTGAAGAGATGAAAGAAGGAAAATACGGAGACGGAGAAAAGGTTCTCCGTGCCAAAATTGATATGGCATCTCCGAACATGAATATGCGTGACCCGGTTATCTACCGTGTGGCACATATGACACACCACAACACAGGAGATAAGTGGTGTATTTATCCGATGTACGATTTTGCTCATCCGATCGAGGACGCAATCGAGGGAATTACTCACTCTATCTGTACTCTGGAATTTGAGGACCACAGACCGCTCTACGACTGGGTGGTAAGAGAACTGGAATATCCTCATCCTCCAAAGCAGATCGAGTTTGCAAAACTGTACCTTACAAACGTGGTAACAGGAAAACGATACATTAAAAAACTGGTAGAAGACGGAATTGTAGACGGCTGGGACGATCCGAGACTTGTATCTATCGCAGCTCTTCGACGCCGCGGCTTTACACCGGAATCCATTAAAATGTTCGTGGATCTTTGCGGTGTGTCAAAAGCGAACAGCTCTGTAGATTATGCAATGCTGGAATACTGCATCAGAGAGGATCTGAAATTAAAACGTCCGCGTCTTATGGCAGTTCTCGATCCGATTAAGCTGGTGATCGATAATTATCCGGAGGGACAGGTGGAATATCTGGAAGCTCCCAACAACATGGAAAACGAATCTCTTGGAAGCCGTAAGCTTCCGTTTGGAAAAGAGCTTTACATCGAGAGAGAAGACTTTATGATCGATCCTCCGAAAAAATATAAGAGACTGTTTGTGGGAACAGAAGTGCGCTTAATGAATGCTTATTTTGTGACATGTACAGGCTATGAGACGAATGAAGACGGCACAGTGAGCGTTGTTCACTGTACTTACGACCCGGAGACAAAGGGCGGAAATGCACCGGACGGAAGAAAAGTAAAAGGAACCATTCACTGGGTGGAGGCTTCCAATGCAGGAAAAGCAGAAGTACGTCTTTATGAAAATATTGTAGACGAAGAAAAAGGCGTGTATAATAAAGAGGACGGTTCTCTGAATGTGAATCCAAACTCTCTTACAAAAGTAACGGCATATGTGGAGCCGTCTCTTATGGAGGCAGAAGGCTACGACAGCTATCAGTTTGTCCGCAACGGATTTTTCTGCGCTGACATTCATGATTCCAAAGAGGGAGCGCCGGTATTTAACCGCATCGTATCTCTGAAAAGTTCATTTAAGCTTCCGAAAGCCTGAGGAAATGTGAGCGTTCGGAGTCCTGGTGATTCTGAGCGCTTCATATAAAACCAGGGTGCCAAAACACCCAAAACAAAAGAATATTATGTGGAGGGCACAAAAATGAAAAGATTAAACGTGGCAAAGAAAGATGCCTGCATGGCATGCAAAGCTTGTGAAGTTGCCTGTTCAGAGGCTTTTTACAAGGAGTACAAAGAAGAATATTCCTGCATACATATTGATGTGAAAAAAGACGGTGTGACACCGAAGCCTGTAAACTGCGTACAGTGCGGCAAGTGTGCGGCAGCCTGTCCGGAAGGCGCGATCACTCAGAATGCAAAAGGCGTATACATGATCAACAAGAAAAAATGTATCGGCTGCGGCAAATGTGTGGAAGCATGTCCGTTTGGCGTAATGGTAAAAGCAGAAGACAAAGAATATGCAAGCAAATGTATTGCATGCGGAATCTGTGTAAAAGCATGTCCGGCAGACGTACTGGAGATTAAAGAAGCATAAGAAAAATATAAAAAACGAACCCTCGGAATTTTCCGGGGGTTCATTTAAACTTAACTTAATTTTCTGTTTCTTCTTCCGTCTCTTCTGAGGAGTCAGGAGCTGTTTCTTCCTCTGGTGTTTCTGTTTCTTCTGCAGGTGTTTCCTCAGCAGCTTCTTCTGTGCTTTCTTCCGGGGCAGCTTCTTCCTGTTCTGGCTGATCATCTTCTTCAGCTTCTTCCTGAGAAGGAATATCCCATGCCTGGAAAGTTTCTTTTTCTTCTTTGATCCTTTCCTCGAAATCATCAAGATCTTCTAAATCATCTAAATCCTCAAAGTCATCTTCCAGCATAATATTTTTTCTGTGATTTTTTACAAGATGGGCAGCAACTGCTCCGGCAGCGGCAGCTGTGAGAGCGCCTACAGCTACAAGACCCCAGTAATTATTCTTTTTTGCCATAATTCGAATCTCCTTTCATGAAAACCTACTGCTATTGTAATACTTTTCAAGGAAAAAGAAAAGGTATAAATGTGCTTTTCATAAAAAGAGATTTCAGGGAAAAACAGCTGCCGAATGCGGCTGTGAAAAATAAGTTGCGAACAGGGAAAAGAGAGGGTATACTAGGTAGTAGAAACAAAGGAGACAAAACATGAAAAATAAGATCATACTGGCGTCTGCCTCACCGAGAAGGCGGGAGCTTCTTGCATGGGCAGGTGTTGATTTTCAGGTTATAACAGGAAGTGGGGAAGAGCATATCAGAGAGACAGAGCCTTCCCGGATCGTGGAGGAACTGTCTGCGGAAAAAGCTTTTCAGGTGGCAGAGACAATTTCGGAAGAGGAAGGGACAGTGGTGATCGGTGCAGATACCATTGTATCATTTCAGGGAAAGATTTTGGGGAAACCTTCTGACAAAGCAGATTCCAGGAAAACGCTGGAAATGCTGCAGGGAAATACTCATCAGGTTTATACAGGAGTGACCATTGCGTTTTTCCAGGAGGGAAGGTGGCAGCGCCGCAGTTTTTCGGAATGCACAGATGTTACCTTTTACCCTGTTTCCGAAGAAGAAATAGAAGCTTATGTAGAAACAGGCGATCCTGCGGATAAAGCGGGAAGCTATGGTATTCAGGGACCGTTCGGGATTTATGTAAAAGAAATACGCGGAGATTATCATAACGTAGTAGGTCTGCCTGTTGCCAGACTGCTTTATGAGGGAAAAAAGCTTGGAATAAATTTGAGAGGATAGAAAGATGTTAAAGGCATGTATTTTTGATTTGGACGGAACGCTGGCAGATACGCTGGAATCTATGGCATATGTGACCAATGAGATCATGGATCAGTTTGGGCTTCGCCGCCTTAAAGTAGACGATTTTCGCTATTACAGCGGAGAGGGAGCGAATATGCTGATGCGCCGGTGCTTAAAGGACGCCGGAGATGAGGAGCTTGTCCATTATGAAGAGGGACAGAGACTCTATAGAAAAATGTTTGCAGAAGACCCCATGTATAAGGTGACGCATTATCCGGGAATGCCGGAAACCATTAAAGCCCTGAAAGAAGCGGGAGCGAAACTTGCAGTATGCTCCAATAAACCGCACCCTGCTGCTGTAAAGGTGATTTCAGAAATGTTCGGAGGAGATTTTGATCTGGTTCTCGGTCAGAGTGAGGAGATTAAAAGAAAGCCGTCACCGGAAGGACCTTTAAAGATTGCCCGGGAGTTTGGCGTAAAGCCGGAAGAATGTATGTATGTGGGAGATACAGCTACAGATATGCAGACAGGACGTGCGGCGGGAATGTATACAGTGGGCGCTCTGTGGGGCTTTCGGGACAGAAAAGAATTAAATGAAAATGGCGCAGATCTTGTGGCAGAAAAGCCGGAAGAGCTTGTGCGGATCTATAAAGGTGAAAGAGATGATTAAGCTGGTTGCAAGTGACCTGGACGGAACGCTTCTTTTAAATGGAGCACAGAAACTTCCGGAAGAACTGTTTCCCCTTATCCGGGGATTAAAAAAAGAGGGAATCCTTTTTGTGGCAGCAAGCG
>URHH01000030.1 GCA_900547615.1 uncultured Blautia sp. | reverse complement strand
TTTATGAAGTTAGCAGGATAATTTTGTGCAATTTTTCAAATTTGCTCATTTATAGCTATTAAAAAACATCTCTTTCACCACTTTTGTAAGATACTGCTATTTTATCATGTTATGCAGGAGGGTACAAGGAGAGAAAAGACTGCCATAATACGTCATTTACGCCCCGTTTTTTTTCAAAAAGACATTCCTCTTAAACACTACATACGTCACAATGTAATATACAATGTAAATCCCTATAAAAAGAAGTATGCTTTTTCCAAAATATATCCCCGGAAAAGAAGTGGTAACACCTGTTGTCCGCACAAAGAAATTACTGAAAGTAAGAATCATCTTTCCGCTTATCACAATCGCAAGAAGAGCCGGACAGAGATAATAGGCAGCAAGCTGGATCCGGATAATTTTACAGATTTCTTTCTGTTTTAATCCCATTTTTCCAAGTACATCATACCGGAATTTATATTTTGCGGAATCGCTTAACTGCTGTACAGAAAGAACCGTCACTGCCACGCAGACAAATACAAGACCAATATAAAACATAGGCAGCATAACGGAAGCAAGGAGAACCTTTACTTCCGGAATACAGTTATCACGCACAAGATTTACAGCGGCATACACCACCATATTATCAGAACCGATACAACTGTTTCCTTCCAAAACAGACTCTGAGTGTTCTGCGAAATCGCACTTTTCTTCTTCCGTAAGATTTTCAAGTCTCTTCTGCAGATCGGCCGGGGCTTTTCCTTTGAGATCGGCTGCCATTACTGTATAATAGGGCGTCAGCCTCTCAAGAACCCGATCCGGAACAATCACAAGGTAATCCCCGCCATTATGCCCGTCCTGGGAAAAAGCGTCCGTATAAATTCCACTAAATGAAAGCAGCTTTTCTTTGTCTTTATCCAGAATTTTAAGGTCTTTTCCTATATTCTTCGCATCGTCTTTCAGCCTGTCTTTTATCTGCACTGCATATTCATTTTCGCCAAGAGAAACCGGTTCGTATCCCAGCATTTCCCTTAAATAGTTATAATCTGTAATTCCCATATACGTATCGTAAGTACAGTACGTGCCGTCATTTTTCAGCATATCCTGTATCTTTTCCATATCCGGAGAGCCGTCCTTTTCCCGATACATACCGCCCCACTGCTCCAAATTTGTCAGCATCCAAGTATTTACCTGATTGTCTTCATCTGTATAAATATGGTAAGTATACATTTCTTTCGGATCTGCATATTTCTCAAGAATTTCTCTCTCATCTTCAAAATTATCTTCCGGATCTGTACTGTTTATCAGCACATCAAAAGGAAATTTTACGGGGAGTATCTTATCCTCATAATCACTGAAAATAAGAGCCAGGGAAGCTCCCATTAAAGCCAGAGTAAAAAGGGCAGTGAGCGTTCCCATCGTAAACTGCATGGTACGTATTTTTGAGGCAAACTGCCGCAGAAGAAAGAGATTCTGCCCTCTGTAAATCCCCTTTCCTTTTTTCCTGATATAACAGGTGATCCAGGCGGACAATCCCATATAAAAAAGATAAATCGTAAGAACAAGCCCGATGATAAAAAGAATAATTTCTCCCGTAGAAGTCAGATGGGTAAATACCGTCCAGAACAAAAGTATAAAAAGAACAGAGAGGGGAAAAAGAAGCTTTTTGATTCCTTCATGTCCCTCTTTTATTTCCTCATTTTTCCTGGAGCTTTCCATAAGGTCATGGATATTCATTTTCCGAAACCGTCTTTTACACCGGAAAAGCGCAAGAAAATAACAGCCGCCATAACAGAGCACTGTCATAAGGATCGTCCATTTATTGAATGTAATGTGCGGTGTGTATTCCGTATATATCATAGAAGCCATAATGGACATAAGAATCTGTGAAAGAAGGATTCCAAGCCCGCAGCCGATAATAAGCGCCGCACTTCCAAGAAGAAGATTTTCTCTTACATACAGCCTTGCGATAGTTCTTTTTTTCATTCCGAGAAGCATATAAATCCCAAATTCGCTGCCTCTTTTTTCCATCATAAAGCGAACCATATAGTGGATCAGCCATGCCATAATAAGCACAATAAAAAAAGTGGCAAGACCGATCATCATCGGCATGATCTCATCTTCTTCCATCATTCCCGTAAATTCATTTTGAAAAATCAGGCTGTTAAACGCATACATGAGAGCCGAAACGACTGTCATGGTGAGAATATATATAAGATAATCTTTTGCAGAACGTTTCATGTTCCGATAAGCCAGTTTACCTAACATCTGCCATCTCACCTCCTGTCAGAGAGAGCACATCCAGAATTTCCTGCAAAAATACTTTTCTTTCCTTTTCTCCCCGCACAAGCTCATGAAAAATTTTTCCGTCCTTTAAAAACAGAATCCTGCTGCAATAGCTGGCGGAAAAAGCATCGTGTGTTACCATAAGGATCGTTGCTCCCATACTTTGGTTCAGCTTTGTAAATGTCTCAAGAAGCACCTGCGAGGAATGTGAATCCAGCGCTCCGGTGGGCTCGTCTGCAAGAAGAAGTTTGGGATTATTGATCATTGCCCTCCCGCATGCGCATCTCTGTTTCTGTCCTCCTGACACCTGATATGGAAACTTGTCTTTTATCTCTTCAATGTCAAGAAGACGCATCATTTTTTTGCATTTTTCCTGTATATTTTTCCTTTTTTCTCCCTGCAAAGTCAAAGCAAGTATCATATTTTCTTCCAGAGTCAGCGTATCCAGAAGATTATATTCCTGAAAAACAAATCCAAGATTCTTTTTTCGAAATTCAGAAAGTCCGTCCTCTGAAAGCTCTGTAATATCCGTTTTTCCATAATAAATATGTCCCGCAGTCACACGGTCAATAGTTGCCAGCATATTTAAAATCGTGGTTTTTCCGGAACCGGAAGGCCCCATGATCCCTACAAATTCTCCCTGTTCCACCTGAAAGCTTACACGGTCCACTGCCTTTGTAATGTTCGTACTGTTTCCGTAATATTTCTCCACATCACATACACGTATATTCTCCATATCTGTCCTCCTGTTTTGTCTGTCCCTGTGTTTTTACATCTTTTATTTTAGCAGTATTTTCTCTTTGTTGTATAAAAATAGCTTAAAGTTATCTTACGTTTTTGAAAGATAACCTTAAGCGTCCTCTCTTGCAATATATGTGCTGATTGGAAATTCCAGACAGATTTCCGTTCCCTGTCCGTATATGGAAGATGCGGAAATTCCTATTCTAAGCCTCTTACAAAGTTTCTTACAGAGATAAAGCCCCATTCCCGTAGAGCGTTCATGGGTACGTCCGTTTGTACCTGTAAATCCTTTTTCAAAAATTCTGGAAAGCTCTTCTTTTTTTATCCCTGTTCCATTATCCGAAAGAACAAGCGCCGTCCCATTTTTTCTTTTCTCAGAAAAAATACGAAATACAGGAGCTTCCTCATTTTTATATTTCACACTGTTTAAAACCATCTGATTCAAAATAAAAACAAGCCATTTTCTGTCTGTATAAGCGAAATCCTCACAGACTACTTCCGCCCGTATGCCATTCTCAATGAGAAGAAAACGGTTCTTTTCCAGAACCTCAAAGACCGCTTCTTTTAAATGGATTTTCTGGATCATATAGTCCTTGTAAACATTTTCCGAACGTGCATAATAAAGAACCATATCCACATAATTTTCAATTTTCTGATTCTCAGTAATAATCTTTCGAAAGCTTCTGCCAGCAAAATTTTCGTGATTTCTTCCATTTTCACAGATAAGAGAAATCCCTGTAATGGGCGCTTTGATTTCATGTACCCAGCTTTCGATATATTCCTTATATTCTTCCTGCCGCTCCTGAACCTGTCTGATCTCCTCTATTACCGACTTGTTGGATTTCCGGATTAATTCTCTGTATATTTTGTCTTCCTGACGCCAGGAATCCGGCATCAGTTCGCCCAGAAGATACCGTTTATCTGTATGTTTCAGAATGGCTTTCATCTCCTTAAAATAACGATTTCTGCCCACATAGGAAATAAAAAGGTAAACACCCAGGATCAGAATCCATACAATCAGAATAAGCATACCATTTCCCCTGCTGTATCCGGTAAAACGAAGAAAGCCATACAGCCCGACCATACAGACACCCTGCAGCACCAGCATCAGAATCCTGTCTTTTAAAAATTCCCCGAATCTCATATTTTATATCCTACTCCTCTCTTTGTTTCTATAAAATCAGAGACTCCGAGAGTTTTTAATTTTTCACGGATCCTTGTGATATGTACGCTCAGGGTGTTATCATCAATAAAAATCTGATTCTCCCACAGGTACTCAATTAAATCCATTCTTCCCACATAGTTTCCGCTGTTTTGAAACAGCATATGAAGAATTTTCATCTCATTTTTTGTAAGCTCCACGCTTTTTTCTCTGTAAAAGAGACAGCATTTTGAAATATCAAGCGTTACCTCTTTTCTTGTAAAAACTGTAGTTTCTCTTATTCCTTTTGTGCGCTTTAAAACGGCAGCGATTCTTGCAAGAAGAATGGGAACCTGATACGGTTTTGTAATATAATCGTCTGCTCCTCTTAAAATTCCGGTAAGCTCGTCCATAGAATCTGTCCTGCTTGTAAGAAAGATCACCGGAACTTCTGTTTTTCCCCGAATCTGACTACATATGTCAAAACCGGAAATTCCCGGAAGGTTTACATCGAGAAGAATCAAGTCGGGTTCTTCTTTTATAATCTGCTCTGTAATATCTGAAAAACTTTCGGGCGCAAATGTTTCATATCCTGCGTTTTCAAGAAGGATCTGCAGCTCGTTTCTTATGGTTATCTCGTCTTCGATGATGATGATTTTCATATTTCGATTCCTTTTATTTCTCTTAAAATTGCTTTTTTGTTTTCTATTATACACGATTATATATGCAAATAAAACCTTTTAATATACTCCCCGCTGTCTTGAAAGGCAGCTTTGGTCTCCCAAAGCTGCCTCTATTATATCTCAGTATTCATAATTCATATTTTTGTCTCTGCCTGGCAGCCTCGCGATAAACCTGCTCATCTGTCCTTGCAGAAATAACTATGATTTTCATGACATCTTCCATTCGTTCTATCTTATATACTACTCGAATTCCCAAATCACGAAATTTAATTTTTAAAAGTTTTGTAAGATTCACACCGTTCTTATTTCCCAACGGTTTTCCGTATCCACCTTCCTGAACAGGAAGTGGATTTTGACTTACTTTCTGAATTCCTTTTAAGACTTGAATCGTAGCAGAACGCTCCAGCTTTTGTATATCTTTTTTTGCTTCTTCCAAAAATTCTACACTCCAGCTCATTCTATCTCCACTTCCTCCGCTCCTTCAAGGTCTTTCTCGCTGATTCCCAGATCTGCCATAACTGATTCCATCGGTACGGCAGGTTTTGTTCCATTTTCTTCCAGTCTGTTTGTTGCCTCTAATAACAACATATAATTTTCTTCTATTTCCGTGAGTCTGGTGTATTCTTCCGGAGATAAAATAACAGCGGAAGGCTGATTATTCTTCAGTACAAACAATTCTTTTGTTTCTCTGAGCCGATTAAAAATTTTTGTTGCCTGTCCTTTGTTAAATAATGAAATCGGCACAAGACAATCCATAATATTTGCCATCGGTCACACCTCCTTGTCTTTTACTTTTATTATACTCAGATACAACTAAAACATCAACTTAAAATAATGAAAATTTATAGTTAAATCATCATTATTTCTATCTTAAATTTTTATCCTGTATCCTCACTCGCTTATATGAAATCTTAAACAGGCAGCTTCGGTTTCCCAAAGCTGCCTGCTGTTATAAATGATTTTCTTATATATTTTTCTTCATAAGCTCTTTTCCTGAAATTCCAGGTTCCGTCATATTCGCGGGATTTAAGATACAATCAAGCTCTTCTTCTTCAAGAAGACCTTCCTGTAAAATAAGGGTACGGACAGATTCTCCTGTCTGAATTGCTTTTTTCGCAACATCCGCTGCTTTCTGGTATCCAATATGAGGGCAGATTGCAGTAATGATTCCCACGCTGTTTTCTACGAGATAACGGCATCTTGTCTCGTTTGCTGTGATTCCCTCAATACAGTTGTCCACGAAAGTCTGTACTGCGTATGCCAGTGTGTCGATAGACTGGAACATACAGTAGAAGATGATCGGCTCAAATGCGTTCAGTTCAAGCTGTCCTGCCTCTGCTGCCATTGTAATTGTCATATCGTTTCCGATCACATAGAAGGCAACCTGGTTTACTACCTCCGGGATAACAGGATTCACTTTACCCGGCATAATGGAAGAGCCGTTCTGCTTTGCCGGAAGATTGATTTCGTGGAATCCGGCTCTTGGTCCTGATGACATGAGACGAAGGTCGTTTGCGATTTTTGACAGAGTAACGGCACAGGCTTTTACTGCTCCGGAAACAGCTACAAACGGGTCAAGATTCTGTGTTGCGTCAATTAAATCAAATGCCTGGACAAAATCCATAGCGGAAACCTCGTTTAAGTTCGGGACGATTCTTTTTAAATACGCTTCGTCTGCATTGATGCCTGTTCCGATCGCTGTTCCGCCCATATTCAGGCAGCGCATCTCGTCCATCGCCTTGTCCATACGGTGAATGTCGCGCATAACGGCAACGGAATATGCCTTAAATTCCTGGCCCAGACGAATGGGAACTGCGTCCTGCATCTGTGTACGTCCCATTTTCAGGATTCCGTCAAACTCGTCTGCCTTTTCGCAGAGGGCCTTATGAAGACGGAGAAGCTCTGTTTTCAGGTTTTTAAGAAGACGGAGAGACGTCATTTTTCCTGCTGTCGGGATTACGTCATTTGTGGACTGACCGCAGTTTACATGGTCGTTTGGATTGACAATGGAGTAATCTCCTTTCTGTCCTCCCAGAATCTCAATGGCACGGTTTGCAATAACCTCGTTTGCGTTCATGTTCACAGAAGTTCCTGCGCCGCCCTGAATCGGGTCTACAATAAAGTCCTCGTGAAGCTTTCCTGCCAGAATCTCGTCACAGGCAGAAACAATGGCAGTTGCAATAGATTTGTCCAGGATTCCCACCTCACAGTTTGTGATCGCAGCCGCTTTTTTAATGTATGCAAGACTGTTGATGATTTCCGGGTGCATATTTAATCCGGTGATATGAAAATTCTCTGCTGCACGCAAAGACTGTACTCCATAATAAACGTTTTCCGGAACGTCCTTTGTTCCGATGGAATCTTTTTCTACGCGAAAATCTGCAAGTGTTTCTTTCATGATTATCCTCCCAAGTACATCATATGTACGTTTTTTATCTTGACCTTATTATAGGGAACCGGTACAATATAATCAAATACATATTAAAATATAAATAGTATAACTTTAAAATTATGGAGGATCTCATGTTTCAGGGAATGCACTACATATATGCAGTTTACAAGGAGGGCAGCTTTTCCAAAGCAGCCAAAAGTCTCTTTATTTCACAGCCTTCTTTAAGCGCTACCGTAAAAAGAATCGAGGAAAAAATCGGCTACCCTGTTTTTGACAGAAGTACCAAACCGCTCCAGCTTACAGAGCCGGGAGTACAGTATATCCGCACAGTGGAAAAACTTATGTCTGTAGAAAGTGATTTTACAGAATACATCAACGACTGGGGCGGACTTCAGACGGGAAATCTTACACTTGGAGGAAGCAGCCTTTTTTCCTCCTGGGTCCTTCCCCCTCTTATGGCGGAATTTTCCAGAGAATATCCTCTTGTAAAGCTGAAATTAAAAGAAGAAAATACGACAGAGCTTGCCGCTCTTTTACAGAATGGAAAAATTGATCTGATGCTCGATAACGGAATTATCCAGGAAGAAAATTTTTCCTCCTGCATCTACCAGGAGGAACATCTTCTTCTTGCAGTGCCTGCTTTTTTTTCTGTGAACAGCAGTCTTTCCGCATTTCAGATTCTGCCGGAACAAATCCGGGACAAAAGTTTTTTAAAACCGGAAATCCCCCCGGTTCCCCTGGAATATTTTGAATCGGAGCCTTTCATTATCTTAAAGCCGGAAAACGACACAAGAAAGAAGGGAATGGGGATTTTCAGGGAAAACCATCTGACTCCGAAAATTCTCTTTGAACTGGACCAGCAGATGACTTCCTATAATATAACATGTTCGGGAATGGGGATCTCTTTTATCAGTGATACTCTGATTTCCCGCGTTCCCTATCACAACAATGTGATTTTTTATAAGCTGTCCGGGCAGTACAGCCACAGAAGCATTTATTTTTACTGGAAAAAAGGGCGGTATCTGACAAGAGCAATGGAAGAATTTCTCCGCATGGCACAGGAAAAGATATAATTTTTTAATCTTCCACACTCAGCATTCTGTACCCGATTCCAATATGTGTCTGAATATACGCCGGCTTTTCCTTATCCTTCTCCAGTTTTTTCCGAAGAGAAGTCATGTATACGCGAAGGGAAGAAATATCGCTTCTCAGCCCGTTCTGCCATACTTTTTCCAGAATAAACTGATACGTCAGGACCTTGCCCACATTCCGGGCAAGAAGGCAGAGAAGACTGTACTCCAGGGGCATAAGATGGAGCTCCTCCCCATCAAGCTTTACAACTGCCGCGCTGTAATCGATTTCCAGCCCTCCGTTTTTAAAAACGCTTTCGTTTGTGTTATCTTCCCGCATAATATACTGCACGCGGCGAATGGTCGCCCGAAGTCTTGCAGACAGCTCTGCCACACTGAAAGGCTTTGTGAGATAATCGTCCGCCCCCACGTCAAGCGCCGCTACCTTATCTTTTTCGTCGCTTCTTGCGCTGATGACGATAATGGGCGCGACCGACCAGGAACGGATTTTCCGGATCACCTCAATCCCGTCCATATCGGGAAGCCCAAGATCCATAAGAATAATATCGGGATTGTTGGCCGCTGCCAGCATAATTGCCTGAGAGCCGTTCTGTGCCGTATCAAATTTATACTTCTCCATTTCCAGAGTTGTGGTGATCAGGTTGCGGATCGGCTCATCATCTTCCACAACTAGAACTACCGGCTTGCCGCCTTTTATCATAATCGAATCTCCTCCTGTTCCAGTGCAAAGCAAAATACGGTTCCCGATGGCTCATTGTCATAAACCTTAATGCTGCTTCCGTGTGCACCTATGATCGACTGGCAGAGAGGAAGTCCGAGTCCCATGCCTCTTCTGCCGTCGCTGACCGTATTATTTGCCGTATAATACATATCAAAAATTTTCTCTTTCTGCTCCTTTGTAAGTCCTTCTCCGTTGTCTCTTACAGAAAAAAGAACCTTCCCCGCTTCCTCTTCTGCCCGGAGGATAATTTCTCCTCCCTCCGGCGTATATTTTACCGCATTGTCTACAAGATTGATCAAAACCTGAAGGATCAGCTTTACGTCCATTTTTACGATAAGGATTTCCTCGCATTCTACCCGGATATGCTGGTGTTTTCCTCTTCGGTTTACATGGCGCACTGCCTCGTCCAGCACTTCCTCTGCGATTTCTCCCTGGATATTTAATTCCATGCTTCCGTTTTCGATTCTTGTAATTGAGAGAAGATTTTCCACAAGATTAATAAGCCACATGGAATCATTATATATATCATGGTATATTTTCTGCCGTTTCTCTGCCGAAAGGATTGTCTCATTTCCTATGAGATTCTCCGCATTTCCTGAAATACTCGTAAGAGGACTTCGAAGGTCGTGAGAGATCGAGCGGAGAAGATTTGCCCTTAACTGCTCTTTTTCCAGTCGAATCTCCGCCTCCCTCTGCTGCTTTAAAAGCTCCTCCTTTTCCATAGCAAAGGCACATTCATGAATCAAAGTGCCCACGATTCCCCGCTCAAAGGTGCGGATGGGTTCTCCCTCCATATCAATGGCAATAACTGCAAACATTCGCGTATCGCTTTTTACTGTAAGGAACATATACTTTGATTCTCCCAGTGTCTCCGTGGAAAATCCGGCATCCTCCTGATGCTGCCAGCACCATCTCACAACTGCCATATCTGTCTCCTGAAGAGCTTCTTCTCCGTTTTCTTTTCTGTAGGAAAGGGGAATACTTCCTTCCTCAGGCTCTCCAAGATAACAGTAGATGTTTTTTTCAAGAAGTCTGCCAAGCTGCTCCACAATCTTCTGGGCAATCTCCTGGGTGGTGGAAGCTGTCTGAAGGCTTCGGCTCGCCTTTAATAAAAGTTCCGAGCGATAGGATTTCTTGGCATTCTGATAAGCATAATCCTTTACCTTTTTCGTGAGCATGGAGCAGATCATAAATGTGGCAAACATTACGATAAAGGTCACGATATAGTTTGGATTATAAACGGAAAACGTAAAAACAGGAGACGCAAAAAAGAAGTTGAAGGTAAGAACACCTAAAATACTGTAAATCAGTCCCCAGATATATCCGTCTGTAAAAAGAGCCACGATCAGGTTTCCCAGGATATACGTCATGATCAGATTTGCATCGCTGAACCCCCATCTTTCAAAAATCAGAGCAATTCCTGTGGAAAGAAGAAGGCTTGCGCTGCAGTAACCTATATTTTTCCACATATGATTCCTGTTTTTTTCTTCCACTGCATCTCTCATTGCTGTTTTCCTCCGTTTCTATGTTCTTATCATAACGCAAAATCATAAAAAATTCTACTTTTCTTTCTGAACAAGATAAATTCTGGCAAACACAAGGGCAGCCTCATTTAACATGGCTGTTAAAAGCCCGTACTCAAAAGAGGGGATTTCTCTTTTTTCTTCCAGTATGATTCCCATTACTCCATATATTTCCTCACTTGTTTTAACAGGAAGATACATGGCTTTTGCATCGGGAAGCGTGTGGGTACAGCAGCCTGCGCGTTTTTTATTTGCCATGACCCAGTCCACAACTGCACGTTCTTTTTCGTCCTGCGTTTTTCCAAGCTCCTCTTTTGATACGCCCTCTCTTGGAAACAGCCAGGGTCCTGTCGTCTTTTCATCTTTCCGCACATAAAATACAACGGAAAGATTCATAAGCTTCAGCACTTTTTCACTTAACTCCATGAGAAGGTCTTTCACATTTTCCACACGCCGCATTTTTCTGCTGTTTTCCAGAAGAAGCTCTGTTCTATACATAATTTTTGCACTTTCTCTTGCCTGCCGCCTTCCTGTTGACAGCACAGTGGAAATAATAATGGAAAAAAGAAGCATAATCCCAAATGTCACACTGTACTCTCCACTGTAAAAAGTAAGGCTGTAATACGGATATACAAAAAACCAGTCAAAAAGAAAGACGCTCAATACGGCTGCTGAAACAGCAATATACCGCCTTGTTGTATAAAGGGACAGAATCAGAATAGAAAAAAGGTATCCCATGATAATGTCCGCGTCTACAAAGCCCAGTTTTCGAAAAAGGAAACCAACGCCTGTTGCCATGCAGAGAGCTGCTGTTTCTTTTAAAAGATCCATATAAAGACTTTCTGTTGCCTTCGCGCTTACATACCGTTTTGGCGTATGAAGAAAATACCGTTTTTTCCCCGTATTTCCCATATCCGGAATAATAAATATATCAAGCTCCGGCATATATTCACTGATCTGGTCTGTGAGCGTTCCTTTTTTCTGACCGAGAAGAATCCTGTGATTTGTTCTTCCAAGAACGAGCTTCGTGACGCTGCTGACTCTGGCGTATTCTGCAATCTGAAAGGCAATATCATCACCAAATACGGTTACCACCTTAGCCCCAAGCGCCTCTGCAAGGTGAATATTTTCATCACGTGCTTTTTTAACTGCCGGTTCTGCATTTTGAAGGGCAGTTGTTTCCACATAAAGGGCAGTAAATTTTGCGTGAAAGGCATATGCCATTCTTGACGCACTTCGGATGACTTTTTTGCAGGAAGGAGCAGCGGAAATGCAGGTCATTATATGCTCGCCTTGATAATACTCTCCATTTTCTCCTGATTCATTTTGAATATGTTCTAAAATGGCAAGCCGATTTACTTTATCTGCCATTCTTCGAAGAGCAATTTCACGAAGAGCGATCAGCTTGTCTTTTGCAAAAAAATTCTGAAGCGCTCTCTCCGCCTGTACTGCCTTATAAATTTTCCCTTCTTTTAATCGCTCAATCAGAATATCCGGTTCAATATCCACAAGCTTTACCTGATCGGCGGAATCAAATATTTTATCGGGAACACGCTCCCTTACATGAATGCCCGTAATGCTTTCCACAATATCGTTCAGGCTTTCCAGATGCTGAATATTTACGGTTGTATATACGTCAATACCTGCATCAAGAATTTCTTCAATATCCTCATACCGTTTTCTGTGGCGCATCCCCGCTGCGTTTGTATGCGCAAGCTCATCAACAAGGACTAGCTGTGGTTTTCTTCGCAAAACAGCGTCAAGATCCAGCTCCCGGAGATCAATTCCCTTATATGGCACAAGAAGAGGGGGGACTTTTTCCAGTCCCTCCTCTCTTTTACTTGTCTCCGGTCTTGCATGAGGTTCAATATATCCGGAAACCAGATCTACGCCCTCTTTCAATAGCTCATGAGCTGCATCCAGCATGGCGCAGGTTTTTCCAACCCCTGCCGCATATCCCAGAAAAATACACAGTTTCCCTTTCTTTTCTTTCTCCTTCGCTTCTTCCTCCGCATGGATCCTTCTCAGCAATTCCTCCGGAGTCGCCCGTTCTGTGCTCATGTTTTTCCTCCCCGGCACATCAGCCTTCCATAGCTTCTTTGATTTCCAGGTTACATTTTAATACGTTCACTTTTTCTTCTCCGAAAATCCCGAGAACCTTATGCTCTGTGTTGTTTTCTACGATTTTCTCTACTTCATCCTCAGAGAGTCCGCTTTTTGCAGCTACGATGGGAAGCTGTACTTCTGCAGATTCCGGGCTGATGTGAGGATCAAGTCCGGAACCGGAAGCAGTAAGCATATCTGCCGGAATTTCACCTGTAAATTCCTCGCCTGTCGCTTCCCTGTATCTTTCCTTAAAAGCCTTTACATCATTTTCCACACGCGCTTTTAAGTCCTCGCTTGTAGCTCCGTAATTAAAGCTTCCGGAGGCAACCCCTGTATATTCGCCGCTTTCTTTTTCTTCTTTTGTATAAGTATTGTAATTTACAGAAGAAATTCTTCCATGAAAATACTGGTCGCCTTCAAACTCCTGTCCTACTACCTCAGAACCAACTTCTTTTCCATCTGCCTTTACAATACTTCCGTTCGCCTGCCTGGGAAACAGAACCTGCCCGATACCGGTAAGAGCCAGGGGATAAATCACACCGCATATAAGAAGCAGGGTAAATGTAACTGCAGCCGCTTTTTTTAAATATTTTCCAAAATTCTTCATGTCATTACCTCTATTTTTATAATCCTAAAAGTGCCAGAAGTGGCGCAACTAAAATATCAATCAGTTTAATTCCGATAAACGGTACGATCACACCGCCAAGTCCATAAATTCCCATGTTTTTCATCAGCATTTTTTCGGAACGCATTGGTTTATATTTAACACCGCGCATGGCAATAGGAATCAGGCACGGAATAATAATGGCGTTGAAAATAAGTGCAGATAAGATCGCGCTGAACGGTGTTGCAAGGTGCATAATGTTCAGGATTTCCATCTGCGGGATTACAAGAGTGAACATTGCCGGGATAATGGCAAAATATTTTGCCACATCGTTTGCAATACTGAACGTAGTAAGAGATCCTCTTGTGATCAAAAGCTGTTTTCCGATTTCCACAACCTCCAGGATCTTGGTGGGGTCAGAGTCAAGGTCAACCATATTCGCAGCCTCTTTTGCTGCCGTTGTTCCGCTGTTCATGGCAAGACCAACATCTGCCTGTGCAAGAGCCGGCGCATCGTTTGTACCGTCTCCTGTCATTGCTACCAGCTTTCCTTCTGCCTGCTCTTTTTTGATCGCATCAATTTTGTCCTCCGGTTTACATTCTGCAATAAAGCCGTCTACGCCTGCCTCTTTTGCGATTGTTGCAGCAGTCAGCGGGTTGTCTCCTGTACACATAATTGTCTTGATCCCGATTTCACGGAGGCGGGCGAAACGCTCTACAAGACCCGGTTTTACCGTATCTTTTAAATAGATAACACCGTATATTACATTGCCTGCGCATACAACAAGAGGTGTTCCGCCAAGGCTTGAAATTTCTTTTACAATTCCTTCCAGGTCATCAGGAATCGTTCCGCCCTTTTCTTTTACGTAAGTTTTGATGGCATCGTAAGCGCCTTTTCGAATTTCTGTGCCGTCTTTTAAGTTGACACCGCTCATTTTTGTCTGTGCGGTAAACTCCACAAATTCCATCTGCTCTTTTGCATCTTCTCTGATACCTGTTCCAAGAGACATTCCAAGTTCTACCACAGATTTTCCTTCCGGTGTGGAATCACAGAGGGAAGTCATTACACTGTAATCAATTAAGTCTTCTTTTTTCTTTCCTTTTACCGGACGAAAATCTGCTGCAAGACGGTTTCCGTATGTAATGGTTCCTGTTTTATCAAGAATCATGGTGTCTACGTCTCCGCAGGCTTCTACTGCTTTACCTGACATGGCAATTACATTAAATCTTGTTACACGGTCCATTCCTGCAATTCCGATTGCGGAAAGCAGTCCACCGATCGTGGTCGGAATCAGGCACACTAGAAGAGCGATCATGGTTGCCATTGGAATCTTTGCTCCTGCATAATCAGAGAAACAGTAAAGAGTGACAACCACAATAAGGAAAATAATAGTTAAACTTACAAGAAGCGTATTCAGCGCAATTTCATTTGGCGTCTTCTGTCTGGAAGCTCCTTCTACAAGAGAAATCATTTTATCCAGGAAAGATTTTCCAGGCTCTGAAGTAATTTTAATTTTCAGCCAGTCACTGACTACGGTGGTTCCTCCTGTAACAGAAGAGAAATCGCCGCCTGCCTCTCTTGTAACAGGAGCAGACTCTCCTGTGATTGCTGACTCGTCTACAGATGCAACACCTTCAATTACCTCGCCATCATTTGGAATCACTTCTCCCATTCTTACCATGACTACATCGCCTTTTTTCAGCTCAGAAGCGTTGATCGTCTTTTCTGTGCCGTCTTTTAAAAGAAGATTTGCCACGGTATCTTTTTTTGTTTTCTTCAAAGAATCCGCCTGGGCTTTTCCACGTCCCTCTGCAACAGATTCTGCAAAGTTTGCAAAAAGAATCGTTACAAATAAAATCACAGTTACTATTCCATTATAAATACGGAGGGAACTGTCATCTCCAAAAATCGTAGGGAAAATTGTCATGATCAGGCTGATCACAAAACCAATTTCTACTACAAACATTACGGGGTTTTTCATCATATATTTTGGATTTAATTTCTGAAAGGCTCCGATAATGGAAGTTTTCAGAATATCCTTTGTAATAAATTTTGTCTTTTTATGCTCTTTTTCCATTTCAATCCATATCCTTTCTGACTTCGCATCCTGTTTATGACATCCAAAGTACAAGATGCTCTGCTATCGGCCCAAGTGCCAGTGCAGGGAAGAATGTCAATGCTGCAAAGATATATACAACAACTACTAAAATAACTGTAAAAATTACATTGTCCGTCCGTAATGTTCCTACTGTCTCATTTACACGGCGTTTTGCCAGCAGACTTCCTGCGATTGCAAGCTGTGCGATAATAGCAATATATCTTCCGAAGAACATGGCAAGACCAGTCGTAATATTCCAGAATACAGTATTATCTGCCAGTCCCTCAAAACCGGAACCGTTGTTTGCAGCAGAAGAAGCATATTCATATAAAACCTGTGACAGTCCATGAAAACCTTCGTTTGTAATTCCTTCCATTCCCGCTCCTGTCATAACGGCAAGTGCGGAAAATCCAAGGATGAGAAGCGGATGTACAATAAGCACGATCGCTACAAGTTTCATTTCTTTTCCTTCAATTTTCTTTCCAAGATATTCCGGAGTACGTCCAATCATAAGTCCGCAGAGGAATACGGCAAGAATTACATACATTACCATATTCATAAGACCGACGCCCTTACCGCCGAATACACAGTTTAGCATCATGTGAAGCATTGGAACCATTCCTCCAAGAGGGGTCAGGGTATCGTGCATATTGTTAACTGTACCTGTAGTAAATGAGGTGGTTGTCGTTGTAAAGAGTGCAGACTGGGCAATGCCGAAGCGCATCTCTTTTCCTTCCATGCTTCCCATATCCTGATTGAGGCCAACTGCTTCCAGAGCCGGGTTTCCCGCCTGCTCTGCGTTAAAGCAGATAAGAAGTCCTACAAGGAAGAGTATAGACATAGCTGCAAAAACAGTTCTTCCCTGATTTCCAAAAATGACTTTTTTCTGAGCAGACATCACAACCTGATTTTTCTTTGCTTCTTTTCTTCTCTTCATTGTCATTTTTCCAAAAGTAATGACGCAGGCTCCCGGAAGGACCATCATACTGAGAAGCTCAATCATATTTGAAATTACAGTCGGGTTTTCAAATGGCGTTGTTGAGTTTGCTCCGAAAAATCCACCGCCGTTTGTTCCCAGATGTTTAATACTTTCCAACGCTGCCACAGGTCCCATTGCAAGATCCTGATACTGTCCCTCAATTGTCTGTACGGTCTGGTTTGCCGCAAGTGTCTGAGGAACTCCCTGCCAAATCAGAAAAAGTCCGGCAATCAGAGATACGGGAATGAGAATACGAGTGGTGATCCGCACCATATCTTCATAAAAGTTTCCTACATCCTTCCGCTTTCCTGCAAGCCCTCTGCAGAATGCCATACATGCCGCATATCCACTGGCAGCAGATACAAACATCATAAAAATGATAACAAGCATCTGGCTTAAATAAGAAAGACCTGACTCACCGGAATAATGCTGAAGGTTTGTATTTGTCATAAAGCTGATAATTGTGTTAAAAGAAAGGGTCGGTTCCATAGCTTCGATTCCATTCGGATTTACAAATAATAATCCCTGAAGCCTTAAAACAAGATACCCGGTAAATACCATCACTGCGTTTGTGGTAAGTAAATGAAGCGCATATTGCTTCCAGTTCATTCCCTCACCGTTTATTCTGCAGACCTTATAAATCAAACCGTCCACACGGTTAAAAAGCGGATCTGCAAATGTTTTCTCTTTTGTGGCGATATGGTACATATAAGTTCCCATAGGGATTACAAGCACCATAAATATCGCAAGGGTAACCACTATCTGTAACATTTTTTCTCTCCTCCAAGTCTAATCCCTTTTCTTACAATTTTTCCGGATAAATCAGTGCATAAAATAAATATCCGGTAAGTAGTAAAATGATAATTGCCAACAAAATCATTCTTCTTCCTCCTTATACACGGTGGCTGTGCCAACCTGTTTTTCACACCAGTCTGCTAAAAGCTTCATGCTTCCAAAGCAGACAGCCAAAATGAAAATCATAACTATATCCATTGTTTTCATCCCTTTCTTTCCTTTTCTGGCAGAACCAATCATAGCACAAAAAATTTTAAATCAGTGTTATAATGCCGGACTGCAAAATTAAAATGGTATTAAAAAATACTTGACAGATTATGTCCGATATATTATGCTTTTAAAATGAACATTGTTCAAATCGAAAATACCGTATTTTTTACGTTACATAAGGAGGCTTTCTCATGAAAAAATTATGGAATACTGCTTTTATTTATTTCTGGCTCGCTATGGCAGGCGGCGTATTCTATCGGGAGTTTACAAAATTTAACGATTATTCCGGAAAAACTGTGCTTGGACTTCTCCATGTACATCTTCTTGTTCTCGGAACTCTTATGTTTTTAATTATCGCACTATTCTGCCGGACTCTTCCCCTTCTGGAAGCAAAAGGCTTCCGGAAATTTTTAATTCTTTATAATATTGCACTTCCATTTATGGCAGTTACCATGCTGGTACGCGGTATCCTGGAAGTAAAAGGCACTGCTTTATCCTCCGCACAGAATGCCATGATTTCCGGTTTTGCCGGGATTTCCCACATTCTTATGCTGATTTCTCTTGTCATGCTTCTTCTTTCCCTGAAAAAAGAGCTTCTGAAAAATGAATAAAGCAAAAAACAGCCGCAGACGAAATTTCTTCCGCCTGCGGCTGTCTTTTACTGCTGATGTATCATTCTCTCTATCATATCTACTGTTTCTTTGATTCCATAGCTTGCGCTGTTGATACAAAGATCATAATTCTCTGTATTTCCCCACTTCTCACCGGAATAAAACTGATAATACTTCCTGTGCTGCCGGTCCATCTTCTTCAGGAAGTGGGAAGCCTGCTTAAAGTTCATATTCCTTGCCTCCATCACGTGCTGGGTTCTGATGGCAAAAGGTGCGTCAATGAAAATGCTGATATGAGGAATGTGATTGTTTTTCAAAATCACATCTGCACACCGTCCCATAATAATGCAGTCCTCGCTGCGCGCCATCGAGCAGATCAGATCGCTCGTATTAAAAAATACAGCGTCCTGGGTAGGAAGCCCGTGATACCTGTTAAAATCACGGAGCCATTCTTTTAAATGAAATCCGCTTTTCTTTTTGTACTTATCAAAGTTTGTAAAGCTTGCCATATCATTTACAGAATCTTTATCTGCTTCCAGACGCTTCATTACCTGATTAAAAATTTCCGCATCATAATAATTAATACGAAGGGCATCCGCCAGAGCAAAGCCTATATCGTTTCCTGCGCTTCCCTGTGTTCTTCCAATACAGATTACAAGATGGTCGTCCTTTGAAAATTTCTGTCGGAGATTCGATGTATTTAACTGAGCTCTTGCAATGTCCAGAATATCAACAGAACCAAATGTATCTGGCAAAGCTGCCACTTCCTGAAGGATACCATCATATTTTATCATAAGACGCTTTCTCTCTTCTTTGTCCTGTATGGTACGCGCCATATTACTGATAAGAGCCATTTCGCTTCTCAGAAGATGTCCGTCCGGCTTTGTGTACATAAGCATTGCCAGACTGCGAATGCAGTTGTCTCTGTCTCCCGTGAAGGTCCGTCCCAGGGCAGAGCCCACGCAGTTATAAACTTCTCCGTCCAGCTCGTAAAGCTTCTCTGCAATTTCTCTGCATTTTTCTTTATTTGCCTGTAACTTTTCCTGCATATTTTCTCCTCCTTCCTACAAAAAGAATACCAGCATATCCAGTATAAATACCGGTATCAAAAATGCAAGCGACCATAACATATACCCAAAGAAGGATGGCATATTGACACCGTTTTCATCAGAAATGGCTTTTACCATAAAGTTTGGCGCATTTCCAATATATGTATTTGCTCCCATGAATACGGCTCCGCAGGAAATGGCAGTGAGCGTTTTTACGGAAATCGTTCCAAGTGTAGTTGTAATTCCGCTTGTAAATCCAAGTGTTCCTGCTGTTGTGAGGAATACAAGATACGTCGGAGTATTATCAAGGAAACTGGAAAGCGCTCCCGTTGCCCAGAACATCTGCGCCGGCGCCGTAATTCCAAGCTCCGGTCCCATTGTTTTTAAAAGCATAAGGGCAGGCTGCATAGTAATAAAAATCCCGATAAAAAGTACGGCAACCTCTTTGATCGCACCCCAGGTAAAATGGTTTCTTCTTCTGATCTCCGGGTTTGTTGTCTTAAAGGACAGCCAGGTAGCCACAAGAATGATCACGATCTCAATGACAGAAGGAAAGCCTAATGTCACTTCTCCGAAAATATGGATTCCGCGTACATTTCCGGAAGCGTCCTGAAATGCGCTCATTCCCGGAAGCACACCACTTAAAATGACAGCTCCAACAATCATAAGAAGGAAAATGATGTTGTGAAGACCGTCAATGCGAAACTCCGTTCCCGGTTTTCGAATATCCGGTTTTGCACCGACTGCAATATCCTTTTTATATGCTCTCTTATCAAGATGGTAAAATGCAAACAGAAGAATTACCATATTAAATAAAAGCATAGGCAAAAGATGAAGACTCCAGAAAAACGGAACTCCCCGCATAAATCCCATTAAAAGCGGCGGGTCGCCAATAGGCGTCAGACAGCCGCCCATATTAGATACCAGGAAAATAAAAAATACCATAATATGGCTTTTCCTTTTTCTCCAGGAATTCATTTTAATAATTGGTCGCACCATAAGCATACTTGCTCCTGTCGTTCCAATGCAGCTTGAAAGAAGCGTTCCAAGGGCAAGAAGCCCTACGTTTACTCTTGGCGAACCTGCAAAATCCCCCTCCATCGTGATATTTCCAGATACACAGAACAATCCGAACAGAAGCACAATAAAGGTAAGATAATCGTTAAACAAACATTCAAGAACGGTCTCTGCCGTCATCCCTGCCCCGTACACTACTGCAAAAGGAATTACAAGGAGCAGGATCCAGAAGCCCACTACAAGTGGCTGATGCGCTTCCCACCACTCACCTTTTACAAGGGGCATGACTGCGATACACAGGAGAAGCCCTGCAAACGGTATACACAGCCATAGCGGCACACCTGTGGCTTCACTGCCGTTTTCTGCTGCATAGACAGAAACAGGGCAGGACAGAAGAGCCACAAGTGTGCCGCTTAAAAACGTCCATAATTTTTTCACACTTCCACCTCCGATGTCATTTTTTCACGTTGCTATTATAGCACATTGAAGATGAAAATCAATTAAAATTCCATGCAAAATGACTATTATGGTGAATTTTCTTTTGATTATTTTCTTCCTTTTTACAATCCTTGTCAGAATGCTTTGGATTCATAAATTTCACAAAAAACCGAACCGGTTTTTCCTGCTGACAGTCTGCATCTGCATACGCGCATTTTACTGAAGCATTCTCCATCTGAGAAAACTGTTCCAGATTAAACCTTGCAGCCGCACAGGAAGGGTCCAGTGCATAGGCAGCCCGGAAATGTTTCATGGCAAGGGAATGTTCTCCTTTCTTTTCCAGAAGAATTCCCATAAGGTTATGTGGTACTGCAGAATGTGGTTCCTCCTCCATCGCTTTTCTAAGCATCTGCTCACATTTTACAAATTCTCTATTTCCAATCTGCTCTCTGCAGTCCTCGATCATTTTCTCATCCATTGTCATACTCATCATAATAAAGCACCTCCTTGATTTGTCTTTATTATAGCTGAAGTCCTGTGAGATTGGTGTGAGGATTGCTTTTTTCCTGTGAGAATCCTGTGAGAATTTTTATTTCACTTCCTGTTCCTTCATTCGGTATCCAACTCCGATTTCTGTAAGAATATACTTTGGTTTTCCCGGATTGTCCTCTATTTTTCTTCTTGTGGACGCCATGACGGTACGGAGAACCTGTGTATCCTGTCCGTACCATTCTCCCCACACATTCTTTAAAATATACCCATAAGTAAGTACCTTTCCCTGATTCTTCATAAATAAAAGAAGAAGATTATATTCCAGCGGAGACAGATGGATCTCCTCTCCGTTTTTTAATACCATATGCTTTTCCGTATCAAGAAAAAGTCCTCCGTTTACGTATGTCGTTTCCTCCTTTTGCGGCTCCTGCTGCCGCTTCATTCTGTTATAATGACGGAGTGCCACGCGGATTCTTGCCATAAGCTCTGTTGTGGAAAAGGGCTTTGTGAGATAATCGTCCGCTCCCTCGTCAAGCGCATCTGCCTTTTCTCTGTCCTGATCCCTTGCAGATACAATGATCACCGGCATCTCCCAGTCTTTTCGGATTTCCCGTAAAACCTCCATTCCATCTATATCCGGAAGTCCCAGGTCAAGAAGCACCAGGTCTGTCTCCTCTTTTTTGATATGACAAAGCCCTTCTCTTCCTTTCGTCACACCTTTCACAGAAAATCCTTCATTTTCCAGCGTGTACATAATAAAATTGGAAATCTGTACATCATCCTCAATTACAAGTATCTTTTCCTTCATAATCTCTCCTCTCCTGCTGGAAGCCAGAATGTGAACTCTGCTCCCCTTCTGTCCGTTCTGTTTCGTCCGGCAATTCCGCCTCCGTGAGCCTCCACAATGGTTTTACAGATGGTAAGCCCAAGTCCGATGCCTCTCTTTACATCTGCTGCCCTCTCCTTTGATGTATAAAACATCTGGAAGACATTGGGAACATCCGTATCTGCAAGGCCTTCTCCCTCATCACGGACGGTAACCGTTGCTCTGTCATTTTCATATCCGATAATCAGCTCTATCTTTTCTTCTTTTTTCGTATGCTTTACTGCATTTGTCAGAAGATTGGTGATCACCTGCTGAATCAGCTTTCCGTCCATTGGTACAAGATAAAACTCTTCCGGCAGCGTAATCTGGATTTCTCTGTCCGGAGATGCCTTTTCAATACGCTCCACGGCACAGGCAGCTACCTCCTCCAGGGCTTCCATTTCTTTATTTACATGAATTTTCCCATCCTGAAGTCTTGTAAGGCTTAAAATATTTTCCACAAGCTCCTTCAGCCAGTCTGCATCGTGATAGATGCCCTGTATCATATCGTACCGCCTGTCCGTCTCTTCCGTCATAGAAAGAAGCATCTCCGAGGTTCCCATAATCCCGGAAAGCGGTGTTCTGATGTCATGGGAAATGGAACGAAGAAGATTTGCACGGTATCGCTCCTGCTCCATTTTCTCCCTGTCACGCATTCTCTCCGTGATAATCTGAATCCGCTCCATCGCAAGAGCAATATTTTCAATCACAGAAAAAAGAAGCTTTTCCTTTTTGTGGATCTGATGCCACTCTGTGTCTGCCGGAAGCTCCATTACCGCAAGAAGCCTTCCATGTCCCCGTACGGCGTAGTACCAGGCATTTTTATCTTTCCAGCACTCTTCCTCCGGATTTCGAAAACCTTCCCGTATTTTTTCCCAGTTTTCTTCTTTTCTTTTTTTGATCCCATCCCCGCACTTCCAGATGGAAAACGGCTCTGTCTCCCCTGTAAAACAAATACAGCCAGCCTCCGTCTGAAACAGCGCGCCCACACTTTCCGATGCAAGAATCATAATGTTTTCCATATCTGCTGCATCGGAAAGCCGGCTGGACAGATCATACAGGATCCGACTGACAGAAGCATTTTCCTCCGCCTTTTCTTTTAAGAGCTTCCCTTTTGTTGTAAGAGCGCTGGTCATAACAGCCGTAATGACCATAATGACAAACGTGACAAAATAAGACGGATCATTCACTGCAAGTGTGTGATACGGCGCTGTAAAAAAATAATTATAGCAGAGCACTGCTGCAATGGAAGAAATAAGTCCCCACAAATACCCTGAGGTAAACCTTGCAGTTAAGAGAACTGCAAAAATATAAATAACTACATTGTTTGTCTCAGGAAACAGAAGTTCCCGGAATCCTGTGCCCACCAGAGTCGCCCCTGCAAGAATCCCCGCTGTTTTCAACAGATTCTTTCCCTTAAATCTTTCCACTTTTCTCCCTCCCTGTATTTCTTGTCTGTATCATACTCTGGTCTTTACAGATTTACAATAGAAATTTGATAAATCTCCCTCTTTGCGCTATAATGGCAGAAAGACCATTTCACGAAAGGATATTGACAAATGAACGATAAAACTCAGGAAAAATGGCTGGAGACGGCAGATGCCCAGACCTTTGTAAACAATACCGCCAAATTCAACGACCTTATGATGATGTATCGCTGTACAGTCCGTGAAGTGCGTACAAAACTTGAGGTTTTAAATGATGAATTTTCTGTAGAATACAAACGAAATCCCATCTCTTTTATTAAGACAAGAATCAAAAAACCGGAGAGCATTTTAAGAAAATTAAATAAACTGGGATATGATTTTACTGCGGAGAATATCCAGGAGCATTTAAACGATGTGGCAGGCATCCGCGTTGTATGTGCCTTTATTGATGATATTTACACCATTGCGGAGCTTCTTTCCAGCCAGGACGACATTACTGTCATTCAGATAAAGGACTATATTAAAAATCCAAAACCAAACGGCTACAGAAGCTATCATATGATCGTGGAAATTCCCGTATTTTTCTCAAAGGGAAAGACACCTATGCGGGCAGAAATCCAGATCCGCACAAACGGTATGGATTTCTGGGCAACCCTTGAACATCAGCTTCGGTACAAAAAAGGGATTGAGGAGATGGAAGGCTACGACCAGATCAGTGATGAGCTTACAAAAACAGCACATGAGCTTATCTCAATGGACAATGAAATGCAGCGCATCAAAAACAAAATCGGACGTTTCCATGATATTTAAAAAGGAAAAAGGACAGGCTATAAACGAACCTGTCCTTTTTTGCTGTTCTCCATTCGAAATGCCCTTGGCGTCATATGATACTGCGCCTTAAACACCCTGTGAAAATAACTGCTGTTCTCATATCCCACTGCCGCAATAATATCTGTGATGGCAAGGTCTGTATCGCACATGAGAGCCGCTGCCTTTTTAAGCCGCTTCCTCTGCAGGAGCTCCTTAAAATTATATCCTATACTTTTCTTGATCATTCTGCTTAAAACGTGCATGGGAAGGTGCAGCGTTTCACAGAGCTCCGTGAGCGTGGCGTCCTTATATTTCTGCTCAATGTAATCAAGTGTCGTCATTGCCACCATGTTTTCATACTGATCCGGAAGGCGCATTTCCACGTACTGTACAGAATCCAGAAGATAAAGAAAAATCAGCCCCATTGTCGTCTGGTTGATTTTATTATTTTCTCCTTTTCCCGTCACAAGAGAATAAATAATATTTTCCAGGAGATTCTGTATCTGGAGAACCTCGGATACTTTAAAATAAAGATATTCCCCCCTCTCCTCGTCCTGCCTTAAAATATGAACGAGAAAATCTGCAAGAACATTATTCTGTCCTGCCATCTCATAGGCAATATCAAAAAACTCCGGAAGAATCATAAAATTAATGGCAATGTCGTTTTCCCCGGCTCTCTGGATTTCATGACGGGTAAACTGATTGAGAAACAGAAGCTCTCCTTTTTTTACAACCACTTTCCTGCCGTCAATAATATTTACAAGCTCACCTTCGCATACATAAAGCACTTCTATATAATTATGCCTGTGCACAGGGAAATCAATAAAGCGGGTATGGGTTCTCACTGCGATCAGCTTCCCCTCCTTCAGCATTTTTTTACTGTCTACTGTAAAATCCTGTCCGGAAGTATAAAGCTCTCTTTTTACATGGTGTTCCCCACTTAAAATCGCCCGCTCCTCGTCTGTAATTTCCTTTAATTTTTCCAGCAATTCCTTCTGCATGGGCGTTAATCCAGATGAAATACCTTCTGAAGATCCGTGCTTACCGGGCTGTTGTCCGGATTTGTCTCCATAATATCTGCCATAAAGTCCCACCATTTCCGGTTAATGGCAGTATCTGCTCCTTTTGCCCACAGCTCCTCGTCCTCAATTTCAATATAGCCGAAAAGAGTCAGTGTCTCCCTGTCAAGAAAGATGGTGTAATTCTTTCCGCCGTGTTCGTGGATCATATCCTTCATTTCCTGCCAGAGCTGGTTGTGACGTTTCTCATACTCCTCTTCCATTCCCGGAAAAAGCTTCATTTTAAATCCCTTGATCATGTTTGTTTCCTCCTCTTTTTTATTTTACATAACTTTCTGTCTTACAGAAAGAGGACGGAGCCAAAGCTCCGTCCTGCACGGTTTCGTTGCTCTGTATTCTATTTTAGTACAGTTTTGCCATTTCTTCAATATTATCAGAATTAAATTCCATTGGCTCCCCCCGAACGACTTTTTTACCCCCCTCGCAGCAGCTGC
>URHH01000029.1 GCA_900547615.1 uncultured Blautia sp. | reverse complement strand
TCTGAGAAGAAAATCTCCCGGAAGTGAATGCTTCCGGGAGATTTTTTTCTCTTTTGCCAGGTAAATGAAACAGGGGTGCATGTTTTATTATAATTAGCCGGACAAAAGAAAAAACGAAAAATAAATGTGTTTAAAGTTTGAAAAAAGTGTGAAGTGCACAAAAATAACTTGCGTTTTTTGTGCAAAAGTATATTATATATGATTAGCCAGACTAATAAATAGGAGGTGAGAAAATGAAGAATACAGAAGAGAAAGAGCAGAAGGAAAAAAGTCTGCAGATGCTTTTTATGGAAATCAGCAGACATTATGCGGGGCGATGTTTTCAGCAGATTGAAGAGCTGGAAGTCCACCCAAGTCAGATGCCCTTTATTATGATTTTAAGCAGGCGGGACGGGTGTTCTCAGAAAGAGATGGCAGAGTGCCTTGAAATCAAGCCGCCGACTGTAAATGTAAGTATACAGCGTCTTGAAAAATCAGGAATGGTGTACAGAAAAAAAGACGAGCAGGATCAGCGGATCATGCGGGTATATCTTACAGAGAAGGGCAGGGAAACGGTAAAGCGGATCATGCGGCAGGCACAGGAAATGGAAAAAATCATGTTCCAGGGATTTTCCGAGACAGAGCTTTGTCTTTTGCGCCGTTTTTTTGAGCAGATGTTAAATAACCTTCACAATATACCGGGAGAGCCGGTAGGAAAATGTAAATGTATAAAGAAAGAGAGGAAAGAGAAATGCTGAAGCTGATGAAGTACCTGAAAAAATCAGTAGGTTCTATTGTTCTTATTATAGGACTTCTGTTTTTGCAGGCATATTGCGATCTTTCTCTGCCGGATTACACATCAAAGATCATTAATGTGGGAATCCAGCAGAAGGGAATCGAGGACGGAGTACCGGAAAAAATCCGGGAATCTTCTCTTAAAAATCTGGAGCTGTTTATGAGCGGGGAGGATATAACGGACATTTCCAATGCTTACAGACAGGAAGATGGGATTTACGTTCTTCACGATGACATTACAAAGGAAGAGCGGGAGAATTTAAACGAAATTTTCTGTAAGCCGATGCTTATGCTCTCCGGATTTTCCTCAGACAGCGAAGAGAGCGAGGCAATGAGAAGCCAGATGGGGATTCCGGAAGGAGCAGACCCCGCAGAAGTCATGGCACAGCTTCCTCCGGAGGCACTTGCGGGAATGACAGAGGAGATGGATAAAAAGCTTACAGAGATGCCGGAGTCTATCATGACACAGGCGGCAGTTTCCTTTGTATATGAGGAATACGAGGATATGGGAGAAGATGTGGATGCCATTCAGATGAAATATCTTCTTGTATCCGGAGGGAAAATGCTTTTGATGGCTCTCATTATTATGATGGCGGCGATTTCTGTTACATTCTTATCAGCGAGGGTGGCAGCGTCTCTTGGTCACGACCTTCGAAACAGTGTCTACAGAAAGGTTATGAGTTTTTCCAGCAGAGAATATCACAAGTTTTCCACAGCCTCTCTGATCACAAGAAGCACAAACGATGTGCAGCAGGTGCAGATGGTTATGGCAATGATGTTCCGAATCGTTTTATATGCGCCGATCCTGGGAATCGGCGGTGTGATCCGTGTTCTTAATACAGACGCTTCCATGACATGGATCCTGGGAGTAGCCGTTGTGCTTATTCTGGCAGTGATCATTTTACTTTTTATGATCGCAATGCCGAAATTTACAAAGCTTCAGACATTGATTGACAAACTGAATCTTGTATCAAGGGAAATCCTGACCGGTATTCCGGTTATCCGGGCCTTCAGCCGGGAAAAACATGAGGAGGAGCGTTTTGAGGAGGCAAATAAGACGCTCACAAAAACAAACCTTTTTGTAAACCGCTGTATGACATTTATGATGCCTGTTATGATGCTGATCATGAACGGCGTTTCTGTCCTTATTATTTACAGCGGTTCCCATGCAGTAGATAACGGAACCATGCAGGTTGGTAATGTCATGGCGTTTATCCAGTATGCAATGCAGATCATTATGTCATTCTTAATGATCACAGCCATGTCCATTATGCTTCCGAGAGCAAATGTGGCAGCACTTCGTATTGATGAAATTTTAAAAACAGAAGTTTCGATCAAAGACCCGGAAGATCCGGAGCATCCTCATAAAGAAGAAAGAGGAACAGTAGAATTTAACCATGTGTCCTTTGCTTATCCGGAGGCAGGAGAAAATGTTCTTACGGATATTCATTTTAAGGCGGAAAAAGGAGAGACAGTAGCCATTATCGGAAGTACGGGAAGCGGAAAAAGTACCCTGGTAAATCTGATCCCGAGATTTTACGATGTGACAGAAGGTTCTGTTTCCATAGACGGAGTGGACGTTCGGGATATGTCCCAGAAGGAGCTTAGAGACTGTCTTGGATATGTGCCGCAGAAAGGTGTTCTTTTCTCAGGAACCATTGATTCCAATATCCGTTACGGAAAAACAGATATTTCAGAAGAAGAGGTAAAAACAGCAGCCCGGATCGCCCAGGCGCAGGATTTTATTGAGGAAAAACCAAAGGGGTATCATTCTCCTATCGCACAGGGAGGAACAAACGTGTCCGGAGGACAGAAGCAGCGTCTTTCGATTGCAAGAGCCATTGCGAAGAAACCGGAAATCTTTATTTTTGACGACAGTTTTTCCGCTCTTGACTTTAAAACAGACAGCAGACTGCGCGGCGCCTTAAAAGAGCATACAAAAGATGCGACCACGATCATTGTGGCGCAGCGTATCAGCACGATTTTACACGCAGACAGGATCATTGTACTGGACGACGGCCATATGGCGGGAATGGGAACACATGCAGAGCTTATGAAAAACTGCGAGGTTTACCGTCAGATTGCAATGTCTCAGTTATCAGAGGAGGAATTGGCATGAGTGAGCAGAAAAGAAGAGGCCCGATGGGGCATGGCCACGGAATGGCTGCCGGAGAAAAAGCCAAGGACTTCAAAGGCTCTATGAAAAAGCTTTTTAAATATATGGAGCATTATAAATTCCGGTTTGCCATGATGTTTGTTTTTGCAGTCGCAGGAACCGTATTCAGCATTGTGGGACCGAAGATTCTCGGAAAAGCAACAACAGAGCTGTTTAACGGTCTTGTGGCAAAGGTAAACGGAACAGGCGGGATCAATTTTGAAAAAATCGGAATGATCCTTCTGTGGACACTTGGCCTTTACCTGGTAAGTTCCCTGTTTTCCCTGATCCAGGGCTTTGTTATGACAGGAATTTCCAATGATGTGACATACAGTCTCCGTAAGGATATTTCAAAGAAGATGAACCGGCTTCCCATGAATTATTATGAGAGCCGCACAAACGGAGAGATTCTTTCCAGGATTACAAACGATGTGGATACCCTTCAGATGAGTTTGAACCAGAGTATGACGCAGCTCATTACCTCGGTTACCACTCTGATCGGTGTATTTATCATGATGCTTTCTATTAATGTGTGGATGACAGTTGCCGCAGTTTTAATCCTTCCTGTATCCATGTTTATTATTCAGAAGGTCATGAAGCACTCTCAGAAATATTTCCAGGCACAGCAGAAATATCTTGGAGAGGTAAACGGCCAGATAGAAGAGAATTTCGGCGGACACAACGTAGTCAAAGTATTTAACAAAGAAAACGATGTTGTGGAGGAATTTGAAAAAGATAATAAAAAACTTTATGAGTCCGCATGGAAATCACAGTTTTTCTCAGGTATGATGATGCCCGTCATGCAGTTTGTGGGAAATCTGGGATATGTGATGGTCGCTCTTTTAGGCGGTGTGTTTACTATTAAAGGAAGCATTGAGGTGGGAGATATTCAGTCCTTTTTCCAGTATATCCGAAATTTTACACAGCCGATCCAGCAGATCGCTCAGGTAGTAAACCTTCTGCAGTCGTCAGCGGCAGCTTCCGAGCGTGTGTTTGAATTTCTTGAGGAGCCGGAGGAAGACCAGACAGTGGAAAATCCGGCAGATATTACAAAACTTTCCGGAAATGTGGAATTTAATCATGTAAAATTCGGCTACAATCCGGATAAGATTATTATTCATGATTTTTCTGCTGACATAAAAGATGGTCAGAAAATTGCGATCGTCGGTCCTACAGGAGCCGGAAAAACAACAATGGTAAAACTTCTCATGCGTTTTTATGATATTAACGGGGGAAGCATTTCCATTGACGGTCATAATGTAAAAGACTTTAACAGAAGCGAGCTCCGTGAAATGTTCGGCATGGTGCTTCAGGACACCTGGCTGTTTTCCGGAACCATACGGGAAAATATAAGATACGGACGTCTTGACGCCACAGATGAGGAAGTGGTTGCAGCGGCAAAGGCTGCTCATATCCATAACTTTATCATGCAGCAGCCGGGCGGCTACGACATGGTGCTTGATGAGGAGACGAGTAATATTTCTCAGGGGCAGAAACAGCTCCTTACCATTGCGAGAGCCATTCTTGCGGATAACAGAATCCTTATTCTTGACGAGGCAACTTCCTCTGTTGATACGAGGACAGAAATGCAGATTCAGAAAGCAATGGATAACCTTATGAAGGGAAGAACCAGCTTTGTGATTGCCCATCGTTTATCCACGATCAAAGATGCAGACCTGATCCTTGTGATGAAGGACGGAGATATTATTGAACAGGGAAATCATGAGGAGCTTTTAAGAGCAGGAGGATTCTACTGCGACCTTTATAACAGCCAGTTTGAAAAAGCAGGCGCATAATACTATACATTTTGGGCGGTCTGGTATATAATATCAGAAATAAATGTTCAGGAGGATAAATTTATGATTATTACAACCACACCGTCCATAGAAGGAAAAGAGATCCGGGAATACAGAGGAATCGTATTCGGAGAGGTAGTTTCCGGAGTAAACTTTGTAAAAGATTTTGCAGCAAGTCTTTCCGATATGTTTGGAGGCCGCTCCAACACGTACGAGGAGGAACTGGTAAATGCAAGAACGAGAGCCATTGCAGAGATGGAATCAAGGGCAGTGCAGTTAGGCGCAAATGCAGTAGTAGGCGTCGATATTGATTATGAGGTGCTTGGTTCCGGCAACGGAATGCTGATGGTAACAGTGAGCGGAACTGCCGTGATCGCTGTGTAGGTGTTCCATGAGTTCAGAAAATAAACAGGAAACAGGAAGTGCATTCCTTGAATTTGTTCTTCAGAAGCTTGAAAAAAGAGTGGAAGAAGTAAATCTTTCCCTGAAAGAGGGACAGAAGGAAATTCAGGGAATGCACGAATATTACTGGGAGAACTATACGGAGATGGACCAGTACGGATATGAGGATTACGATAATCAGCAGGCTTTGTTTCAGCAGGTAAATGCCAATCAGCAGCAGCTTCTTCTGAAACAGCGCTTTACAAAAATGATGGATTCTCCGTTTTTCGGAAGAGTGGATTTTGTGTATGAAGGTGACGAGGAGCCGGAAACTTTTTATATCGGAATTGGAAATTTTTCGGAGCGGACAGGACAGACCCCTCTTATTTATGACTGGAGAGCGCCGGTGAGCGGGCTTTTTTATGATTACGATAAGGGACCGGCACAGTATGAAGCTCCTGTGGGAGAGCTGACCGGGGAAATTACTTCCAAATGGCAGTATAAGATCCGCGGCGGAAACATGGTGTATGAGTTTGAGAGCGATGTAAAAATCGACGACGAGATTCTGGCGGCAGAACTTGGAAGCAGCGGAGAGGTACAGCTTAAAAACATTATCCGCACCATACAAAAAGAGCAAAATGCTATTATCCGCAACACAAAAGACAGGATCCTTGTGATCCAGGGAGCAGCAGGAAGCGGAAAAACCTCCGTGGCGCTTCACAGGATTGCCTACCTTCTCTATCACGACAGAAAAAATCTGAAATCTTCAGATATTTTAATCTTATCTCCAAACAGTGTATTTTCAGATTATATTTCTCATATTCTTCCGGAGCTTGGAGAAGAAAATATAAGGGAAATGAGTTTTGACCTTTTTGCCTACAAAGAACTTCAGGATGTGGCGGCAGACTGTGAGGACAGATATGATCAGATAGAAAAAAATCTGAAATTTCCATTTCTGGCAGATTCTTTAAAAGAGAAGGAGACTGCGGAATTTACAGATAAAATCGAAGGCTTTCTTCTGGAACTTGAGGACAGCCTCATGAATTTCCGTGATGTGGAACACAGAGGCTTTGTCAAAACAGAGAAAGAAATTATTTCTCTTTTTTATTTTAAGTTTGGGGAGATTCCTCTTTTATCCAGAATGGACGCTGTTGCGGAATATTTTATCGATGAGGTGGAGACACTGAGAAACAGAGACATGGAGGAAGAAGAGAAAGAGGCTGTAAAAGAAAAGTTTCGAGGAATGTATGAGACGGGAGATGTGTATGTTCTTTATAACAGATTTCTTTCAGAAGAAGGGTTTTCCACGCTTCCGAAAGTGCCCGCTGAAAAGAGAAAGCTTCCCTATGAGGACGTATATCCTGTTTTGTACTTCAAGTACCGCCTGTTAAACAGACAGGCAAAAGGAAATGTCAAACATCTTATAGTCGATGAAATGCAGGATTATTCCAGACTGCAGTATAAAATCCTTCAGATGCTGTTTCCGTGCAGAATGACGATCCTGGGAGACAGGGCGCAGACGATGGAAGACAGAATACAGGACGTGACGACTTTCCTTCCGGAAATTTTCGGAAGAGAGATTCGCACAATTTATATGAATAAAAGCTATCGCAATACAGTAGAGATTGCTTCTTACGCAAACAGACTTGCCGGAATCCAGGATATGGATTTATTTGAACGCCACGGGAAACCGGTGAAGGAACTGGAATTTGATTCTTTAAGAGAGGCAGCAGAGAAAATTGCGGAAGAGGTAAAAGAAGAAGAGGGAAAATACGAGACGGAGGCTGTGATTCTTTCAGATGAAAAAAGCGCCTCTCTTTTCACCTCTCTTCTGAAGGAAATGCTGGGAGAGAATGTATTTTATCTTCACAGGGACAGCCGGAAATTTGAAAAAGGTCTTACTGTTACTACATTTTATCTTGCAAAAGGACTGGAGTTTGACCGGGTATTTTCTGTCTTTCCAAAGGAAGAGAAAAGTGCGCTGTTTCGACAGGGAAGATATATTACTGCAACACGGGCGCTCCATGAACTTCACAGTTATTTTATAAACTGACAAGGGAAATTTCATTGACAAGTCTGTAATAGAATTGTAAAATATATTCCAAGGAACTTTATGAGACGAATAAAAGGAGGATACCATGAAGAATAAAAAGGTACTTGCAATGCTGGTGATGACCGCGGCACTCTCGGGCGTTTTGACTGCCTGTGGGTTTGGCGGAGATGAACCGGAGGAACAGGTAGTTGTGGAGGCGACTCCTACTCCAGAACCGACTGAGGCTCCAAAAGCTACAGCAACTCCGGCACCTGCTGACGGACAGAATACAACATATACGTCAAAAGATAAGAGTATTGCCATTAAGCTTCCGGACGCAACCTGGGCAAATAAATCAGATGAAGAAGATCTGGTAAGCTTTGAGTCTCCGGATCAGGGCAAAATTGTGATCACACATGGAAAAGGAGAGGAAGACATGTCCTCTGCTGTTATTCCAAGTACAGAAGATATGGCAAATTCACTGGAGAAGGCGGCAGGTCTGTCTCCTGCAAGTGAGTATGAGATCCAGAACTATACAGCAAGCGATGTGAATGGAGTCAATGTTTATTCCTACAATGTAAAATATCACAAACCGGAAAAAACAGATGGTGTGATATGGGCTGTAAAACGTGTTTATGCAAATGACGGTGAGTTTTATAATATTGAAGCGACTATTAAAAAAGATGATGAGAATCTTCTGAAAAAACTGCAGGATACTGTGGCAAGCTTTCAGATTTTAGGAGATTCTTCGCTGAAGAGCGCTGCACCGCAGCAGGCAGAGGGAAATACCGATGGAAATGCTTCCGGTGAAGGACAGAATGCAGACGGTACTTCTTCTGAGGGAACTGGCAGTGATGCAGGAACATCAGACGGAAGCTCTTCCGGCACAACAAATTCCGGCGGTTTTACAGACGCGCAGCTTAGTGATACAAGCCAGACAAGAACCATTTACCGCAATTCCGACGGACAGCCGCTTGTTATTTTCCCGGATGCTAACGGAAACTGGGTGGACAAAGACGGAAACAGCTACCGTTTTGCAAATGACGAGGACGTATACGACCAGAACGATGTAGATTATTATTATCACGGAGAAGCAGCAGACGTATATTATATGCCTGTACAGTAAGTGCAGAAGAGGCTGCTTTGCAGCGCGCATTTTGCATAAGGAACACGCAGGCGTTCCTGATTCAGAGAGTTCGGCTTTTGTCGAACTCTCTTTGCAGTTTTTGAGAACCTGTGGTATGATGGTTGGCGGAGGAATGAAAAATGGAAGCATATGGAGAATTTGCCAGAGTCTACGATATTTTTATGGATAATGTAGATTATGAAGACTGGGCGTCTTATCTTACAGAAAGCCTGAAAGAGTATGGAATCAGCGACGGTCTTGTTCTGGAGCTTGGCTGCGGGACAGGGACCATGACAGAGCTTCTCGCAGACGCGGGGTACGATATGATCGGCGTGGACAACGCGGAGGAAATGCTTGCCGAGGCAATGGAAAAAAGAGAGGAATCCGGGCACGATATTTTATATCTTCTCCAGGACATGGAGGAGTTTGAACTGTACGGAACGGTGCGCGCAGTGATAAGTGTTTGCGACAGTCTGAATTATATAACGGAGGAAGAAGATCTTCTTCATGTTTTTTCTCTTGTAAATAATTACCTTGACCCAAAAGGTATTTTTATCTTTGATATGAATACGGTGTATAAATACAGAGAAATGCTGGGAAATACTACAATAGCGGAGAACAGGGAAGAGGGAAGCTTTATCTGGGAAAATGAGTATGACGAAGAAACGGGAATGAATGTTTACGGACTGACTCTTTTCCTTCCGAGAGAAGACGGGCTTTACGAAAAAACAGAAGAGGTTCATTATCAGAAAGCATATTCAGAAGAAAAAATAAAAGAGCTCCTTAAAAAGGCAGGAATGGAAGTTCTTGCCGTTTATGACGCCTATACAAAAAATCCGCCTTCTGAGGAAAGCGGAAGACTTACCTTTGTGGCACGGGAGCATGGAAAAACAGAACAGGAGTGAAAGATATGAGTGATTATATTATAAGAGCAACTGCTGCAAACAGCCAGATCCGTGCATTTGCAGCAGTGACAACCGATGTGGTGGAGACAGCGAGAAAAGCACATAATACAAGCCCTGTGGCAACGGCGGCTCTGGGACGTCTTTTGACAGGCGGCGCCATGATGGGAACGATGATGAAGGGAGATAAGGACATTCTGACGCTCCAGATCCATGCAGGCGGTCCCCTTCAGGGCATTACGGTAACAGCAGATTCCAAAGGAAACGTAAAAGGATATGTGGGAAATCCAAATGTGTGTATTCCTGCAAACAGTAAGGGAAAACTTGACGTAGCGGGAGCTGTGGGCGTCGGTTTTATGAATATTATTAAGGATATGGGACTGAAAGAGCCATATATGGGACAGGTTGCTCTCCAGACAAGTGAGATTGCAGATGACCTTACTTACTATTTTGCAACAAGCGAGCAGGTTCCGTCAGCAGTAGGACTTGGCGTTCTTATGAATAAAGACAATACTGTGCGCCAGGCAGGAGGATTTATTGTACAGCTTATGCCTTTTGCAGAGGAATCTGTGATTGCAAAGCTGGAAGAAAACGTGCAGAAGATCAATTCTGTTACAAATCTTCTTGAGGAGGGACATACACCGGAAAGTCTTCTCGAAAAAGTTCTCGAAGGGTTTGATATAGAAATCAACGACCGCATGGATACAAAATTCTACTGCAACTGCAGCAAGGAACGTGTGGAAAAAGCCCTGATCAGCATCGGAAGAAAAGAATTAAACGAGCTGATCCAGGAGGGAAAAGAAGTGGAGATGAACTGCCATTTCTGCAATACAAATTACGTGTTCTCTGTGGAGGAATTAAAAGAAATCCTGAGAAGATGTAAAGCCAGATAGGAGGAGCTTATGGAACTGGGGTTTATAAAGGTCGCTGCCGGAACACCGAAGGTAACGGTGGCAGACTGTGAGGCAAACGGAAGAGAAATCCTCGGGATTATCCGGGAAATGGAAAAAGAACATGCAAAGGTTATGGTATTTCCGGAGCTTTGTATTACCGGCTATACCTGTCATGATCTTTTCTGGCAGCGCACACTTCTTGCTTCTGCGTGGAATACCCTTTTATTTCTTGCAGAAGAAACAAAAGATACAGACGGACTTATTTTTCTGGGACTTCCTGTTCGGAAAAACGGAAAGCTTTATAATGCGGCAGCAGTTTTAAACAGGGGAAAAATTCTTGGAATCGTGCCCAAAACAAATCTTCCGAATTATAATGAATTTTATGAGCTGCGTCATTTTACTCCGGCAGAAGAGGGCGCGCTGGATTATATGGAAGTAAACGGAGAGGAAGTACCTTTTGGCACAGACCTGATTTTTGTATGTGAAAATATGCCGGAATTTACAGTGGCAGCAGAAATCTGCGAGGATCTCTGGGTTCCCATGCCGCCAAGTATTTCCCATGCTCTGGCAGGAGCGCATATTATCGTAAATCTTTCCGCAAGTGATGAGATGGTGGGAAAGGACGCTTACAGAAGAACCATTGTAAACGGACAGTCTGCCCGCCTTGTCTGCGGCTATATTTATGCAACAGCAGGAGAGGGAGAATCTTCCCAGGATCTTGTTTTCGGAGGTCAGAATCTCATTGCGGAAAACGGAACCATTCTTGCAGAAGGAAAACGTTTCAAAAATAATGTGATCTACGGGGAAATTGACGTACAGCGTCTCTCAGACGACAGAAGAAGGCTCTCTACTTATCCGGCAGCAGAAGAAGGCAGTCATGTGCGGATTCCTTTTGAGGCGGAAATGGAGAAGACCTCTCTTACAAGAAGATTTTCCCCAAGTCCTTTTGTGCCGGAAGATAAAGAAGAGAGAGCGCGCTGCTGCGAATCTATTTTAAATATTCAGGCAATGGGGCTGAAAAAACGTATGGAGCATGTGCACAGCGAAAAGGCAATGGTGGGATTATCCGGAGGGCTGGATTCCACACTTGCTCTTCTTGTGATCGGAAGGACATTTGATCTTATGGGAATCTCAAGAAGCAACATTCACTGTGTGACCATGCCCTGCTTTGGAACAACAGACAGAACGTACACAAATGCCTGTGAATTAAGCAGCCGTATGGGCGCTTCTTTAAGTGAGGTAAATATTAAAGAAGCCGTTTCTCAGCATTTCCGTGATATAGGGCACGATCCTTCGGTTCATGACGTCACATATGAAAACAGCCAGGCAAGGGAGAGAACACAGGTCCTTATGGATATGGCAAACCAGGAAGGCGCCATTCTTGTGGGAACGGGAGATTTATCAGAGCTGGCTCTTGGCTGGGCAACGTATAATGGCGACCATATGTCCATGTACGGAGTGAACGCTTCTGTGCCGAAGACGCTTGTGCGCCATCTTGTGCAGTATTATGCGGAAAATGCCGAAGATAAAGGGCTTTCAGAGGTTCTTTTTGATATTCTGGACACACCGGTAAGCCCGGAACTTCTCCCGCCAAAAGACGGGGAAATCGCACAGAAGACGGAAGATCTTGTAGGACCATATGAGCTTCATGATTTTTATATTTACTATATGCTTCGTGCAGGCTTTGAGCCGAAGAAAATTTATGATATTGCATGTAAGACATTTGAGGGCGTTTACGACAAAGAGACGATTCTTAAATGGCTGAAAATATTTTACAGACGATTTTTTGCCCAGCAGTTTAAGCGCTCCTGCGTTCCGGACGGACCGAAGGTGGGAAGCGTGGCGCTTTCCCCGAGAGGAGATCTTCGTATGCCAAGCGATGCAAGCGCGGCTGTGTGGTTTGGACAGCTGGAAGAATTATAAAGAAATAAAGACATGGAAAAGGCGGAGAACATCAGGGGTTCTCCGCCTTTTTCAAAGCGTCCGAAATGGAATCAAGAAGCATCATGGAGGTATATTTCTGATCTTCTGCATACTGGATATTTTCAAGAGACTGCTTTGTGTAAATCTGGCTTGCAAGAGATTCCAGGGCTGGCTCCATGAGAGGAAACATGGCGGCAGTGCTTTCGCTTAAATTGACAAGATGAATGGACTGGATGCTGTCCGCGTCAACTGTGACCTCAACATCAAAGGTGTTGCTGTTTAACTCGATGGAGGAGGTGTAAACGCCGGGCTTATATTTGTGGACAGCGCCGGAGGAGGAAAGCTTTCCCTTTCCAGGACCAAACATAAAAAATACCACAATCCCCAGAATCAGGGCAAGGGCAATAAAAACTGCGGTGTAAATGACTTCTTTCATATGTAGGACAACGATTTTCGTTTTGGAACTCATGGTATGCGCCTCCTGGTTTATTTGCTATATTTCTTCTGGCACCTACATTATTTTATTCGGAAGAGAGGGAAAATATGCCTGGTTGTTTTTGCGTTTGAGATAAGGTACAATAATTTTAAATCAGGCAAAGGAGGACAGGATATGTCGCTTCAGTTTATTACAGGAAGCTCCGGAACAGGGAAATCCCATTACATATATGAGCAGGTGATCCGGGAGGCAGGAGAACACCCGGAGGGCTTTTATTATGTGATCGTGCCGGAGCAGTTTACCATGCAGACACAGAAAACACTTGTGGAAATGAGCCCTTCCAAAGGGATTTTAAATATAGATGTATTAAGCTTTGAGCGTCTCGCTTATCGTGTTTTTGAGGAGACAGGAGGAGACGAAAAAGTGATTCTGGACGATACGGGAAAGACGATGGTTCTTCAGAAAATGGTGCAGAAGCATCAGAAAGATCTTCCCTATCTTGGCAGTCAGATGAAAAAGCCGGGTTATCTTGATGAGGTAAAGTCTCTTCTCTCAGAATTTATGCAGTATGGGATCGGGGAGGAAGAGCTCTCCCAGATGGTGGAAAAAGCCGGGGACAGAGAACTCCTTACCATGAAGCTTCGCGACGTACACACCCTGTATCAGGGATTCCGGTCATATCTGGAAGGGCATTATATGACAGGGGAGGAAGTGATGGACGTACTTCTACGTATGCTGCCTTTTTCAGAAAAGCTTCGTGGAAGCGTGATGGTGTTTGACGGTTTTACCGGATTTACCCCCATTCAGAACCGGGTCATTGAAGAACTTTTACGAATCTGCAGCCGCGTGTATGTGACGGTCACAATGGACGCAAGGGAAAATCCGTATATAAAAGGAAAATCCCATCAGCTTTTTTATATGGGAAGAAAAATGGTGCAGAGCATCTCCGGTCTTGCAAAAGACATAGAAGAGCCTGTGCTTCTTTATCATGGAAAAAATTCCAGATTTTCAAAGGCTCCTGCGCTTCAGTTTCTGGAGGAGCATATATTCCGTTACAGAAAGGCTTCTTATGAGGGAAAACAGAATGCGATTTCCATATTCTGCGGAGAAAATCCAAAAAAAGAAATGGAGGAGGCAGTACAGAGGGCAGAGCGCCTTGTCCGTACAGAGGGGCTTCATTACGGGGATATTGCCATTATTACCGGAAATCTTGAGGAGTACGGAACCCTTGCAAAGCAGGTATTAGATGAGGCGGGAATCCCGTATTTCCTTGATGAAAAGCATACCGTTCTTATGAATCCTTTTGTGGAGTATATCCGGGCTTCCATTGAGATGGCTGTGAAGGGCTTTTCCTATGAGAGCGTATTCCGGTATCTCCGCTGCGGAATGTCGGATATTACAAGGGAAGAGACGGATCTTCTGGAAAACTATGTGCTGGCTCTTGGGATACGGGGCTTTGGAAAGTGGAAGGAACGCTGGGTGCGGATTTACCGGGGAATGGAGCCGGACAGCATTCAGCACCTCAATGAAATCAGAGAGCGCTTTGTGGAGGAAGTAAGCCCTCTTGCAGAAGGCTTTTTGGGAGGAAAACGGACAGTAGAGCAGTATTGCCGCATTGTGTATGATTTTATTGTGAAGAACAGAAGCTTTTATAAGCTGAAAGAAAGAGAAAAGGCTTTTAAGGCGCAGGGAAATGCGGCAATGGAAAAGGAATACAGCCAGATTTACGGAATTGTGATGGAGCTTCTTGATTCTATGGTGTCCATTCTCGGGGAGGAGGAAGTAAGCCGTCAGGAATACAGCCAGCTTCTGGAAACAGGTCTTTCTGAGGCGAAAGTGGCATTGATACCTCCTTCCCAGGATCAGATTGTGGTGGGAGATATGGAACGAACCCGTTTAAAGGGCATGAAGGCTTTATTTTTTGTTGGTGTAAATGAGGGAAATATTCCGAAAAATACAGAATCCGGCGGGATTCTCACAGAGCTTGACAGGGAATTTATAGAAGAGCAAGGTGTGGAGCTTGCTCCGGGACCAAAGGAGCAGATGAGCATTCAGAGATATTATCTTTATCTGAATCTTACGAAGCCGGAAAAATATCTCTGTCTTTCCTACAGCCTTTCCAATAACAGCGGAGAGGCGGTAAGCCCTGCTTATTTAATTGGCAGCATTCAAAAACTGTTTCCGGAGACAGAGGTGGAACAGGCGGAGCATTCCGGAAATCCTCTTTCTGCGTTAGAGCTTCCGGGAGCCGGGCTTTCTTATTTTATCAGGGGACTGCAGGAAGCCTCCCGGGGAGGCGGAGACGCGGTATTTAAAGAGCTTTACAGCTGGTATCTGAAAAGTCCTGTGTATGCGCCTGTTGTGAAAAAACTGGTGGAAGCCGCCTTTACGAGAAAACCGGCAGATGAGATCAGCAGAAGCGTGGCAAACGTTTTATATGGAGAAGTATCTCCGTATAGCGCCACAAGGCTGGAACGGTTTGCAGCCTGTGCGTTTGCCCATTTTCTCCAGTACGGGCTTCGTCTGACAGAGCGGGCAGAATATGAATTTCGCGCAATGGATATGGGAAATATCATGCACATTGCCCTGGAAAATTTTGCGGGAGAGGTGCGAAACAGAGGTCTTGAGTGGGCGGATTTGACGGAAGAGGTGCGAAACGAGATCGTCGATCAATGTCTGGACGAGCTTGCCGCAGACTACGGAAATACCATTTTAAAGAGCAGCGCGAGAAACGAGGCGATGATCGAGCGCACAAGAAGGATTTTAAGACGCACGGTGTGGGGACTGCAGCAGCAGCTTCAAAACGGAGAATTTAAGCCGGAGGGATTTGAGGTTTCCTTCGGGGGAGGACGCATCGACCGTGTAGATGTGATGGAAGAAGAAAATCAGGTATATGTAAAGGTAATCGATTACAAGACGGGAAACACCACCTTTGACCTTGTGTATTTATATTACGGACTGCAGCTTCAGCTCATGATTTATCTGGATGGTGTGCTTTCGGTAGAAAAGAAAAAGTATCCGGGAAAGGAAGTCCTGCCTGCAGGCGTATTTTATTACAATGTGAAAGACCCCATGATAAAAGAAAAAATAGATGCAGATGTGGAAGAAGTAAGCAGCCGGATTTTAAAGGAACTGAAAATGAACGGACTTGTACGGGCTGACAGGGAAATGATAGAAAAAATGGACAGAAGCCTTGTGTCTCTTCCGGTGGCGTTTAATAAAGACGGAAGCTTCCGGAAAAATTCTTCTGTGGCAACAAGAGAGCAGTTTGACGTTCTCGGAAGGTTTGTAAAACGGAAGATCGAGAAGATCAGAAGCTGCATTATGGAGGGAGACGTGGAAGTGAATCCTTATAAAATGGGAAAGAAAAGCGCCTGTACGTATTGTCCCTACATTTCCGTATGCGGCTTTGACAGGAAGATGCCGGGGTATGAGTACCGGAATTTAAAGGTGTTTGACGATAAAGAGCTGTGGCAGATATTTGAGGAGGAAGAGTAAATGGCAGTTTCATGGACGGAAGAACAGAAGCAGGTAATTTCTCTGCGGGACAGGAACATTCTTGTAAGCGCAGCGGCAGGTTCCGGAAAAACGGCAGTTCTTGTGCAGAGGATTTTAAGTAAGATCCTCGATAAAAAAAATCCGGTGGACATTGACAGAATGCTGATCATGACTTTTACAAGGGCGGCGGCAGGAGAGATGAAGGAGAGGATTTCAAGAGCCCTTGAGGAGGCGCTTTATGAGGAACCGGAAAATGAACATCTCCAGAGACAGATGACGCTGATCCACACAGCTCAGATTACGACCATTGACGGTTTCTGCTCGTATCTCATACGAAATTATTTTCATTTAATCGGGCTTGACCCGGGGTGCCGGACAGCGGAAGAGGGGGAATTAAAACTTTTAAAGGAAGATGTGTTAAAAGAGCTTTTCGAGGATTTCTACAGCAGAAATGACGAAGATTTTCTGAACTTTGTGGAGTGCTATGCGCCGGGAAAAACAGACGAGGGATTAAAAGAGCTGGTGTTAAAGCTTTATGACACGGCAATGAGTAATCCTTATCCGCTGGAATGGCTCAGTGACTGTATCAGGGCATACGAAATAGAAGGTGCCAAAGATCTGGAAAAACAGGACTGGTTTGCAGTTTTGTGGGAGAGTGTCCAGCAGGAGCTTACGCAGGCGGAATCGCTTTTTATACAGGGGATTTCCGTGTGTCAGGAGCCGGGCGGACCGTATCTTTATGAGGAGGCGTTCAGGAGCGATATGCTTCTCACAGATGAGCTGAATGCTCTCTGTGAAAAGCAGGATTTTGACGGTATGGCATCGGCGCTTTCTTCCTTGAAATTTGCACGCCTTTCTGCAAAAAAAGCGGAAGAGGTGGAGGAATATAAAAAGGAACAGGCAAAGAAGCTTCGGGAAGAAGGCAAGGGGATCTTAAAAGACCTTTCCGAGCGGTATTTTTCGGAGAGTCTGAAAGAGGCAGCAGAGACAATCCTTTGCTGCAGAAAGCCTGTGGAAATCCTGATCCGCCTTACAGAGGAATTTATGGAGCACTTTGGAGAAAAGAAGCGGGAAAAAAATATCATCGATTTTACAGATATGGAGCATTTTGCCCTTCAGATCCTCGTGACAAAAGAGAGAGAGATCTTTACGCCAAGCCAGGCGGCAAGGGAGCTTTCTGAAAAATACGACGAGGTTCTCGTGGACGAGTATCAGGACAGCAATCTTGTGCAGGAGTTTCTCACAAACCTTGTTTCCGGGTGGGTAAATCAGAGAAAAAATATTTTCATGGTGGGAGATGTAAAACAGAGCATTTACCGTTTCCGTCTTGCAAGACCGGAGCTTTTCATGGAAAAATATAAGACATACACAACGGAGGAAGGAAAAGAGCAGAGAATCGACCTTCATAAAAATTTCAGAAGCCGAAGGGAGGTTCTTGGAAGCGTCAATTATATTTTCCGCCAGATTATGGGGGAAGATCTGGGAGGAGTAGCGTATGATGAGGCGGCGGCTCTTTATCCGGGCGCTGTTTTCCCGGAAGGGCAGGATCCGGAATTTGTTAAAACAGAAGTGCTTCTTATAGAAAAGGACAGTGAAGAGCTTTCGGAGGAGGGGATTGAAAGCGAGCAGGAGCTGGAGGCTCTTGCCATTGCCCATAAAATTCAGGAAATGAAGGAGACTGCAAGGGTTCTTGATAAAGAAACAGGAGAATACCGTCCGCTGGAATACGGGGATATTGTGATTCTTCTCCGTACTGCCACAGGCTGGACAGAGACTTTTGGGGAGGTGCTTTCCTCCCAGGGAATCCCTTCTTATAGTGCTTCAAAAACAGGATATTTTTCTGCGACAGAGGTGGTTACCATGCTGGATTATCTTCGCATCTGTGATAATCCGCTCCAGGATATTCCACTTGCAGGCGTGCTGCATTCGCCGATTGTGGGCTGTACTTCTCAGGAACTGGGACTTCTCCGTGCGGAATATAAAGATGGAATGCTTTTTGATGCGGTGTGCGCGTGGGTTCGTGAAGAAAGAATGGAAAATGAAGAAGAAGCTGCGCTTTTTGAGAAGCTTTCCGGTTTTCTGGAGCTTCTTGGAAACGTCAGGGATATGGCGGAGTATACGCCGGTTCACCAGCTGATCGTATATATTCTGGAGAAGACAGGATATGGAAATTATGCGGCTGCCCTTCCGGACGGAGAGCAGAGACGAGCAAATCTTTCCATGTTAATAGAAAAGGCGATGGATTATGAAAAGACAAGCTACCGTGGGCTTTTTAACTTTGTGCGCTACATTGAAAAGCTGCAGAAATTCCAGGTAGACTACGGAGAAGTCAATTTATCCGGCGCAGGGGAAGGTTCTGTACAGATTATGACCATTCATAAAAGCAAGGGTCTTGAATTTCCTGTTGTGTTTGCGGCAGGTATGGGAAAACAGTTTAATAAACGCGGGACTTTTGATTCATCATGAGCTTGGAATCGGAACAGATGCCATTCTTCCGGAAAAAAGAATTACTTCCACCACTTTATATAAGCAGATGCTGCGAAGGGCGATTTTAAAAGAAAGTCTGGGAGAGGAGCTTCGTGTTCTTTATGTCGCCCTGACCCGTGCAAAAGAAAAACTGATCATTACAGGGACGATAGGAAAACTGGAAGAAAGAATCCGCGGGCTTTCCGGTTTTTTAAAGCAGGAGGAAGAACTGCTTCCTGTTGGAAACCGCATGAAGGCAAAGACTTACTGGGATTATCTTCTTCCGGCGCTTATCCGCCACAGGGCAATGGAGCCGCTTTTAGAGGAATACGGGATTTTTTCCAACAGAAGAAATCCCTTTTATGAAGGAGACAGCGATTTTATCATACAAAAAGTAACAGCAAAAGATCTTGTAAAAGAAGAGGTGGAGCTTCAGGCGGAAACGGAGATCAGAAGAGAGGTGCTGGAAAACTGGGACGCTTCTGTTACATACAACGAGGAAATCAAAGATGAACTGGAAAAAAGATTTTCTTTTGTTTATCCTTACGAGTTTTTACGGGAGATTCCGGTGAAGGTGAGTGTGTCGGAGCTGAAGAAAAGAGCGCATCATGATTTCTATGAAAAAGAAGAAAATATAACAGAGATTCCGGAAGAGGAAGAGCTTTCTGTTGTGCCGGAGTTTATAGAAAAACAGGAAGCATACACAGGCGCCTCAAGAGGAACGGCTTATCACAGAGTGATGGAGTGTCTTGATTACAGCCGCACATCTTCTATAGAAGAAATCAGGGAGCAGATAAAAGAGCTGCTTATGCAGAAAAAATTAAAAGAAAAAGAAGCAGAGTGCGTCCGACCGGGAGATATTTTTGCTTTTCTCAAATCTCCTCTCGGACAGCGAATGAAAAAAGCATCGGAAAAACGACTTCTTTTCCGGGAACAGCCTTTTGTCATTTCAAGAAAAGCAGAAGAATTAAACCCTGACTGGGAAGGGGAACGCATTCTTGTACAGGGGATCATGGACGCCTACTTTATGGAAGAAGGAGAGCTGATCCTTGTGGACTATAAGACAGATAGGGTGAGAAAAGGAGAGGAGCAGGTTCTCACAGAGCGGTACAGAAATCAGATCCTGGATTACGGGGAGGCGCTTTCCAGGGCAGCAGGAAAGCCGGTGAAGGAGGCGTATATCTATTCCTTTGCTCTGGGGAAGGAGATTGAGGTGTAACTGTTATTGAAGTTTTTCTGAAAGATTTGTATAATGTAGGAAGATAATACGTAAGATAATACGCAAGATGATGGAGGTGTTTTTGTGGGAGAATATAAACCGCCTTTTACAATAACGAATGAGATATTGTCATATGTATCTTCTGTTTCTGAAAAAATCGGACGTATAACAGCGACAAATAATCTTGAGGCAAAACCGCATTTACGAAAAAATAACAGAATTAAATCAATTCATTCCTCTCTGAAGATAGAAGCAAATTCCCTGACACTGGGGCAGGTCAGAGATGTAATCAACGGTAAAATAGTACTGGGAGAGCAAAGAGAAATACAGGAAGTAAAGAATGCCTATGCTGCCTATGAACAGCTTTCAGAAATTGACTCTTATAATATACAGCATTTAAAAAAATTCCACGGGATTATGACGAAGTATCTTGTGGAAGAGTCCGGTGAATTTCGATTGGGAGAGGAAGGCGTTTTCAATGGTGACAGGTGTGTTCTTATGGCTCCGCCGGCTCGATTCGTGCCACAGCTTATGGAGGAATTATTTTGCTGGATAAAAATAGCGCAAAACGATGTTCACCCGTTGATTTTGAGCAGTGTATTTCACTATGAATTTGTATTTATCCACCCTTTTGCAGATGGCAACGGAAGAATGGCAAGATTATGGCATACTGCTATTCTGTCCAAATGGAAACCGATATTTGAATATATTCCAATTGAAAGTCAGATTGAGAAATTCCAGGAGCAATATTATGAGGCAATTTCCAGATGTCATGCTGATGGAAGTTCTACGATTTTTATTGAATTTATGCTGCTGCAGATTGATAAGATTCTTGAGGAGATTTCTGTTCAAATGAGCGGAGAAAATGAAAGTCTGTCAGAAGCTGTTAAAAAGCTGCTTGAGGTTATGGAATACGATGTGCCTTATACAAGTAAGGGACTTATGGAAAAAATGGGATTAAAATCCAGAGAAGGATTTCGCAGAAATTATCTGAGACCTGCTGTTGAACAGAATCTCATCAAGATGACGATTCCTGATAAGCCCAACAGCAGAAATCAAAGATATGTAAAAATATAAAGTAAAGTGTTTTTTATGACATGATTAAATGCTTCCGAGACGATTTCACACCCTCCACCCGGCAGGATATTTATTTTTCAGCACACCATTTACCAGTTTCCCGAATCCAATCGGATACCCTTCCACGCAGAGGAGCTGCCAGCCTTTTGGTTTGGCGGCTTCCTGCGGTTTAATATTTAAAGTTTCTCCTTTTAAATATCGTGTAATTCTCTCATCATTTACGGAAAGAGAGATGCAGGAAGCAGCTTCGCCCTTTCGAAGAGCAAGTGCAAGAGGCTGCGATGGTTCAAATCGATTCTTTTTTATATCCCCCAGATACAGACCGTTTCTTAAAAAAGCCAGTCCGCGGAAATCGCAGGATACAGGGGGAAGATAATAGGCTTTGTCTTTTCGGATTTCTACCCGGTTCCAGTCAAAGGGACGACCGTCAAGGGAAGAGAGTCCGATTTCTTTCAAAAATTCATCAATCCATTTTACAGCATTTTTATCCGGCTTTGTGTGCGGAGCGGACACGCCGCCCTGTGCGGAAAGACCGGGTTTTTGAATAAGCGCCATAAAATGTCCTTCTCCGTTCATTTTGTGGGGGAAGAGGCGAACACAGCGTTTCAGGCGTTCCTCACCGTTTCCGGCAGAAGGGATTCCTTCTGTGAAGCCTTCGTACCAGGGGATTTCCACAATCTCTGCTTCCGGTCTGTTTTCCAGAAGGAAGGAAATGCTTCCCTCATCTTCTTCCGGGGAAAACGTACAGGTAGAGTAGAGGAGAAGTCCGCCTGGACGAAGCATATCAAAGCCGTTTAAAAGAAGCTCTCTCTGGATTTTGGAAAGCTCATGAGATTTTTCCGGTGTCCAGTCGAGAGCGAGAGCTTCTTCTTTTCGAAACATTCCCTCGCCGGAGCAGGGGGCATCCAGAATGATCTTATGGAAAAATTCCGGGAAAGTGCGGGCAAGCTTTTCCGGCGGCTCATTTGCGACAAACACATTGGGAATGCCGAAAAGCTCGATGTTTCGAAGAAGCGCCCTTGCTCTTGAGGTACTGATGTCGTTTGCAACGAGAAGTCCTTCGCCTTTTAAGGCTGCCCCAAGTGCCGTTGCTTTTCCGCCGGGAGCAGCACACATATCAAGAACGTATTCGCCGGGGAAAACCGGAATCCGGGAGGCTGGCGTCATAGCGCTCGGTTCCTGAAGATAATAAATCCCCGCCTGATAAAGAGGACAGCGGGAGGGGCGGCTTTCCTCCTCGTAAAAATATCCGTTTTTTATCCAGGGAATGGGAGTTACGGGAAAAGGAACAATGCGTTCAAATTCCTCGCAGGTGATTTTATCTGTATTGACGCGAAGCCCAAAGGTTCTGGGAGCTTCGAAGCTTTTTAAAAATAAGGGGTATTCTTCTCCCAGGAGTGCTTTCATGCGCTCCAGAAAGGCAGGGTGAAGAGTGGAAGTTTTATTCTGGTTCATAGGACCTCCTGATATAAAATGTTTTTTTCGATATAAAAAGACTGAAATTATCTTATCATACATATGATGCAGGTGTCAAAAGCTACCTGACAAATTGATATATATATTGAACTATCAGTACTGCTGTGAACGGAGTGGACAATAATTCATCAGTAGCCATTGCATACAGGGGCAAATTAAGATAAAATATTGTCACCTGAAAAGATACGAATACAAAAAAGGAGGAATGTTATGTTTGAAAATAATCTTTGGCAGATGGAGCCTGTGGGCAGGAGGGAAAACACCATACAGGGAGAAAAATACCGCTTTCTTCTTCTCACGCCATGCCTCATCCGCATGGAGTACAGGGAAGACGGATGCTTTGAAGACCGTCCTACTCAGGTTGTGTGGAACAGACAGTTTGAAAGAGTAGATTACCGACTTGTTCAAAAGGGAGAAGGTTTTGAGCTTTTCACAGAGAGACTTCATGTTACATATACAGGGGGAGAGTTTTCAAAAAACAGTTTAAATGCCATAGCCATCGGAGGACAGAATCCTTACGGTGCTGTATGGTATTACGGGGAAAAAACAGATAACCTGGGAGGAACGGCAAGAACCCTTGATGATGTGGACGGCGTCTGTGAACTGGAAGAAGGGATTATCTCAAGAAGCGGCTGTGCTGTTTTAGATGACAGCAAAACTCTGATTTTAGATGAGAATGGCTGGGTTTTGCCAAGGAAGGGAGAGGGAGCAGATATTTATCTCTTTGCCTATGGAAATGATTATAAGGAAGCTCTGGGGGATTTTTACAGACTTACAGGAAAAACGCCTATGCTTCCAAGATTTGCGCTGGGAAACTGGTGGAGCCGTTACTACGCTTATACAGAAGAAAGCTACAAAGCTCTTATCACCCATTTTGAGAAGGAGAAAATTCCTTTTTCCGTAGGCGTAGTGGATATGGACTGGCATCTTGTAGATGAGGTGGACCCGAAATACGGAAGCTCCTGGACAGGCTACACATGGAATAAAAAATATTTCCCGGAACCTGAGAGATTTCTGGCATGGCTGCATGAACATGGAATGAAAGTAAGTCTGAATCTTCACCCGGCAAGTGGAATCCGCGCATATGAGGACTGCTATATTTCCATAGCGGAGGAATTGGGAAATATTGATACAGATAAGGAAGAACCTGTTGATTTTGATATTGCCAGCAGAAAATTCTTGGAAGCGTATTTTAAGTGCGTACTTCACCCGGAGGAGGAAAAGGGCGTAGATTTCTGGTGGATTGACTGGCAGCAGGGAAATACAACAAAGATTCCGGGACTGGACCCGCTGTGGATGCTGAACCATTACCATTATCTGGATAATGCCCGCGACGGGAAACGTCCTATGACTTTTTCAAGATATGCCTGTCCGGGTTCCCACAGATACCCGGTGGGATTTTCGGGGGATACGCATGTGACATGGGATTCCCTTGATTTTCAGCCGTATTTTACAAGCACAGCGTCGAATATCGGATACGGCTGGTGGAGTCACGACATTGGTGGACATATGTGTGGATTTAAAAATAATGAACTGGCTCTTCGTTGGCTGCAGTTTGGGGTATTTTCTCCCATTAACAGGATTCACAGCAGTAAAAGTGAATTTATGGGAAAAGAGCCCTGGAATTATCCTGTGGAAATTTCTATGATTATGGGAAAATTCCTTCGTCTTCGTCACAGAATGATTCCTTATCTTTATACAATGAATCATCGCGCATGGGCGGAAAATCTTCCTTTGATTTTGCCGATGTATTACGAAAATCCTATGGAGGGAAAAGCGTATGAGGTAAAAAATCAGTATATTTTTGGAAGAGATTTTCTTGTGGCTCCCATAACAGAAGAAAACCTGCCGGGACTGAACAGAGGAAAGGTTCATGTATGGCTTCCGGAGGGAACGTATATTGATTTCTTTACAGGGATGATTTATTCAGGGGGAAAGGAACTGGATATGTACAGAGATATTCATTCCATACCGGTTCTTGTAAAGGCAGGAGCGATTGTGCCTTTCACAGAGGAGATACAGGGAGAGAAATTTTTAAAAAATCCGGATTCTCTTTGTATCAGAGTGTATGCGGGAGCAGGTGGAAGCTTTGTCCTGTATGAAGATGACAATGAAACAAATGCGTATCTGACAGGCGATTCTGTGGCAACAAAAATGGAGTTCTGTTGGAAAAATGGAAGTTTTACTGTATTTCCAGCGGAAGGAAACAGAGCGCTCATACCGGAAAAGCGAAGCTATACTGTGGAATTTTTCGGAGTGGAGGACTGTGAAATAACGACGGACATAGACGGAGCCGTTAAAACTTACAGAGAAGAAGACGGCTGTCTTACAGTACGTTTGCCGGAGATTTCCGTCACAGAAAAAATACAGATTACGTTGTCTGTTCCGAAGCTTCGCAAAAACGAAGAAAACAAACGGATATTTGAGCTTCTGAATCAGGGAGAAATTCCTTTTTCCGTAAAAGAAGAGGTGTATTCTGTGATTCAGAAAAATATAAGTAAAGCGGCTAAATTAACTCAGCTTTGTTCTATGAAAATGGAACGGGAACTGATAGGAGCAATCGCGGAAATATTAACTGCAAAAGAATAGAAAAAAGGCAGAGAAACTTATGAAGTTTGTATGGAATAAGTTTCCTGCCTTTTTTAGTGCAATTTCCGAAAATACTATTGACAAAACTATATTATATGATATATAGTATTGTTAACAAAACAATATTGATGAACCGTATAATATTATAAAAGAAAAAGGAAGTGAGACGATGGTATTTAATACAGGCGCGGCTCTTCTTGACGCGATTGTTCTGGCAGTTGTATCGAAGGAAAAAGAAGGGACGTATGGCTATAAAATTACCCAGGATGTTCGAGGTGTTCTGGAAGTATCAGAATCTACTCTTTATCCTGTTTTGAGAAGACTTCAGAAGGACGACTGTCTGGAAGTGTATGATATGGCATATGAAGGGCGAAACAGAAGATACTATAAGCTTACGGAAAAGGGAAGCGCACAGTTGAATTTATATAAGGTAGAGTGGAAAAACTACTCATCAAAGATTTCCAAAATGCTTGAGGGAGGAATAGGAATATGAACAGAATGCAGTTTATGAGAGAGTTGTCCCATCTTCTTTCTGACATATCAGAAGCAGAACGAGAGGAAGCCCTGGAATATTACGAAAATTATTTTGAGGACGCAGGTGCAGAAAGAGAAGCCGAAGTAATCCGGGAGCTTGGAAGTCCGGGAAAAGTAGCGGCAATCATTAAAGCAGACTTAAGTGCAGGCTCCGGAGATTACGGAGAATATACAGAACGAGGCTATACAGATACAAGAGCCAAAGAAGAGGGGCAGATGCCGGGGAAATATACGGCAGGAAGAAGCGAAAGCCGTGCGGAACGCGGGTATCAGGCAGGAAGAAAGAATAGAAATCCGGTGGCAATCGGTCTTATTATTCTGGGACTTGTCATTTTATCACCTTTTCTGGTGGGAGCGACAGGAGGAATTCTTGGAGTTGTTATAGCGATAGCCTTGATTCCATTTCTTGCAGTGTTTGCAGTGGGGGCGTGTGTACTTGGATTTTTTGCAGGAGCGGCTGCTTGTGTGGCTGCAGGAATCAGTCTTTGCTTCACTTATCCGGGAGCCGGTGTTTTAACTCTTGGAATCGGA
>URHH01000028.1 GCA_900547615.1 uncultured Blautia sp. | reverse complement strand
TTATAATCAGCAAGGATGATTATAGGTTCTGTGGACAAAACTGCGGAAACTCAAGTTTCTTTTTTATTGACATTCCTTCCATTTCAATCTATTATTAAAAATAAGAAATGGGTTTGTTACCGTACGGCTATTGCTCAAGCGGGGTGCTCGTTTCTTTTTTTATATTTACCATATCATACAAATATAAATTTCCATCCGCGGCATGTCTAATCAACATTTCTATTCTAAAAACATTAAACCTGTCAAGTCCCCCGGTATTACTATTATAAACAGGAAGTGCAAATCTTGTAGTAAATCTGTACCAACCAAATTTTGCATCAACATTGTGCTTCCCTTTAAAATTTTGCTGCCACCTTCTGTTTGTTGCACACTGAAGAAGCATTGGGATCCCTTGTGTTGCATTTGCCTTTGCTTTCGCATTTGTTCCAAATAGTCTTCTCGTGTCATCTGATCCTTTCAATTCTCCTGGAAAATCAGAACTTATAAATATTTGATCTGAAGTTTCAACTACCTCATAACAGTCTCCTATATATTCTTTCAAATACTGCTCAACTTCTTCCCAGTTAATATTCCGTTTTCCTCTAAAACGAATATCAGTAATCACAACTATTTGCTTACCATCCAAATCAGATATTATATTTATCCTCTTATCCACAATAAATTCGCCTTCCCTTCATAACAAGTGCATTGCGTTATGTACACAACCCCAAATTAACAACTGCACAATAACCAATAATAAACTGTCACCAGTAAAACCGTTTTATTTATCTACACTTTTAATTTGCCACTCTATCTCTGCTCTATATTTTAATAAACGTAAAAGATACTCTGGAAGCTCTCTTTTCCCTGCTTCCCAATCCTGAACCGTACGATATGGAATACCGTAGTAGTCACTGAATTCACGTCTGTTCATTCCCATTTTTTCTCTTAATTCTTTTACTTCTTTTCCTCTGCTCATATTTCATCTCCCACTTTAAATAACGCATTGCGTTATTTCATGATACTCGCTATGAGCTAAGTTGTCAATCAGATATTTTTTATCTCTTACCATATTTTGCCTAAATATTTTCATAATTGCGTATAACAATAGAGAATAGAGCAGAATTTTTCACTCTTGGTGTATTCCAGCAAAAGCCTTCCTTTCCAAACCAATAACTGCTGTTCCAGAAATATATCTGCCAAATCAAATCTTTGTGCTCACTTTCGAAAAATTTAATATTTCAACTTATTGACAGAAACACCGCCTCATACTATCATAATTATAGTGCATATCGCCGGGTTATTCTGGCAGACAACTGAAAAGACAGATAGACAGTAATGAGGTAATAACGTGAATATTTTATTTTTTCTGACACCAAAAAGTGAAGTGGCATACATATTTGAAGATGAAACCTTAAGACAGACTCTTGAGAAAATGGAGCACCGGAAGTTTTCCTGTATTCCTCTCCTCACCCTTGACGGCAAATATCTCGGAACTATTTCCGAGGGAGACCTTCTGTGGGGAATGAAACATTTAAACATTACAGACATGAAAGATACAGAGGGAATTTCCATTATGGCAATCCCAAGACGCGCAACTTATAAACCAGTCCACGCAAACTCCAATATGGAAGATCTTTTTGACCGTGCCATCAACCAGAACTATGTTCCTGTTGTGGACGATCAGGGTTCTTTTATCGGACTGATCACAAGAAAGGCAATTATGAAATACTGTTACGGAGAACTTCAGAAAAATCAGTGTCCTTCTGAAAATTAATGCTTTTTATACTTTTATACTTATACTCCTTTCCAAAAGCCCCCGGCAATTCATCTGTGAACTGCCGGGGGCTTTCTGATTCTTTATAAAACCTTTGATAAAAATTCTTTTAAACGCGGATTCTTCGGATTTCCAAAAAATTCTGCCGGAGTATTTTCTTCCTGGATTTTTCCATCATCAATGAAAATAACTCTTGTTGCCACTTCTCTTGCAAATCCCATCTCATGGGTAACAACGACCATTGTCATTCCTGTTTTTGCAAGCTCTTTCATAAGCTCCAGAACCTCTCCTACCATTTCCGGGTCAAGAGCGGAAGTCGGCTCATCAAAAAGCATCACGTCAGGATTCATTGCAAGCGCTCTTGCGATTGCAATACGCTGCTTCTGTCCGCCGGAAAGCATATCCGGATAAGCGTCCGCCTTGTCCGGAAGACCTACGCGGGCAAGAAGCTCATCTGCTTTTTTTGACGCTTCCTCACCTGTCATTAATTTTAATGTGACAGGTGCAAGCATGATATTTTCTTTTACTGTTTTATGCGGAAACAGATTGAACTGCTGGAAAACCATTCCGATTTTCTGGCGGTGGCGGTTAATATCCACCTTCGGGTCTGTAATATCTGTTCCCTCAAAAAGAATCTGTCCGCCTGTAGGTACTTCCATTAAATTCAGGGAACGGAGAAACGTAGACTTACCGGAGCCGGAAGGACCGATGATCGCAACTACTTCGCCCTGATGAATATCAGTAGAAATACCGTCCAGAACATGATTATCTCCGAATGCTTTTTTCAGTTCTTTTACTTCGATCAATACCTGATTTTTATCAGCGCTCATTGGTTCTCAGTCTCCTTTCCAGTTTATTCATTCCAAATGTAAGAATCATAACAAGTGCAAGGTAAATTGCTGCTGCTGCAAGCAGAGGCCAGAACGCGTTGTATGTACGGCTCTGGATCAGCATTGCTCCTTTTGTAAGGTCCATCATGCCAATATATCCGATGATGGAAGTCTCTTTGATTAAAACAATAAACTCGTTTACAAGTGCGGGAAGCACTGCCTTAAATGCCTGCGGCACAATGATCAGACGCATGGTCTGTGCATAATTAAGACCAAGGCTTCGTCCCGCTTCCATCTGACCCTGATCAATGGACATAATTCCGGAACGGACAATTTCTGCCACATATGCACCGGAGTTAATACCAAAAGCAAGTGCGCCTACCACAATCTTGTTCATGCTCACAGAACCGAAAATAACAAAATTCATAATTAAGAGCTGGATCATTGCAGGTGTACCACGGATCACCGTCAGGTATACACGGCAAATGGCATTTAAGATTTTAAAGGATCCTGTTTTGTCGTGGGCGGAACGGACGATTGCAACAAAGAATCCGATGATGATTCCGATCACAACGGCAAAGGCGGTAATGATCAATGTTGTTTTCAGACCGTCCACAAGCCACATGTAACGGTCGTCTTTAATAAAGTTCAGATATAAATCCTGTTTAATATCTGCTAAAAACATATGGTTCATGAATTTTTCCTCTTCCTTAAAACAGAGCTGTTGTATCAATGCAACAGCTCTTTGTCTCTAATTCCTACAATCAGTTCCTATTATTTCTTTACAATGATAACCTGGCTTGCGTTTGCGTATGTGTCTGTGAAATCTACGCTTGCCTGACGGTCTTCTGTAATTGTCATTCCTGCAAGACCGAAATCTGCTTTTCCGGAATTTACAGCTGCGATGATCGCGTCAAATTCCATATCCTCGATTTTAAGCTCATATCCAAGCTTATCGCAGATTGCCTGTGCGATGTCTGCATCGATTCCTACGATCTCGTCTCCTTCATGGTACTCATACGGCTCAAACTCCGCGTTTGTTGCCATGATCAGTTTTCCTTTGGAACGGTCAACATCTTCCGGAGATTCGTATGGTGTCTCGCCGATGTTGTCTCCAATATAGTTGTCCATGATGCTGTCTACTGTTCCGTCTTCTTTTAATTCTTTTAATGCTCCGTTGATTTCTTTCAGAAGCTCATCGTTTCCTTTTTTCAGGCAGATTGCATATTCTTCCTCAACAAATGGCTCGTCCAGGATTTTCAGGTCGTCGTTGTTCTCTACGAATTTCTGTGCCGGCTGAGAGTCAATGATCACACAGTCGATCTGATCTGCCTTTAATGCCTGGATTGCCTCAGCGCCTTTGCTGTAACGCTCTACGACTGCTCCGTCTTTTTCATATTCGGAAGCCTCAAGGTCTCCTGTTGTTCCAAGCTGTACGCCGATCTTCTTTCCTGCAAGATCTTCTTTTGACTCGATTGCTGCGGAAACTCCTGTTGTCATAGATACGATCATCGCTGTGCTGAGTGCAAGTGCTGCAAATTTCTTCATGTTTTTCATTACTTTTTCCTCCTTGAAATATGTGTAAGATGAATAAATATTTAATTTATGCAATGTCTTTGTATAATCTTTACTGTGCTTCTATTCTATCATGTTTTTCCTAAAATGCAAGAGTATACTTGCATAATAATTAAAATTTTTTTATAATTATTTACAACACTTAGACGAATAAATACTCATTTGTTATGATAACTCCCGCAGAAAAGGTTTTTCATCTTACAGCCAGACGCGGAGAAAAACGCAGACGAATTAATATAGGCAGAAAAGGCTTGCATTGCTTTTCCAGCCTACAAAATTTTTCCTGAAATAGGCTGGAATTTTAAATTGCTTCATTGTATCCTATTATTTAGAAAGCAAACTAACCGGAATTTGAGCATTTTACAATCGTATCCTACAAAGTCTCGGAAAATAATAGGCTATACATCACTCAAGTGTTATTTTCGCTTATTTTCCCTTAAAAATTGTAGGTTAAAATCATAAAACACTTAAAAAAAGTGTATTCAAATTAAACAGAACCAGGAGAATTCTAGGATTTTCTTAAAATAAACCTACTTATATAAAAAAAGCACCAAAAGGAGGTAACTATGGCTATGAACCAGACGCCCGCCGCAGAGCGGGTACACATTTCTTTTTTCGGCAGGCGGAATGCCGGAAAATCAAGCATCATAAACGCAGTGACAGGGCAGAATCTTGCCATTGTCTCTGATGTCAAAGGAACAACAACTGATCCGGTATATAAAACAATGGAGCTTCTCCCCTTAGGTCCTGTCATGCTAATCGACACTCCGGGCATTGACGATGAGGGAGAACTTGGAAATCTCCGGATCCAGAAAACGCTGCAGGTTCTGAATAAAACAGACATTGCTGTTCTTATTATAGACAGCACAGCAGGATTATCAGCCACAGAAGAAACTCTGATTTCCCGTTTCCGGGCAAAAAATATTCCGTTCCTTCTTGTATATAATAAGATAGATTTAAACAGAAGTATGCCCGGAAATGCCGCTTTGTCTGATATGCCTTCTGTCTGCGTCAGTGCAAAAGACGGCACAAATATTCATGAGCTCAAAGAACACATTGCCGCTCTTGCCCCAAAGGAAGACAAACAAAAGCCCCTTGTATCTGATCTGTTAAAGCCCCTTGACCTTGTGCTTCTTGTCATTCCCATCGACAAGGCTGCGCCAAAGGGACGGCTCATACTTCCCCAGCAGCAGACGATCCGGGATATTCTCTCCTGCGGAGCGACGGCTCTTACTGTGCGGGACACGGAATTTCCACAGGCTCTTTCCGGGCTTCTGGAAAAAGGAATCTCTCCCCGGCTTGTGATTACAGACAGCCAGGTTTTCCCCTTTGTGGCAAAACATACGCCAGAACATATCCCGCTTACTTCTTTTTCGATTCTGTTTGCCAGATACAAGGGAAATCTTGAGACTCTGGCAGAGGGAGCTTCCGCTTTGGATTCCCTGAAAAAAGGAGACAGGATTCTTATAAGCGAAGGCTGCACTCACCACCGCCAGTGCAATGATATTGGAAGCGTCAAACTCCCAAAATGGATCCAGGAATATGTAGGAGAAGAGCTTTCCTTTTCCTTTACCTCCGGGACAGAATTTCCACAGGATCTCTCTCCTTATAAGATGATTGTCCACTGCGGCGGCTGTATGCTCAATGAAAGAGAAATGAAATACAGGATTGCCTGTGCGAAAGACCAGGGAATCCCCATAACCAATTATGGAACTTTAATTGCACAGATAAAATGGATTCTGAAAAGAAGCCTGGGACCTTTTGACCCTGGTATCTATATATAAATACATCACGAAAGGAAATGATATTATGAAATTCACAAAAATGCAGGGAATTGGAAATGACTATGTATATGTCAACTGTTTTCAGGAAACAGTAAAAAATCCATGTGAAGTGGCAAAATTTGTAAGCGACCGCCACTTTGGGATCGGTTCTGACGGTCTGATCCTCATTAAACCTTCTGAAATTGCAGACTGCGAAATGGATATGTATAATCTTGACGGCTCTCAGGGCGCCATGTGCGGAAACGGAATCCGCTGCGTTGCAAAATACGCCTACGACTACGGCATTGTAAATAAAACAAGCATTTCCGTTGCAACAAAAAGCGGTATCAAATATCTTGACCTTACTGTAAAAGACGGAAAGGTTTCCTCTGTCCGCGTAAATATGGGTTCTCCCATTCTCACGCCAAAGGAAATCCCGGTTCTGACAGAAGGAGATACGGCAGTTCACAGCCCCATTGAAGCAGAGGGAAATACTTATTATTTTACAGGCGTTTCTATGGGAAATCCCCATGCCGTTATATTTATGGAAGATGTGGATCATCTTGAAATTGAAAAAATCGGTCCGAAATTTGAAAATCACCCGCTTTTCCCGGACAGAGTAAATACCGAATTTGTCAAAGTCATCGATGAGCATACAGTTCAGATGCGTGTGTGGGAAAGAGGCTCCGGCGAAACGCTTGCCTGCGGAACAGGCGCCTGCGCCGTTGCGGTTGCTTCTATCTTAAATCACCACGTTGACGGAAGCGCCCCTGTTACGGTAAAGCTTCTTGGAGGAGATCTGGAAATCTTCTGGGACCGCGAAGAAAATCTTGTATATATGACAGGCCCCGCCACAACTGTGTATGACGGGGAAATTGACCTTTCTTTTTTGGGAGAAAACTAAACAAACTGTAAAATCCGCTCCACAATAAACACTGCACAGCAGGCAGCCAGGGCAACGGTAAGAAGGCTTTTTTCTTTATAAGCTGCCACAAGCGCAGCTCCCAGTCCTGCTGCCCCGGAAACGGGACTTTCTGTAGCAGACAAAATTGCAGGAAACGTCATGGCTGCCAGACAGGCATACGGCACATAATAAAGAAACGACTTAATAAACGGACTGGAAATTTCTTTTTTGGCAAGGACAAGGGGAAGCATACGGATCAGGTATGTGACCCCTGCCATAACGAATATGTAAATATAAATATTATGACTCATACGATTCACCTTCTCTTTCTCCCATCTCTTTTTCCTCCTGAACCGGACGGAAATATGCTGCAGCCCCTGCCACAAGAAGGGTTGTGATAATAATCACAAAGCCGGAAGATACCTGATTTAAAACCGGCGCCACAGAAAACAGCCCGCTCACTGCCATCGCTCCCACAACAACTACAAGAATTACTTTATTTTTCTTTGCAGGCGGAATGATGATCGCCAGAAACATTCCGTAAATTGCCACGCTTAAGGCGCTCATCATAAAATCCGGCAGAAGATTTCCGGAAATTGCACCTGCGAGGGTTCCAAGCGTCCAGCCCGGAATTGCCACGCACATGGCTCCGTAATTATAAAACGGGTGTACCTTTTCCGGACGGCTTACACTGATCCCGAAAATCTCATCTGTTACACCAAAAGCCACAAGATACCTGTGTGCCCAGGGAACGTCCCTTCGCAATTTCTGTGACAGGGAAAAAGACATCAGACTGTACCGCAGATTGATGATCAGCTGTGTCAGCGCCATCTCCCAGTAGGAGCCTGCCGCAAGAATAATATCAAGACCTGCAAACTGCCCTGCAGATGTAAGATTTGTAAAAGAAATCAAAACTGCCTGCCAGATGCTTAATCCTCCGGCAACTGCCATCATGCCAAAGGTAAAGGACACCGCAAAATACCCAAGCCCTATGGGAATCCCGTCACGAAGCCCCCTTTTAAAACTTTCGCCTTTCATAAGGCTCTCCTTCCTTTCTTTTAGTAATACTTTACTATTTTACCAGATTTCCCCCTCCTCTTCCACTCCAAATCTGTTTCTTGTGAAATCTCCTCCCATCAAGTATAATCATGTCATCAGGAGGGATATTATGAATTTTAAAATACTGATCGTCGAGGACGATCCCACCATACAGACACAGCTTAAAAACCTTCTTACGGGAAACGGCTACCAGACAGAGGCAGTGACAGATTTTCCAAATACAATCGAATATGTGCAGACCTTTCAGCCCCATCTTGCGATCCTTGATATTAAGCTTCCGGGAAACGACGGCTTTTCCATCTGCTCGCAGATTCGCGCCTTTTCCCATATGCCCATCATTTTTGTGACAAGCAGCAATACAGATATGGACGAGCTGAACAGCATTATGTTGGGAGGAGACGCTTTTATCACAAAGCCTTATAATCCAGCTATCCTTCTCGCCAAAATTTCTTCTCTTTTAAACAAAGCGTATTTATCCGGTCAGCAGGAAATCCTTACGTGGAAAGGCGCGGCGCTTCATCTGGAAGGAAGCTTTCTTGAATACGGGGGAAAGCGGGCAGATCTTACAAAAAACGAATTGAAAATCCTGTATTTTCTTTTTAAACACGCCGGGAAAATCTGTTCCAGAAACGACATCATTGATTTTCTGTGGGACAATCAGCTTTACGTAGATGATAATACCCTAAGCGTAAACATTACAAGAATCCGTGATAAATTATCGTCTGTGGGACTTTCGGATTTTATAAAAACAAAGCACAGGCAGGGGTATACCTTATGAGCAGGGGAAACTATTTGAAAACAAAGCTTCCCGCAGTCTGCGCCAGCCTTTTCGGTATGCTTTTTCTCACCCTTTTTCTTCTTGCCTGCGGAAATTCTGCCGCCTCCATTCTTTTCATTTTAACTGCATGGCTGGTATTTTTTCTCTGCTGCGAGGAGATTTCCTGGAGAATGCGGAAAAAATATCTGGACAGCCTCCTTCACATGGCAGAGCATCTGGAAGAAAAATATCTCATTGCAGAGGTAATGGAGGTTCCGAAACGGGCAGACGACCGCGTCTTTTATAAACTTATGAAAATAGCGGAAAAATCCATGCTGGAAACTATTGGAGAAGGGTGTGGAAGAAAAAAACATTCGAAAGCTTATGGCAAAACAGCTTGGCGTATGGTTCGGACTCCCTGTCTGTACGGCAGTTTTTGTTTCCATCGCCTTTCTCGCCTACTTTATCCAGTCCATTTCCGCGGAAATTTCCGCCTATATTGGATATGAGATATTATTAAAGCAGATTTTCACAACAGGAGGCATTCTGCTCCTGCTGCTTATCTGCTACTTTATAAGTACCTGGATTCTGTTTTCCCGCTCTGTGGAGAGGTAAGTTACCCTCTCCTCTCCACAATTTTATAGTAAGACTTCGCCGTGCACATATAAATGAATGCGTAAATAACTGCAAAAACTGCAATCGTACCGACAGTACAAAGAATATAAAGTTCCGTATTCAGCATTCCGAGAAGCGCCAGAAGGCGGCTGATCATAGGGAACGCCATGATAATATGAAGGACAGCCATCAGAAGAGGCAGGAAAAATACCATGAGAATCTGTCTTCGTATGGCTGACTTCACCTCTTTCCGGCTCATGCCCACCTTCTGCATGATCTCAAACCGATCTTTATCTTCATATCCTTCCGACATCTGTTTGTAATAAATGATCATGCCGGCTCCCACAAGGAAAATAAATCCGAGGAAAATTCCAAGGAAGAGAAGACCGCCGTTTATTATATAGAAGGAACTGTAATGCTCTTCCCGAATATCCGTTGTGAGCCAGGGGGCAATTTCAGGATCTTCTCCCTGAAGCGTCGAGACAACAGGTGTTAAATTATCCCGGAGAATGTTTCCGTATTTCATTATCGCTTCTTTTCCGCCGTCCATGTAAAGACCAAACTCCAGCTTCAGCCTTCCGTATCCCTCTCCTATGAGTTCTTTCTGAAGCGCGTCAATTTCTTTAAAATCTTCCATTGTAACAACTAATGTTGTCTTATAAAACGCATTTTCCCCTCTGCTGTTTACAGGAAACTCAGGGAGCCATTCCTTTACCTTATATTCTTTTCCGTTTAAGGTAAGATTGCCCTTTCCGCCTTTTTCCTGAAATGCAAGGACTTCTCCCTTTTGAATATCCGCCTTTTTCCCACTGATTCTTTCATATTCCTCCGCAGGAACGAGCGCCAGATATTCTACTGATGCAGAAACATCATAATCTCTTGTCATGATTTCCATATCATTGCCTTTTCTGGCAATACTGGTATCAAGAACGACCTGCGTTGTCTTTTCCGTATACGGAATCTGTTCCTTTTCTATTATCCCGTCAAATTTTTCTCTGATCTCCGGCACTTCCTCAAGAGAAATGCCATTAAAGGTAAAACCCACATCATACGGGAACATGCTGCTTAAAGAATCCTCAATTCCCATATTCAGAGAAACCGTGGTGGACAGCATAAGAAGAACTCCCGTACTTAAAATACAGATACTCGCAAGTCCCATTGCATTTTGCTTCATACGGTAAAGCATACCGGAAACGCTTGTGAAGTTCTTCGTCTTATAATAGAAGCTTTTTTTCCAGCGCATCATTTTTAACACTGCGATACTTCCCGCTGTAAATAAAAGATACGTGCCTGCCATAACAAGAAGTACGGCTGCAAAAAACATTCCAAGAGCTGTCACAGGAGATTCCGTTGTCACAGCAATGTAATAGCCGCTGCCGAGACAGATAAATCCCAGAAGCGCCATCAGCCACTTTGCTTTCGGCTCCCTTTCTCCTGTGTTTCCCCCGCGCAGAAGCTCGATGGGCTGGTTTAAGCGTACTCTGTGGATATTCCGGAATAAGGTTACGATCACAACCGGCAGGAACATAAGCGCACATGTGACAATTCCAGGTACGCACACATAAAAGCCAAGCTGTGCAGGCACGTGAAGGATTTTAAGAAGAAGCAGAAGCGCAAGCTTGCTTCCAAGGATCCCCACTGCAATTCCTCCGATGATGCTGATAACGGAAGTGAAAAGCGTCTCCACAGCCATCATCTTCATAATGTGCCCCTTTTCCAGTCCCAGAATATTGTAAAGACCGATTTCCTTCTGCCGCCTCTTCATGACAAAACTGTTGCTGTACAGAAGAAAGATAAAGGAAAAAATATAAATCACGGCAATCCCCAGAAACATAATGCTTGTCACGATTGCGCTGTTGGGGACCATCTCTGATAAATCCTTGCTCTGCGTTACAAAAAACATCATGTACGTCATGGCGATACAGCAGATACAGGTAAGCATATACGGAATATACGTCCCTTTATTTCTTTTGATATTGCTGACTGCCAGCTTTAAAAATAATCCTTTACGCATGATTCTCACCGCCTGTCGTCAGAATTGTCAGAGTGTCGGAAATCATCTGGTACATTTCCTGGCGTGTTTTTCCTCCTCTGTAGATCTGGTGGAACACCTCGCCGTCCTTAATAAAAAGTACACGTGAGGCATGACTCGCAGCCTGGGCGCTGTGCGTTACCATAAGAATAGTCTGTCCCGCCTCATTGATTTCTCCGAACATGGATAAAAGAAGGGAAGCCGCTTTAGAATCAAGCGCTCCTGTCGGCTCGTCTGCAAGGATCAGCCTCGGCTCTGTGATAAGAGCCCTGGCAACTGCCACCCTCTGCTTCTGTCCGCCGGAAACCTCATAGGGATATTTTTCCAGAATGTCCGTAATGCGAAGCGCCTGTGCAATGGGGCGTATTTTCTGCTCCATCTCCCTGTAGTTTTCTCCTGCGAGGACAAGGGGAAGGTAAATATTATCCCGGAGACTGAAGGTATCCAGAAGATTAAAATCCTGAAATACAAAACCCAAGTTTTTTCTTCGGAATGCGGAAATCTCCTTTTCTGTAAGGTGAACGATGCTTTTTCCCTCAAGAAGCACCTCACCCTCTGTTGGACGGTCAAGAGACGCCAGAATATTTAAAAGCGTTGTTTTTCCGCTTCCCGACTCTCCCATGATCGCCACAAATTCTCCCTCCTCCACGGAAAATGTGACGTTTGACAATGCCTGTACTTTATTGCCGCCAAATCTTGTACTGTATATTTTCTTTACGTTTGTTACTTCCAGTAATGACATATTCTTTCTCCTCTCTGTTTTTCATTCCATGCTTATAGTATAAGAAAACCCGGAGCCTGTTTCCATAGACCCGGGTTACAATTTAAGCCTTATCCTTACATTTCTGTAAGGTTGGAGAAAGAATCTGCCTCTGTGGGCAGGGAAGCGTAAATTTCCTCCCCTTCCATTCCTGCCTCCAGTGTAAGATAATATACAGCGTCAGCAGCCACACATACTACATTTTCCTCATGAAAGAAATCTGTAATATTCGAATCAAAAAGCATATTTCCCTGTGCGTCAAATTCCTCGTCCCCGTCCCAGAAAAGCACTGCAATATGAAGAAACGGAAAAACAGGAAGCACGTATCCTGCATCCCCCTGAGGAAGCCTCGTTCCGCCAAGCGCCTCACACGCTTTTGAAAGCTCCTTTACATGACCGGAAAAGGTTTCTGAAAACCGTTTGAGAATCGTTCTCTTATACGCCGCCTCAAAAGGATATACGCGCTTTACTTCACGGAAGGGCACAAGCTTTCCCGATTCCACAGGCGTTTCACAGGCATAGTGAAACATATTGTATATGGTAATGGAAGTGTCAAATCCCGGCTTTCTCTCCGGCTCCTCCACATAGGAGATCTTTCCTGTTACTCTGCTGATTTTCAGTTTTTTCGAAAAATATACAAGATAAAGATTCTCCCCGTCTGCTTCCAGATGAAATTTTTTTATTAACGCTTCCTGATCCATTTCCAGAAAATTCTGGCGCCACATTTCCAGAACCTTCTCATAATTTGACTGATACCCTTCTTTCATAAGTCCTCCTGTTAATACATATCAAGCGTTTTTCTTCCCAGGAAAAGATAGACCTTCGTACCTTTTCCAGGGGTGGATTCTATGGTAATCTCATGATTTAATTTCTTCATGATTTTTACGCAGAGGTAAAGTCCGATCCCTGTGGAACGGTTATCCTCTCTGCCATTATGCCCGGTAAATCCCTTTTCAAACACCCTCGGAAGGTCTTCCTGACGGATTCCGATCCCCGTGTCTTCAATGACAAGTGTATGGGCTCTGTCCGGGCTCATATAAACGGAAATCCCTCCCTGCCTTGTGTACTTTAAGGCATTGGAAAAAATCTGCCCGATCACAAATCCAAGCCATTTTCCGTCTGTGAGAATGCGTTCCTCCACTCCTTCATAATGAAGCGTCAGCTTTTTCCCCACAAAGATTCTGGCATACTTATGTATCTGCTCTTTTATCAGCCCGTCCAGCTCATACTCCTGAAAACTCATATCTGCTGATATGTCTTCTGTCCGCAGATACCCGAGAACCATTTCCACATACTGCTCAATTTTAAAAAGCTCGGAAAGCGCCGCCTTATTTTCTTCTTTATTTTCCTGCAAAAGAAGACGGAGCGCGGAAATAGGCGTTTTGATCTGATGCACCCACATGGTATAATAATCCGTCAGCTCCTCATAAAAACGAAGTTTTCCACCTTCTGCTTTCATTCGAAGGCTGTTAAAATTTTTCACGATTTCCTGATAAAGTTTCTCTGTCTCGTCAAGAGGCTCCGGAAACATTTTTTCCTCCAGAAAACTGTTATCTAAAATCTGCTGAAGAGTTTCTCTTCGTCTTACGTATTTCCGGTATCCGTCCCAGAAAAAAAGAAGCATGATAAGCGTGCATAAGATTCCGCCGTAAATCACCGGTTCTGCCGGAAGGTCATAGAGAAACGCCACACAGCCTGCTGCAAAACAGCAGAGAAAAAATGCCAGAGCAGTTTTTTTTATTCTTCCTGCATATTCTCTGAGATATTCCATGCAATTCCTCCCTGCGCCATGTATCCCATTCCTTTTTTTGTCACAATAAAATCAGAAAGCCCCATACCTTCCAGCTTCTTACGAAGGCGGGTCATATTGACTGTCAGGGTATTGTCGTCCACAAAGCTGTCGTTTTCCCAGAGATGTGTCATAATATCGTCCCTCGATACGATTTTTCCCGCGTGTTCCATTAAAATCTGGAGAATCCGCAGCTCGTTTCTTGTAAGCTCCACGCTTTCTCCATTATATTGGAGGGTTCCGTTTCCAAGATTTAAGATCACGCCTCCGCATTCCAGAAGATTGGAGTTTTTCCCAAAAGCATATGTCCGCCTTAACACTGCCTGCACCTTCGCGGCAAGCACGTCAAGGTCGAAGGGCTTTGCAATAAAATCGTCCGCGCCCCGGCTCATTGCCATAACCATATTCATGTTGTCTGCCGCAGAGGATAAGAATAAAACAGGAACCTGCGAAATCCGCCTGATCTCCTCGCACCAGTGAAATCCATTATAAAAAGGAAGCTTTAAGTCAAGAAGAACAAGCTGCGGGTCTTTCTGTACAAATTCCCGAAGCACATTGGAAAAATCACTCACACAGTCCACCTGATAGCCCCAGGATTGAAGATGCTTTTGCACAAGACCTGCTATTGTCTCATCGTCCTCCACTATTAATATACGATACATATGTTTACGCCTCCTGCCTCTGTTTACTCATATTTTTATTTTACCATTCTTTTTCCCTGATTGAAACTGAAAAAATTTTGTTTTATAATGGTATCAGTGCAAAGCGCGAAAGAATCTACACAAAACAGGAGGCTTTTATTATGATCATAGATTTTCATACACATATTTTCCCGGATAAGGTTGCAGAAAAGGCAGTGCCAAAGCTTGCCTCTGTAATTAACCACACACCCAGCATGAACGGAACTGCCGCAGGGCTTCTCGATTCTATGGAAAAAAGCGGCGTGGACGTAAGCGTGATCCTGCCTGTTGTCACAAACCCGCAGCAGACAGATTCTATTATCCGTTTCGCCTCGGAAATCAATGAAACATATGCAGAAAATACTTCTCTCCGTCTTATTTCTTTTGCAGGGCTTCACCCTGTCTGCGACAATTATAAGGACATTTTAAAGCTGATAAAAAGAGAAGGCTTTCAGGGCATTAAGCTTCACCCCAACTACCAGGGCGTATATTTTGACGACATCCGGTATATGCGGATTATTTACACTGCCTCAGAACTTGGGCTTTCTGTCCTCACCCATGCGGGAGACGACCCCTACACACCGGACGAGGCGTTCTGCTCCCCGGATATGATTCTCCATGTACTTGAGGACACTGCTCCTCCCAGACTGATTCTTGCACATATGGGAAGCAACGGCAATTATCAGGAAGCGGAGGAAAAGCTCTGCGGAAAAAATGTATACTTCGACACTTCCTACTCTATTATGCATATGGAAGAAGAACAGTTTACAAGAATGATCCATCTCCACGGCGCAGATAAGGTTCTTTTCGGCACAGATGCTCCCTGGACTTACCAGAAAGACTGCGTAGAAAAATTAAAAAGCCTTACAGGACTTTCTGAAAAAGAAAAGCAGCAGATTCTCTGGGAAAATGCCGCTTATCTTCTGGGGATATAACTTTTTCCCTGCAAAAGATTTCTCTGCTGAAATGGCGGAAATTGGTTGACATTCCCCGGAAAATCCGGTATGATGAACATTATCAGAACTTTGTCGCGTTAAAGCGTTGATTTACCGCTGTACGCGGGAAATATAGAAGAAAGGGAATGGAAGATTTATTATGCCGCTTACTGATATATTAGAAAAAAACTGCCGTCTCTACGGCGATGATGTCTGTCTTGTAGAAATCAACCCGGAAATGCCGGAAACAAGACGCGTTACCTGGAAAGAATTTGAACTGATCGAACCTGTGCGCGCTCCTTATTACAGAAGAGAGATTACCTGGAACGTATTTAATGAAAAAGCAAACCGCTTTGCCAATCTTCTTATTGAGCGCGGGGTGAAAAAAGGGGATAAGGTTGCCATTCTCCTTATGAACTGTCTGGAATGGCTCCCCATTTATTTTGGCATTTTAAAAGCAGGGGCGCTTGCCGTTCCTTTAAATTTCCGATATTCCGCCGAAGAAATCCAGTACTGCCTCGATCTTGCAGAAGTGGACATTCTTGTATTCGGTCCGGAATTTATCGGACGTGTGGAAGAGGTTGCTGATGAAATCGGAAAACACCGTCTTCTCTACTATGTTGGTGACGGCTGCCCCGGCTTTGCCGAGGATTACACCATGCACACTGCCAACTGCTCCAGCCAGTCTCCGAAAGTTGATGTAGATGACGAAGACTATGCAGCTATCTACTTTTCCTCCGGTACGACCGGCTTTCCAAAGGCGATCCTCCACACGCACCAGGCACTTTTACACGCGGCAAAAACAGAACAGCACCATCATCACCAGACAAAAGACGATGTTTTTCTCTGCATTCCGCCTCTTTATCACACAGGAGCCAAGATGCACTGGTTCGGAAGCCTTTTAACAGGCGGAAAAGCCGTTCTCTTAAAAGGAGCAAACCCGGAATTTATCCTCCGCGCTGTATCTGAGGAAAAATGTACGATCGTGTGGCTTCTCGTTCCCTGGGCGCAGGACCTTCTGCTCGCCCTTGACAGCGGAAAATTAAAACTGGAAATGTACCAGCTGGAACAGTGGCGCCTTATGCACATCGGCGCGCAGCCAGTTCCCCCAAGCCTTATCAAACACTGGAAACAATACTTTCCACATCACCAGTACGACACCAACTACGGTTTAAGCGAATCCATAGGTCCCGGCTGCGTACATCTCGGCGTGGAAAATATCCATAAAGTCGGAGCCATCGGAAAGGCAGGCTACGGCTGGGAGACAAAAGTAATTGATGAAAGCGGAAAGCCTGTAAAACAGGGAGAAACCGGCGAGCTTGCAGTAAAAGGTCCCGGAGTTATGGTGTGCTACTATAATGACCCGAAATCTACAAAAGAAGTGCTTCATGACGGCTGGCTTTACACAGGGGACATGGCGATGGAGGACGAGGACGGCTTCCTCTTCCTTGTAGACAGAAAGAAGGACGTGATCATAAGCGGCGGGGAAAATATTTATCCCGTTCAGATTGAAGATTTCCTGCGGACAAACGAAAATATCCATGACGTGGCAGTTATTGGTCTTCCCGATAAACGTCTCGGGGAAATTTCCGCAGCTATCATTTCCCTGAAACCGGGCTGCACCTGCACAGAAGAAGAAATCAATCTCTTTTGCCGCCAGCTTCCGCGATATAAACGCCCCAGAAAAATTTTCTTTGCAGACGTACCGAGAAATCCAACCGGAAAAATCGAAAAACCGAAACTTCGTGAAATTTATGGCGCTGCCCATCTTGTGGAGGCACAGAACAGAGGATAGACAAACAGACCGCCAATTCGGCGGTCTGTAGTTTTATCAATATTCTATATGATTTTCAATTTGATATAGTTCCCTCAAAAATCCTAATGCTTCTTCTTTTCCATATGGCAGCCCGAACTGAGCAGTTCGGATTTCCTGCTGTTCCATCTCTTTTATAAACTGGATAATATTTTCTTTTACCTTTCCTTCTGTATGTACATTCTTACTGGTATCCACAATCTGCAAAAGTCTGAAAACATCATTTTTATGTTTCTTTAAATCGCGCTCATTTACATGTTCTCCTGAATCTTTTCTTCTTGTAAGATCCAGCCATGCAAACATTTTAAACGGTATCAGATATTCCGCTTCCAAAACAGCAATTCCATCTATATTTCTTCTTCCCCGCTGCATAAACTCATAATATTCGTCATTCAAAAGGATAGCTGATAAACTTGATACCTCATCACTAATATGAACAGGAATAATCCCCTGTGGAATCTCCAGATGATAACCCGGATTTCTGGAAAACAGCTCAATTTGCACAGGATAACCCTCTGTTGGTTCTGTAAAACGGTAGAAATGCACATTCTGGCTGTTCCTCCAGCCACATCTGTACTTGCCTTCTTTAATATATTCCCAAAATATCCGCACAAATTCTTCCGATTTATCTTCAAAATCAAAATCAGGTCAATATCCTTTGTTGCACGAAAATCCAAATCTGCTTCTTCCATTAATATATCACATGCTGCTCCGCCAATCACAGTATAACAATCTGAAAAATCACGAAACTTTTCTCTGAATGATTCAATTCCTGCTACCATTTTATTCCCTCCAGACATTCTTGCAGACACATTTCCACTCGCTCATCTTCCTCTTCCATCAGAGAACAGATTAAAGAAACCGGGTCTACCACATCTGTCTCTGAAAAAAGAAACGGATCATATTTCCACAATTCTAACTGAATTACTGTCTCTGTTTCCCACCGCTCATCAACTTCTCTTAATTCTTTTATTTCATCGTTTCCTTTATAAACAGCCCTCACCGGCTTTCTTGGTGGATTTAACATAGAACAGAAACTGAGCGCAGACTCTCCTGCATATAAGTATTTTTCCTTCAACTCTTTCTCCCGCACTGTAATTTTTTTCTGAACCGGATTGATGAGGTAAGGTCTTGCTTTCTCGTAATATTCTCGTCCTTCAAATTTTTTTTTCATTTGAATCGACTTTCCCTTTTTTTCTTCAATAATCAAGTCCATTGCAAGTAACTGTTCCGAGGCTCTTGTAATAGAAGTCCTCGTAAGCCCCATTGCCTCTGCCACATCAGATTTAGATACAGAGATATTTTTTTTCTGATAAAGTAAGTACAGAAACAACTGCTGTGTTGCCGGCATCATTTTATCCTTATCAATTATCTTTGGTTTTGGAAATGACTCGCTCAGGACAATTCCCAAAAACGGAAGATAAATCTGTTCCGGCAAAGAGATAAACGGAATTTTTTCCCGGATTAACGCAGTTCGCTGCTGTTTTGTCATGCACGGAAAATCAAAAGCTGCCTGACAATGAAACGCTTCCCTGTACTTCACATATTGTTTTTTTAATGCGGAAATACGAAATGAATCGTCCCCGGAAATATGAATCAGAACAAATTGAAAATCATCTCCGCTTATCCATTCTATTTCTCTCACAGCCAAATAAACAGGAAGAGACGGTAATTTTTCAATTTTCTCACTTTTGACATTTATTCCCAACATATTACTTAACTGCTGCTTCATATTCCTCCTCCTATTACTAACATTATTTTTTCATAATAACATTTTAAATATTATTATTCAATAAATTATGTTATTATGTTTTAAATCTCTCTTTTATTATATCCTCTCCTCTCTGTATCCACTCCTTCATTTCCTCTGTCTCCCCGAGGATTTCACGGAAAGTCGCATATTCATCATAAATTCCCTGTCCATGAAAAACCATGTATGCTCCGGCGTCGCTTCCGAGAGCCACATTCACCTTTTTTTCAAAAGCAAGTCTTAAATTTTGCTCTCCCGTTTCTATGATCGGAAGAAGAACTTTATCCTCATATCTTCCGCAGCCTAAAAGATTTCTCACAGTCACAAGAGTAGGCGTCCACACAGCCCCGCTCTGCGCGAGCATCTCTATGGTTTCTTCGTCGATATAATTTCCATGTTCGATGCTGTCCATTCCCGCTTCAATAGAAGCTCTGACTCCATATACTCCATTTGTATGGCTCATGACAGCCAGTCCCTCTCCATGTGCAATATGTACCAGCTCTTTTACCTCATCTGCCGGAAGGGGAGTTCCCGTAATTTTCCCCTGATCGTTAAAATCAAGAAGTCCGGTTGTCATAATCTTGATAAAATCCGCGCCCTCTCTTTTTGCCTCGAGAACAAGGGCGTGATACTCCTTCATGGTGGTGTAGGATTTTCCCACAATGCTTCCGTAATGTCCCTCTCTGTGAATAGCAAAAATGGGAGAACGATAGTCAATTCCATATTCCGGGGCAAGTTTCTTTGCCCTGCCAGAAACTCCAAGCGCATCTCCGCCGTCCCTGATAAATGTAATTCCTCGTTTTTGATACTCCCGAAAACAGTGGTGAATAATCCTGTCCTGCACTCCGTTTTTATGAAGGCTGACTGCCTCTTTATAATTCATTCCGTTCATGATCACATGCGCATGGCATTCTCCAAACATTTTTATCACCTCTCAAAAAACTTTCGGATTTCTTCCTCAGAAGCAGAAACAGATCCCTGGACAAAGAATGGCTTTCCTCCGCCTCTTCCATTTAACGCCTGGTTCATTTCTTTTGTAAACTCACGGAGATTTCCGTCTTTTTCTCCCATCGCATACTTATATGTCCCGTCTCCGTTATCAGAAAAAACGGCGCAGCAGCCGCAGCAGGTCTGCATCACGGCGTCCGTGAGTTTTCTCACACTGTCCGCCTCCATATTTTTCTTAAAAATCAGAACGCTTCCGGCACCTTCCCATTTTTCTGACTCTGTCTTAAAAATCTCCTCTTCCATATCAAGGATTTTGCCTTTTAAGCGGAAATTTTCTTCCTGAAGGCGCTCCACTGCTTTGGAGGTCTCCTGCGGTTTTGCGGAAAGAAGAACCGATACCTTACTGTTTTCCTTTGCTATCTTTGAAAAATAATCGATGACGCGTTTGCCACTTATCATTTCCACGCGCACTCCCTGGCGGAATTTCACAACAGACAGAAACTTGACGGCTCCGATTTCCCCTGTATGCGTCACATGAGTTCCGCAGCAGGCGCAGATGTCTGTTCCCGGAAATTCCACAATACGTACCTGACCTGTTAATTCTTTTTTACTTCTGTAAGGAATGTTTTCCAGTTCTTCCCCGGAAGGGTATGTAATCTGAACCGGCGCATTTTCCCAGATTTTTTCATTTACCCTGTCCTCAATTTCCTGTAGCTGTTCCTCGTCCAGAACTCCGCTGAAATCAATGGTGATCACATCGCTTCCCATATGAAATCCTACATTATTATATCCGTACTTCTCATGTACAAGACCGCTTACCATATGCTCACCGGAGTGCTGCTGCATCAGGTCAAAACGGCGCTCCCAGTTGATTTCCCCATGAACCTTAGCCCCTTCTTCCAGCGCCTTATCTGTATAGTGGATCAGCTCCCCGTCTTTTTCCTGTACATCCTTCACTTCTGCATCTCCAAGACTTCCAGTATCACAGGGCTGACCGCCTCCCTCCGGGTAAAAAGCGCTCTCGTCCAGAATAATCTCATAACCGTTTTTGCCTTCTCTGCACTGTAAAACCTCTGCGTCAAATTCCTTTATATATACATTTTCATAATATAAACGTCTTGTTCCCATCATATTTTACCTCTTTTCTGAAAAATTCCTTCCATATAATATCTACTTCATAGTGATACAATCCGCCGGGTATTCTCCGCTCCCGGCATCACAATACCAGTATATCCCCTGAAAAAAAGATTCGCAAGTAGTTCCTCTTTGCATAAAGAAATAGCAGTCTGCCTTAAGCGCTATTTTCTCTAAGACAAACTGCTATCTTCCTTTATAAATAATCCTTCCGTACGGAATCGTTGATTGCTTTGATTTTTTCCGGCGCCACTTTATACTTTCTGTCGTAAGTGAGAAGTCCGTTTACCTCCTGCTCCACATCGCAGAGCTGGGTATAGCAGAAACCGAAAAGGATTTCCGAATCCGCTATATCTTTTAAAATTCTTCCGTACACTTCCAGAAATTCCTCTTCGTTTTCAATGGTAGTATAGCCCCAGCCTTTTTCCCTGTCTTTTGCGTAAGCCAGGCCTCCAAATTCTGTCAGAAGAACCGGCTCTCCCTGATGACCAAAACCGTCTGCGTAAATCTGACGTCCTGCCGGCTGCGCCTTTAATATATCCTCTTTTGTGGACAGAGTTTTTCTGAAAATCTCCTGTTTCACAGGCTCGCTCTGCTCTCCATGCGCGTAATTATGTATTGCACAAATATCTGTTTTTGTAATTTCCCAGCCGTCATTGGAAATCACAAGACGTGTCGTATCCATAGATTTTGCATTATAATAAAGAGCGAGGGAATGTGCCTGCTGACGTTTATCAAAACAGATATTCGGAACGCCCCAGCTTTCATTTAACACGACCCAGGCAACAATACAGGGGTGGTTATAATCTCTCTGAATAGCTTCGCCCCACTCTGTCACAGTTCTCTGAGACGCTTCCAGCGAATAGGAAGCGCAGGCACTGATTTCCGACCACACAAGAAAGCCGATTCTGTCTGCATAATATAAAAACACAGGATCCTCTGCTTTCTGGTGCTTTCTGCAGCCGTTAAATCCCATCGCCTTCGCCATCTCAATATCTTTTACAAAATCCTGTTCGTCCTGTGCCGTCATAAGAGAGCCGGGCCAGTAGCCCTGATCCAGAATCAATTTCTGGTAATACGGTCTGTTATTTAAGTATACCATTCCGTTTTTCTGTTCGATTTTACGCATTCCGAAATAAGTACATACCTGGTCGATCGTCTCCCCTTCTTTTACAAGAGCTGCGCTCACATCAAAAAGGTTCGGGGACTCCGGTGACCAGCACCAGCCGCCGTCATGATTCATAGTGCGGAAAATATGGCGGTCAAAAAGAGAAATTTCCATGCGTCCGTAATCCTCTAAAAGCTCCATACCGCCCCGGAACACTTCTCTTTCTTTAAATATAATTGCAAATTCCGCATGACAACCGCCTATTTTTTCTTTTAATCCCGCTGCCTTAAATTTAACCTCCACTGTTCCTCTGTCAATATCCGGGGTAAAACGGATATAGGAAAAATGTACTTCTGACACAGGCTCTATAAAAACGCTCTGCCAGATTCCCGTACTTCTTGTGTACCAGATAGAATCCGGATCTTTTTTCCAGAACTGTTTTCCTCTGGGAATCGTCTCGTCTCTGCACGGATCCCACACCTGTACGCAGATTTCTTCTTTCTTCCACGTAAGCTCTTCTGTTATGTCAAAAGAAAACGGCGTATTTCCGCCCTGATGGCTGCCCACTTTTTTTTCATTGATAAAAACACTGCAGGCGTAATCTACCGCTCCGAAATGAATCCGGATTCTTTTTCCCTTCCATTTATCCGGAACACAGAAACTTCTTTTATAAGTAACGGAATCACACATTCTGTTTTCATGAATACCGCTCATTTCACTTTGAAATACAAAAGGAACTTCTATTTTGCGCATTTCTTCTCCCGGAAAGCAAAAATCCCATTGTCCGTTTAAAGACAGCCATTCCTCTCTTTTAAATTCCGGTCTTGGATATTCACTGCGATACATTGTCATCTCTCCTCTACTCTTTTATAATCTCCAGATGTTCTCCCTCTTTTACCTGAAACATAACAGGATACTCCTGCCCATGAAGAGTATCGTTTCCGTGCGAAATCAGATACAGCTCTCCTTCCAGGCTTCTGAAAAGAGATGAATGTCCTGTATTTTCATCTAAAAGCAGTTCTTTTCTATGATGCCAGGGACCTTTTATGGAACCGGAGGGACTTTCGCATACTGCCACTACATAGCCTCCGCTTCCCTTTCCCTGATAGCCCTTTACAGAATAGCTGGACCAGAGCATTACCAGCGTTCCGTTTTTCATTTTATGGAAAAATGGCGCATCTGTGAGATACCCCGTCTTACATACTCTCGGGTCTTTCATCTGACGGATCCAGGGAATCTCGTCCTTCTCTGTATCTACGATCACAACAGGTTCTGCAGAAACTGCCTCTTTTAAATCTTCTGTCAGAGGAAGCGCCTTTATCGTTCCAAAATACATTTCTGTCCACTCATGACAGAATACGATCCAAGGCTGCCCGTCTTCCACATAAAGCGTTCCGTCCAGACATTCATGCCCTTTTAAAGTAACGTGCCCTATGCTGTGCGGATAGTAAGGACCTTCCGGCAAGTCTGCCTTTAAAACTGCTGTCCCTCTGTCCTCCCCGATCCCGCCTTTAAAAGTGGCAAACATATAATAACTGCCCTTATATTCATGCACCTCCGGCGCCCAGTAATTGCGGACTCCCCAGAAGCCTTTTTCCGGCTGAAACGCCACAAACGGGCCTTCAAAATTTTTCCTGTCCCTGCTCACATACACTTCAAAATACGGGTCTACATTGGCAGCGCCGTCACAGATTCCCATATTCGTTCCGAAAAGAAAATACAGTCCTCTTTTTGTATCTGTAAACAGAAACGGGTCTCTCATATAAATATCCCCGGCTTTATATACTCCCGGTTCTCTTACTCCTCTTTTTAAACCAAGCCCTTTACTTAATTCCAACATTTGTAACTCCCTTTACGATATATTTATTTACCATCAAAAACAGCACGAGTGCAGGGAAAACAGCAAATACCGTCGCAGCCATCATCACGCCCGGATCAACAAAGTTTGCGCCCAGAACAAGGGAACCGATTCCTACCGTCACTGTCTTCATCTCATTGCTCTGAATAGCAATGGACGGCCAGAGATAATCATTATAAATATTCAAGAATGTGATAAAGCCAAGTGTCATGACAACCGGTTTAATGGACGGAAAAATTACTTTTCTAAGAACCGTAAACAGAGAAGCCCCGTCAATGATCGCCGCCTCCTCAAGAGCAACCGGGAAGTCTTTCAGGAAATTATAGATCAGAAATACGCCCATTGCATTTGAGGTATAGGGAAGTATCAGAGGAACATACGTATTTAACAGATCCAGATTTTTAAACATATAAAAAGAAGGAAACAGGGTTACAATTCCCGGAATGGTCATTACCCAGATGATCATTGTTATAATTTTTCCCGCAAAGGGAACGTGAAGTCTGGAAAGGGCATACGCTGCCAGAATATCAACAGCCAGAACACAGAGCGTTCCGATGCAGGTGATGATCGCCGTATTAGCCAGCCAGCGAAATACAGGCGCTGTCGCCACATCTGCCAGAAGACTGGTGTAATTTTCCATTGTCCACACCTTCGGAAGAAGAGTTGAGGAAGATATGGACTCCGACATTCCCTTAAAACTTGTAAATACCATGAACAACAGGGGAATCAAACAGAAATAAGCAATGACAGCCGCAATGGCAACTAATACAATATTAATTTTTCTGGAATGCTTCATAATGATTTCTCTCCCTTCAGTTCTTTTTTCTCTCTTGTAAGGAAATTCTGGAGAAGCGCAAAAATCATGACAACTACTCCCATTAAAAGCGCCATTGCCGTTCCCATTCCAAGATTATTTCCGTCAAAAATTGTCTGCTGGATCACCATGATCAGAGATTTTGTACTCTGTGTGGGACCGCCCTTTGTAATTAACTGCGGCTGTCCGAATACATTAAAAGATGCAATTACAGTTGTTAGTGTTACAAAGGCAAATACACTTTTAATTCCCGGAAAAATAATGGATTTAAACTGATTCCAGAAATTAGCTCCGTCAATGGCGGACGCCTCGTAAAGCGCAGTATCGATTCCGTTTAAGGCATTAATAAAAAGCATCATATTAAATCCGATGGTCCACCAGATCGTGGTGATTACAAGTACGATCAGGGCAAAGGGCTGCGCTTCCAGCCAGGGCACCGGCTGACTGATGATGTGCATTTTTACAAGCATATTATTGATAAAGCCGCCGTTTCCACTGAAAAGCCACACAAAGATCGCAGATACAGAAGTAACGGAAACTGCGTATGACATAAAGAAAATGGTTCTGAAAAATCCCTGTACTTTTTTCGGAAGATTATCAACCAGAAGCGCAAGGATAAGGCTTACAAGCACAAGAAGAGGTACGCTTACAAGAACAAAGATCACCGTATTTTTTAATCCCAGAAAAAACGCTTCCGAGTACATGGAATCTCTGTTAAACAGATCCAGGAAATTCTGAAGTCCGATAAATCCCATATTCCCCCTTGTGAGGGACAGCTTATGAAGGCTCATATAAATTCCATATACAAAAGGAGCCAGCCAGAAAAGCCCGAAGCACACAAGAAAGGGAGCAATAAACATTGTGGATTTCCATTTACTTACTTTCATATTGTTATCATTCCTTTCAAAATGCAGGCAGTTTTAAAAAGGGAGGACAAAGCCCTCCCTCATCGCCTTTCCTTTTATCAGAAGCCTTCTGCTACCTGCTGCGCTGTCTTTGTCGCTTTTTCCAGTTCTTTCATAAGGTCTTCTTTTGTAAGGTCTTCTGTAGATACTACCATATTAAATACATTTTCATTTAAGTATTTTAACTGCTCTCCTACGTTGTACACCTGAGGAGCGATTTTGCAGTTTTCAAACTGCTCGTAGTTCGCACATGCCAGAGGATATTTATCTGCCTCTTTCTGAATAGCCTCCATTGTTGCGATATGTGTAGGAGCCTGTCCTGCATCTGCCCAGTTGATCAGGTTCTCCGGTGTGTAGAGATATTTCATAAACTCTGCAATACCGTCAAGGACTTCCTCATCTTCTACACGGGAAGGAACTGCGATCGTATGTGCGTTTCCATATACGGCTTTCTCTTTTCCAAGTGTTGGAACAGGTGCAATCCCAAGATCATCTCCGTATTTTTCTTTTGCTGCCTGATAGTACCACGGACCTGTAAGAGCGATTGCTGTCTGCGTTCCGCCTGCGCTTTCCTCGTCCTGTACAAAAGTCTTAAATTCTCCGTCAAGACCTAATTTGGAAGGACTTACCTTATCTGTGAAAATCATATCATGATAAGTCATAAGTGCATCTGCAAATTCTTCTGTATCGAATTTTAAGGCTTCTCCGTCCTGAAGCTCGATTCCGTTCTGATTCGCCAGGGTCATGTAATAATATTCAACAAGTCCAAGTCCCGGAATCCCCATTGCATATGTATTCGGATCTTTTGCCTGAAGCTCTTCGTTTAACGCCTTAATGTCCTCATATGTCTCAGGCGCTTCCGGGCAGAGCTGTTTATTATAGAACATAACGAGAGGGTGAATATCGAGAGGGAACGCATAAGTCGTTCCGTCTACCTGTACAATCTCCTGTGCAGCTTCCAGATAATCCGTAAGCTCGATTCCTGCTTTTTCATACACAGAAGAAACGTCCTGAATCATTCCGTCGTCTGCAAAAGTTTTCAGACGGTCTCCGTGAATGACTACAAGATCGTATTCTCCGGATTTGAATTTCAGGTAATGATCTTTTTCCTGAGACTCCACAATTTCATATTTGTCCTGAGATTCGTTGAAACCGTCTGTGATTTTTCTCATATACTCTCCATCGCCGCCTGTAAATCCATTCAGGAAGCGAATCTGTACCTTATCGTCTGCTTTTACTTCTGTCACGCCCTGTGAGCCGACTCCTGTAAGAAGCATGGAACACGCTGCGG
>URHH01000027.1 GCA_900547615.1 uncultured Blautia sp. | reverse complement strand
CGGACTTTCCTGTATCGGTGGTGGTATTGCCGTTGCCAGTGCGGCAAGCGCAGCTTTGGGCGCAATCAGCGAAGATCAGAGTATTCTTGGTAAATCCCTGATTTTCGTAGGTCTTGCAGAAGGTGTTGCCCTTTACGGACTTATCATCTCCTTCATGATCCTGGGACAGTTATAATATGCAGATGTTTTTAATCAGCGACAACGTAGATACCTACACAGGAATGAGACTGGCAGGTGTGGAAGGCGTTGTGGTACATGAGCATGATGAACTGAAAGAAGCCCTTCAGAACGCGATCGCAAATAAAGAAATCGGGATTATCCTTCTCACCGAAAAATTCGGAAGAGAATTTCCCGAGATTATTGATGATGTAAAGCTCCGCCACAAAACGCCTCTTATCATCGAAATTCCTGACAGACACGGTACCGGCCGCAAACCGGATTTCATCACTTCATACGTAAACGAAGCAATCGGACTAAAACTATAGGCAGGGGACGTTATGACAATCGAAGAAAAACTGCAGCATTTTTATGACTCCTCTGTTGAGGAAGCTTATCAGGAAGCTGCTCAGATGATCGAGGAGCACAAAAAAAATCTGGACGAAATGCTGTCTGAACATAAGAGCTCCCGGAGACAAAGCGCAGAGGCAGAAGTAAAGACAAAGGCGGAAAATGCCCGCCGCGAAGTAAACAAGGCGCTTTCCGCCCAGCAGCTCATGATCAAGCGCAACTGGACAAAGAAACAGAACGAACTGAAAGACAGACTTTTTACAGAAGTACAGAGCTTACTGGAAGACTTTGTAAAAACCCCGGAATACGATTCCTATCTTTGCAGAAAAATCAAAGAAGCACAGGATTTTGCAGGCGAGGACGAGCTTCACATTTATCTGACCCCGTCTGACAGTTCCCGCCTGGAAACTCTTTCCCGGAAAACAGGCGCTGCCCTCCGTCTTGCAGACGAAGAATTTATCGGAGGTATCCGCGCCATTATCCCGGGCAAAAACATACTGATCGACAATTCTTTCCGCGAGGCGTTCCTTGCCTGCAAAAAAGAATTTAAGTTTGACGGAGGTCCAAGATATGAGTAAAACAGGTATTATTTATGGAATTAACGGCCCTGTCATTTATTTAAAAGGAGACTGTGGATTTAAAATATCAGAGATGGTATACGTTGGTCCGGAAAAACTGGTTGGCGAAGTCATTGGTCTGAAAAAAGGCATGACAACCGTCCAGGTTTTCGAGGAAACAACGGGATTAAAACCGGGAGAAACCGTTATCGGAACAGATGACGCCATCTCCGTTCTTTTAGGACCCGGTATTATCCACAATATTTTTGACGGTATCCAGCGTCCTCTGGGAGAGATCGCAAAGCAGTCCGGAAAATACATCTCAAGAGGTGTCAGCGTAAATTCTCTTGATACAGAAAAAAAATGGGACGTACACATTACCGTAAAAGAGGGAGATGTGGTAGGACCGGGAACCATTATTGCGGAGACACAGGAAACCGTCTCCATTGTTCACAAGTCTATGGTTCCTCCAAACATCTCCGAGGCAACCGTTGTAAAAACAGTAAAAGACGGCTCCTATACCATTCTTGAGCCGATCGTAACTCTCGAGCTTCCTGACGGAAGTACAAAAGAGCTTTCTCTTGCACAGAAATGGCCGATCCGTATTCCGCGTCCTACGCACCACCGTTTCCCGGCAAGCACTCCCCTTGTAACAGGACAGCGTATCCTGGATACGCTTTTCCCGATTGCAAAAGGCGGCACAGCAGCCGTTCCCGGAGGTTTCGGAACAGGAAAAACCATGACGCAGCACCAGATTGCAAAATGGTCTGACGCGGACATTATTATTTACATCGGCTGCGGAGAGCGCGGAAATGAGATGACACAGGTTCTTGAGGATTTCAGCAAGCTGATCGACCCGAAATCCGGAAATCTTATGATGGACAGAACCACTCTTATTGCAAACACCTCCAACATGCCTGTTGCAGCTCGAGAAGCTTCTATTTATACAGGCGTAACACTTGCAGAATACTACCGCGACATGGGATATGACGTAGCGATCATGGCAGACTCCACCTCGAGATGGGCGGAGGCTCTCCGTGAGCTTTCCGGACGTCTTGAGGAAATGCCTGCCGAGGAAGGCTTCCCTGCCTACCTTGCATCAAAGCTTTCCGCCTTCTATGAAAGAGCCGGAATGATGCAGAACTTAAACGGAACAGAAGGCTCCGTTTCCATTATCGGAGCTGTTTCCCCACAGGGCGGCGACTTCTCCGAGCCGGTAACACAAAATACAAAGCGTTTTGTACGCTGCTTCTGGGGACTTGACAAATCTCTTGCTTATGCAAGACATTTCCCGGCTATTCACTGGCTTACAAGCTACAGCGAATATCTTGAGGATTTAACTCCCTGGTATCGCGCCAACGTATCTCCGAAATTTGTCTCTGACAGAAATCAGATCATGGCAATCTTAAACCAGGAAAGCTCTCTTATGGAAATCGTAAAACTGATCGGAAGCGACGTTCTTCCGGATGACCAGAAACTGACGTTGGAAATTGCAAGAGTGATCCGTCTCGGATTTTTACAGCAGAACGCCTTCCACAAAGAAGACACCTGCGTTCCAATGAAAAAACAATTTGAAATGATGGAGATCATTCTCTATCTCTATGAAAAAGCAAGGGCTCTCATAAACAGAGGAATGCCTGTATCCGTTCTCAAAGAGGACAATATTTTTGAACGTATTATTTCTATTAAATATGATGTACCAAACGACAATCTTGAACTTTTCAAACAGTACAGAGAAGACATTGACGCCTTCTACAACAAAGTTCTTGAGAAAAACGGCTGATTAAGGAGGAAAAGTTTATGGCAATCGAATATTTAGGTTTAAGTGAAATAAACGGCCCTCTTGTCGTCCTGGAAGGGGTGAAAAACGCCTCCTTCGAGGAGATCGTTGAATTCCGTATGGAAGACGGAACAGAAAAAATCGGCCGTATTGTGGAAATATATGAAGATAAGGCAGTGATCCAGGTATTTGAAGGGACAGATAATATGTCCCTTGGAAATACCCACACACGCCTTACAGGGCACCCTATGGAAATCGGACTTTCCCCAGAAATCCTGGGACGAACCTTTAACGGCATCGGACAGCCCATCGACGGACTGGGAGACATTACTCCCGAGGTAAGCCTTAACATTAACGGACTTCCTTTAAATCCTGTCACACGTGAGTATCCGCGAAATTATATTAATACCGGTATTTCCGCTATTGACGGACTCACCACTCTGATCCGCGGACAGAAGCTCCCGATTTTCTCCGGAAACGGTCTTCCCCATGATAAGCTTGCTGCGCAGATTGTAAAACAGGCTTCTCTTGGCGCAGACTCCGATGAAAACTTTGCCATTGTATTTGCTGCAATGGGTGTAAAATACGACGTTGCGGAATTTTTCCGCCGTACCTTCGAGGAAAGCGGCGCTTCCGACCACGTTGTCATGTTTTTAAATCTGGCAAATGACCCGGTTGTAGAGCGTCTTCTCACCCCGAAGATTGCCCTCACAGCAGCGGAATACCTTGCCTTTGAAAAAGGTATGCACATTCTTGTTATCTTAACAGACATTACTTCTTTCTGTGAGGCAATGCGTGAGGTTTCTTCTTCCAAAGGCGAAATTCCTTCCAGAAAAGGTTATCCTGGATACCTTTACAGCGAGCTTGCCACTCTTTATGAGCGCGCAGGTATTGTAAGCGGCGGAACCGGATCCGTTACACAGATTCCGATCCTTACCATGCCAAACGATGATATTACGCACCCGATCCCCGACCTTACCGGTTATATTACGGAAGGGCAGATCGTACTTGACAGACAGCTGCACGGACAGGCAATTTACCCGCCGATCAATGTTCTTCCTTCCCTGTCCCGTCTTATGAAGGACGGAATCGGAGAAGGCTTTACGAGAAAAGATCATCAGGACGTGGCAAACCAGCTTTTCTCCTGCTATGCAAAAGTAGGCGACGCCCGCGCTCTTGCTTCCGTTATCGGCGAGGACGAGCTTTCTCCTCTTGATAAACGGTATCTTGTTTTCGGAAAAGCATTTGAGGCAGAATTTGTAGGACAGACGGAGACAGAAAACCGTTCCATCACAGAAACCCTTGACAAGGGCTGGGAACTTCTCGGTCTTCTTCCAAAAGAGGAGCTTGACCGTATTGACACAAAGATTCTTGACGAATATTACAGAGAAACAGTCCGTTAGTGAGGTGATCGCATGGATCCGAATACTTTTCCCACAAAGGGAAATCTTATACTTGCAAAAAACTCCTTGGCTCTTTCCAGACAGGGCTTTGAGCTGATGGATAAAAAACGTAACATTCTCATACGGGAAATGATGGATTTAATTGACCAGGCAAAAGACATTCAGACACAGATAGACGAGACCTTCCGAACTGCCTATGCAGCCCTTCAGAAGGCAAATATGGAAATCGGGATCGCCTTCGTACAGCAGATTTCCTATACGGTTCCCATAGAAAACTCTATCCGCATCAAATCAAGAAGCGTTATGGGGACAGAAATTCCCCTTGTAGAATACGACAAAAGCAGCAACGTGCCTACTTACGCTTACTACAGCACCAAAATGTCTCTGGACGAGGCAAAGGCAGCCTTCGAAAAAGTAAAAGAGCTTTCTATTCGCCTTTCTATGGTGGAAAATGCAGCAATCCGCCTTGCCACCAATATTAAAAAGACGCAGAAGCGCGCCAACGCCCTGAAAAATATCACCATTCCAAAATTTGAGGCTCTTACGAAGGACATTACAAATGCCCTGGAAGAAAAAGAAAGAGAAGAGTTTACAAGGTTAAAAGTAATTAAAAGAATGAAAGAAAATGCAGGCTGAAAAAAAGAAGTCTCTCCACTGTGAGAGGCTTCTTTTTTTGCAAAACAGAGCCTTTTTTACTCTGTCATTCGATGCAATATTCTGTCATTTTATGTTAAATTTATGTGAAGGACTGATTCCAAAAAAGTCAACCCTTTTTTACATTTTTTTGTGTTTCTATATAATTTTATACTTTTTTAACAAAACATTTGTTTATTAACTTCTTATGTAAATCTGCTAATCCACATACTTTCCATGTGGATAATGTGGATAATTTTGTGTATAACTAGATTTTCCACAGTTTATGGGACATTCTATATGTGGAAAACTTTTGTACTTATATTTGTACAATCCACATCCTTCTACATTCTTTGTGCAATTTGCTATTTTTTCTTCCTTTTTTGACATCTGAAAAACTCCGGCATAAATTTCCCCTTTATCTGTCAGAATATTCTCCTTTTTTATTCTACGTAGGTACCGATTCCATATGGCTGCTCGTAATCATAATCAGAAATCTTAATCCCTGTTGCCGCTGTACTTGCATGGATAATTTTCCCATCGCCAATATAAAGAGCCACATGATAAATTCCTTCCGGAGAATTTCCATAAAAAACAAGGTCTCCTGTCTCTATCTCGCTTATATCCTTTTTCTGAGAGGCGATATACTGGCTTGAAGCTACTCTTGGAAGTTCATACCCGAAATTTGCGAAAACAGACATTACGAAGCCGGAGCAGTCCGCTCCGTTTGTGAGACTTGTTCCTCCGTACACATAAGGATTGCCTTCAAACTGGAGGGCATAATCTACGATTTCCTGACGCTTCGCAACGCGTTCCTCCTCTGCCTTTCTGGCAGCTTCTTCTGCAGCAACTTTTTCCTCCTGCACTTTTTGAACTTCTTCCTCTGTTCCTTTTACCAGCTCCTCGGCAAGCTCAGTCACTGCTCCGTCTCCGATTTCCTCGCCGTCTGTGAGCAGATCCCCTGATTCCAGAACATCATCTGCCAGAATAGACTGCGGCACAAAAACAGAAACCATACAAAAACTTAAAAACATCGCTGTTAATTTTTTTCTCATGATATAATACACTCCTCGTAATTGTTACATCTTTATTACATTTCATGACACATTTGTGTATAATATCACAAGACCCCTGCCATGTCAAATCCGGAGAAGATACTCCTGCACTGCAGTCACCGCGTTTGCCCCGTCAGAAACCGCTGTCACCACCTGCCGAAGCGCCTTTGTCCGCAGATCTCCCGCAGCAAAAATCCCCGGCACACTTGTAATTCCTTCCTCTCCTGCCACAATATAGCCATAGTCGTCTGTCTCTACCAGATCTTTCACAAGCCATGTATTGGGGATTGTTCCGACGGCAATGAACACGCCGTCTGTCTCAATGAGGCGTTCCTCTCCTGATACTTTATTTTTTACAAGAAGAGCCTTTACCATATCCTCTCCCTGAATCTCAACAGGGTCGCTGTTCCACACAAGCTCTACGTTTTCACATTCAAAAAGGCGCTCCTGAAGAATCTTATCTGCGCGAAGCTCATCTCTTCTGTGTACAAGATATACTTTTTCGCACATTCTGGACAGGAAAATCGCGTCCTCGCAGGCAACGTTTCCTCCGCCGATCACTACGGTTGTCCTGCCCCGGAAAAATGCCCCGTCACATGTGGCACAGTAGGAAACGCCTGCGCCTCCAAGCTCTTCTTCTCCCGGAATCCCAAGCTTTCTGTGGGAAGTCCCAAGGGCAAGGATCACTGTCTTTGTTCTGTACGTATTTTTCCGTGTGCGGACTATTTTTTCTTTTCCTGCATCTTCTATGGAAAGAACCTCGTCGCAGGCAGGAGAAAGTCCAAGCTTTTCTGCATGAGCCCCAAACGCCTCTCCCAGACCCATTCCCGTCACCCCCGGCATACCAGGATAATTATCTACCTCGTAAGTATCTGTAATCTGTCCTCCCGGCATACACTTATTATCCACCCATACCGTATTGAGCATGGCTCTTGACGCATAAATTGCGGCGCTCACTCCTGCCGGTCCGGCTCCGATAATTACAAGATCATATATTTCTGTCATTGTATTTCACTCCTTTTATCTCTCCTACTACAATCAGGACTTTAATTGTCCTGTATCAATCATAACATATAATCCTGTTTTTTCCAATAAGATAGTAAAAACAGAAATTTTTGCGAGGATTGTATGCCTTTTAAAATCTCCAGATCGCGAAAAACTCTCCGGGTTGTTCTGCTTCTTTGTTTTACGCTCCTGTCCGGTATCAGTATCGGTTATTTTTCCAATCATGTATTCTCAGAAAACGCCCGGTTTGAAAAATTTACAGAAGAGCTTTTTGAAAAAGAAGTTTCCGGCAGCGCCCTTACCTTCCACTACTCTGTCGCTCACCCGGAAAAAGCAGGTTTGAAACGCCCTAAGCCAACACTTGGCACTGTAAATACAGATATGGAAAAAACGTACGCCCTCTGCCGGGAATATGAGGATACTCTCCGAAGCTTCGCTTATTCCAGACTTTCCCGGGAAAACCAGATCACTCTCGATATGCTCCTTCTCTACTTTCACACACAGGCTTCTCTTGGAGACAATTATCTTCTGGAAGAAATGCTCTCTCCGAGCCTCGGCATTCAGGCACAGCTCCCTGTCCTTCTCGCAGAATACGCTTTTTATGAAGACCGGGACGTATCGGACTATCTGAACCTTCTCTCCAGCATAGAACCCTACTTTGAAAGTATTCTCTCTTTTCAGAGAAAAAAATCAGAAGCAGGATATTTTATGAGTGATGCCACTCTGGAGCGAATCTGCAGCCAGTGTGAATCCTTCATCAAAAATCCCGACTCCAACTATATGCTGGAAATTTTTGACACAAAGCTTGCACAATACGGAAAATTCTCAGAAAAAGATCAGGAAAAATTAAAAGCCGCCCATAAAAAAATCATTCTGGAATGCGTGATCCCCGCCTATGAAAAACTGATCCAGAGACTTCAGGAATTAAAAGGAACCGGAAAAAATTCTCAGGGACTTGCCCATTTTCCCGGAGGTCAGGACTACTATACTTATCTCCTGAAAAGCCAGGTCGGAACTTACGTGCCTGTGGAAAAAATCAGACAGCGCCTTACAGAGCAGCTTTTAAGCGATACAAAGACCATTCAGCTCATGTTAAAGGAACAGCCTTCCCTTGCCTCAAAATTTATGGAAAATAATATTTTCCCGGATATGAAACCGCAGGAAATGATGGAAAACCTTCAGGGGCAGATTCAAAAAGATTTTCCGGAGCTTCCGGACATTTCCTACGAAATACGCTACGTCCATAAATCTCTCGAAGAATATTTAAGCCCTGCCTTTTACCTCACACCTCCTGTTGATACAAAAAGCCCCAATGTCATTTACATCAACAATGCAGGCAACAGTCAGCGGCTTGATCTGTTTACCACACTTTCTCACGAAGGCTTCCCGGGGCATCTTTACCAGACTATGTTTTTCGCGGAGGAAAATAAAAATCCAATTCGAAGCCTTATCGAATCCGGCGGTTACATAGAAGGCTGGGCAACGTATGTAGAGCCTTTCGCATACAGCTACAGCGCCTCTCTCATAGAGGACGAAGCAGCGAAAGATATTGGGACGCTGGCGTGGCTGAACCGAAGCGTAAACTTAAATATCTGCTGCCTTATGGACATCGGCATTCACTATTATGGATGGAGTCAGGAACAGGCAGCTTCCTTCCTGCGTGTTTTCGGCATTTCTCCAAAAACAGCAGCGGAGGTTTATCAATACGTTGTGGAAACCCCTGCAAACTACCTGAAATATTACTGGGGATACTTAAATTTCCTTGATCTTCGAAAAGCAGAAGAAAAAAGACTCGGAGAAAATTTTTCTCTGAAGGAATTTCATAAGAAAGTTCTGGAAATCGGCGCCGTTCCCTTCCCTGTTCTTGAAAAGTATATAAAATAACTTTATTTGCCTTCCTGAATTTGCTATAATGAAAGACACAGGTACAAAGATACCTGATAAATCATTGAAAATACAGAGGACGTTCCCATGAAACGAAATGAAAATATACCCCTTAATTTTAAGGAGCGAATGAACTCCAAGATCAGTCTCATCTGCTCCATCGCCGTACTTGCGGTTCTTTGCCTGTTTTTCCACCAGCTGGACTATCAGGTAATACAAAAACCGGCAATCGAAGCGGAAAGAAAAGCAAAACTTGAAAAAGAAAAAGCGGAAAAGGCAGCCAGAACGCCAGTTGTCACAACAGCCTCCGTCATTGCAGTAGGAGACAATCTTTATCATCAGAGCCTTATTGACTCCGGAAAAAACGATTCCGGCGAGTGGAACTATGACCACATTTATCAGAATGTCCTGGACGAAATCCAAAGCGCGGACATTGCCATGATCGACCAGGAAACCGTTTTTACAACAGATCACGATGCCGTAAGCTCCTATCCTTCTTTTGCAACGCCTACAGAAGTGGGAGACGCTATTATAAAGGCAGGCTTTGACGTAGTGGAATCCGCCACAAATCATATTGACGACTACGGCTATGACTATATGGCGCAGACCTTTGAATTCTGGCGTACCAATTATCCCGACATTACCCTGCTTGGTATCCATGAGACAGAAGAAGATGCCGCTTCTGTAAAAGTCCGGGAAGTAAACGGGATTAAAATTGCCTTTCTCGACTATACATACGGAACAAACAACTCCGGCGCAGGAGAGGGCAAAGAATACATGATCGACATTTTCGATAAAGCAAAGGTTGCCGCCTCCATTCAGAAAGCAAAGGAAGTCTCTGACTGCATTATTTTTGTGGCGCACTGGGGTACGGAAGATGAAACCATGCCTAATGAATATCAAAAACAGTGGGCAGCTTTTCTTCTTCAGCAGGGCGTAGACGTAGTGATCGGAGGGCATCCCCACGTCCTTCAGCCATACGGCATTATGACAGACGACAAGGGCAATGAAATGGTAATTTTCTATTCTCTTGGAAACTTCGTTTCCACTCAGCAGCAGCTTCCTGAGCTTCTTGGCGGAATGGGAAAATTTACCATAGAAAAATCTGTTTTAAACGGAGAATCCACTGTAAGAATTTTAAATCCTGAAATAGAGCCTCTTGTTATGCACTATAACAGTGAAGCCGGTGAATTTTGCCCGTATATGCTTTCCGACTACACAGACGAGCTGGCAGCCGAGCACGGCGTTCATAATTACATAGAAGAGGAATTTACTGTAGAAAGCTTAAAAGAAACATATAATAAGATCATGTCCATGAATGTAACGCCGTCCACCGGAACAAACCTTCTGGAAGTTTCCTTTGACTGGGACGGAAGCATGGTTGACAAAAACGGCAATTATGTAGAAGACACAGAATCCATAACAGCAGACCAGTATTACGGCGCTCTCTACGAAGCGCAGCAGGCAGAAGAAGAAAACTCCCCGGAGGACAGCTCCGGGGAGGATACGGAGGAAGAATATTAACTATCTGTTGATTACAGACTTCCAATAGTGTCAGTTATTGACATCTTCCGGATTCTTCCTGCCGGACCTGCCACAGCCAGCGCAACAGAAACAATCAGAACAGCTGCGATAATTCCGGTCTGTACAAACGGAAATTCCCAGGAATCGCCCCATTTTGAAGTGATGAGCGTTTCAAAAAGAAATTTATGTACGGGAATCCCGCCAAGCAGACCAGCCGCAATGCCGCAGACGCCATAGGTGGCAGCTTCCGCTGCTACCATGCGCACTGCCTGTCTGTCCGACATTCCGATGGCTCTCATTGCCCCAAACTGCCGCATTCTCGACGCGGCGCTCATACTGATGCTGTTTATGATATGAAAAACAGCGATCAGACTGATCACAACAAGAAATCCATATACAAGAACAGCAAAGGAATAATACGCGCCCTTCGCTTCCTCATTTGACATTCTTTTATCCGAAAACAGCACCTTTTCCCCTGCTGCCTCTCTTATCTTTTCCACCGTCTCATTCGAAGCCTTTTTCTCAAGCTGTATATTCAAAACTGTATATTTGCCCTCTTCCATTCCCTCTCCGGAAACGTTTTTCACTCCCGGAATTTCTCTTACGATGCCCGCAAGCTCTTTCGGAAGAGACGGGGTATTATTTTCCCCGAAAACAGAAATATCCGGCGCGTCCGGCTGAAGGGGCCTGATGGCATGATTCATAAAATCTACCGTTGTTCCGAAAGCAAGAAAAAGAACAATGCTGAATCCAAAAGAAACGGTCATAAGAAACAGATTTTTCCGGCTTCCCTTTGCATGATGGATTCCAAGGGAGATTTCCACAGGAAAGCACCCTTTTCCAGCCGGCTTTTTTATCTCATTTACAGTGCCTGCGTTTCCAGAAACTGCAGTAAGAGGAGAAACTTCCGATGCCCGCTTTGCCGGAGCATAAGCGCTTAAAAGAACTGTCAAAAGCCCAATCGCAGCTCCCGCAAGAAGCCCCGGAAAGCTGATCGCAAACACCGGCATTTCCTTAAAGTAACCGGGACTTAAAAAACGAAGCAGCGCACAGATACCCCATATTACAAAAGAGGCAAAAAGAAGTCCTGCCGGAATGGCTGTCCTGCACCAGTTTAACGCCTCTCTTCTCACAAATTTTCTCACCTGTTTCCCCGTTGCCCCAAGACAGCGCAGCATACCGAAAAATTCTGTCTGCCTTGCTACGCTGCTGTTCAGACTGCCCGTGATCATAAAAATTCCTGCCGCCGATACAAGCGCCGCCAGAACAACCGCTGAAATATATAACTGCAGCATATATGTATCGTCGCTCTGCAGCATAAGCCCCAGAAGCTTCACATTTTCACCGACTCTGTTTTCCGGCAGAGAAAAGCTTTCGCATATATTTTTTATACTTTTCTGAATATTTACAAAAGACTGAAACTGGACGTAATATTCCATATCTTTTGTTTCTGTTTCCTTCATAAAAGAAGCACGATACCCCTCCGTATTCAGGAAAATCCCAAAAACGTCCCATTTCATGATCATGGAAGTATCTCCTGTGATCCCGGAAACCGTATATTCCAGACCTCCTTCCGGCGTCCTTAATGTTATCTTATCCCCCGTTTTTAAACGAAGCTGCTCCTTCATGTTTTCTGAAACGACCGCCTCATCCGGTTTTTCCGGAAAATGTCCTTCTTTTATCTCAATGGCAGGATATAAATCCATAAATCCTCTGTCAAACCCACATATGACGCTTTTCTTTCCCTCCACAAAATAGTCCTTGTCCAGCTTATAATTTGTCACTGCGTAAGCGGCGGTCTTCTTTACATCGGGACGCTTTGAAATAAGTGAAGCCTCCTCATCTGTAAGTCCCCGGAAACATGCGTGCCAGGCTCCGTCCGATTGAATCGCCTGCTGTTTTTCGTTTCGCACCTCCATATCTGCCATTCCGAAAATCACAGACACAAGGAATACAGACAGGAAAATACAGAAACGTGTCATAAAGCTCTGTTTTTTTCGTACCTTCGCAGAAACCTTCACAAGCTCAAGATAGTTTTTCATTTGCCACACCTCCCAGGTCGCGAAGCACGCCGTCCGAAACCTCCAGGACCCTGTCTGCACAAGCGGCAAGGGCTGTGTTATGCGTGATCATGAGAATTGTCTGTCCGTAACGTCTTGACGCCTGAAGCAAAAGATCCATAACGTCCCTGCTGTTCTTCCTGTCAAGATTTCCCGTAGGCTCATCTGCCAGAATCAGCATCGGTTTTGTGATCAGGGCTCTTCCGATTGCCACTCTCTGCTGCTGCCCTCCGGAAAGCTGCCCCGGAAGCGCATGACGCCTCTCCTGCAAACCCAGGATTTCCAGAATTTCTTCCACTTCCGCCTGATCCGCCTTCTTATTATCGAGAAGAAGAGGAAAAATAATATTATTCTCCACATCTAATTCACGGATCAGATGAAAAGACTGAAAAACAAACCCGATATTTCTTCTTCGAAAAATCGTCCTCTCATTTTCCTTCATCTGAAATAAATTTTCTCCGTCCAGATAAATATTCCCTGAGTCAGGCATATCCAGCCCGCCGATGCAGTTTAAAAGCGTGCTTTTTCCGGAACCGGACTCTCCTACAACAGCCGCAAATTCTCCCTTTTCCAGAGAAAAAGAAGCATTTTTTACAGCTTCTACTAAGGCACTCCCTTTTCCGTAAGTTTTGCAAAGCCTGTCTACTTTTAAAATTTCCATAATCTTTCACCTCCTGTATGATGAGATAACAATAACATTTCAGCCTTACATGCAGATGAATTTTTAAAACTTTTCCCTTACAGTTTTGTCATGCAGGAAAAAGAAATCACAAATATGCTTCCCTTTCCTTCCTGACTGGAAACCGTAAGATTTCCTCCCTGCTCTTCCACGATGGCTTTCGCAAGGGGAAGTCCAAGCCCGGAACCGCCGGAAGCTGAAGAAGAACTTCTGTAAAACCGCTTAAAAATATGATAAATATCTTCTTCTGAAATTCCGCTTCCATTGTCCTCCACAGAAATGCGAATCATAACAGGGGATTTTTCCCAGGAAATCTTTACAAAATCTCCTCTTCCTGTATGATCCAGAGAATTTTTTATGAGATTTGACACAGCTTCCTCTGTCCAGCTTCTGTCGCAGCTTAAAATCGTTTCCTCTCCTTCCAGGAAAATCTGTTTCCCTTCCTTTTCTGCCCTCGTAATAAATCCTTCTGCCGCGTCTCTCACAAGTCCGCCCACATTGCAGGGCGTTTTTTCAAAAGAAATGGTTTTTGCATCAAGGCGCGCGATTTTCAGAAGATTTCCTGTCAGACGCTCCATACGTTCCAAAGAAAGGATTGCCTTCTCCCCGAAAACCTCTACAGCTTCTCTGTCCTCCATCATGATTTCCATATACATATTTAAAGCCGCAAGAGGTGTTTTTAACTGATGTGAAATATCAGAGATTTATTACTTCAGAAAATCCTTCGCCTTCTGCGCAGACTCCTCTCTGGCACAAAAAGCGGTTGCCAGACGATTTACAGAGGAAAACAGCCGGTAAATGCCTCCTGTATCGCTGCCCGGAAGCCGGAGCCCTGTTTCCCCCTTCTGAAACGCATCTATTATTTTTACAGCATTCTCATACTGCTTTTCTCTTTGTAAAAGGAAGACAGACGCACCTCCCAGAAACCAGAAAACAGCCAGGAGGCTTCCTGCTGCCAGAACAATATCAAAGAAAAAGTTATCGGTTTCTCCCGTCTCCAATAACCGGAAATTTTCTTTTTCCGTGTGTCCCAGTTTTTCCAGAAGTCTTTCCCCTTCCTCCGTAATTTCTCTGCTTTGCAGAATTTCGCCTATCTCGTCTTCTCTCAGACCCTTCTCCGACATGGCGGAAGAAACTGTTTTTTCCCACTGTAAAAACATTGCCCTCCTCTCTCTTTCCCTGCACACTCCCAGAAAAAGAGAAAAAAAGAGAAGGAATGCACAGCCTCCTCCCACAAATATCATATAATGCCGGTTTTGTTTTTCCTGTAAAAAGCTCATCTCTCATTCCTCCCACATATATCCGAGTCCCCGCACTGTCTTTAAGTGCTCCGGCTCAGAAGGGTTTTTCTCTGTTTTCCGGCGCAGCCTTCGGATATAGACAGATAAGGTATTGTCGTCCACAAAGCTTCCCTTTTCGTCCCACAGTCTGTCCAAAATCTTCTCTCTTGTAAGAATCTGTCCCGGATTCCCCGCAAGAAGACAGAGAAGCCTGTATTCCGCGCCTGTGAGATCAAGCTGTTCTCCTGCCAGATACACACGGCTCCCGGCAAGGTCGATCGCGAGTTCTCCACACCTTATTTCCGTTTCATTTTTCCCTGTTCTCCACTGCTCACTTCTCCTTAATAACGCCCGAATGCGGGAGCAAAGCTCTCCGAGCTTAAACGGCTTTGTAATGTAATCGTCTCCGCCTGTGTCCAGACCGCGTATAATCTGCACTTCCTCGTCTGCAGCAGTAAGAAAAATAACCGGAACTATGCTTCCTTTTTGCCGGATTTCCTCACATACCTCAAACCCGCTTCCGTCAGGAAGCGTTACATCAAGAAGAAACAAGTCCGGTTCTTTTCTTTGCAGTCTTTTCTTCGCCTCTTTTACGGTCCTTGCGACCTCCACAGAAAATCCGTTTTTTATCAGCGCATATTCTAACCCGTCAATCAGACTTTCATCGTCCTCCAAAAGAAGTATTGTACTCATAGCGTTCCCGTCCTTTCCTGATACCATCATACCATATTTAAAAGGACGATGGGCTTACAAAATTGTAAGGTAAGGAAAAAAGAAAAACTCCCCAGATAAACTGGGGAGCCTCCAGAAGCTATACCTTACGGTCCTACGGCTTCGTTTAAACATTTATAAAGCACCCACTGTATCTTGATTGCTCAAGTGTGGGACTTAATCATAGTATCTCTGTTCTTCTTTATTATATGCAACTGCCTTCTCTTTGTCAACAAATTTTAACAGTCACATTTTTTACAGGTTGTATGCTCTTTTGAATTTTCCTTTTACAAGATTAAAATCTTCCGGTGTTAAAGTACCAATACACCCTCGATTCGCATCCAGCCTTGACTTACTAACTGCACGTATCTCCTCACATTGAATCATACTGTCTTTATCCAAAAATTCATAAGCATGCATAGATGCTGGTATCGTTCTTCCTGGAATCACTTGTTTTTCTTCATCTTCTGTATCAGAATATAGCAAAAACCATGAATCCTGAATTGGTAAACATCGTGCATTTACCTTTTCTTTTGCATCGGTAATGCATACCACTACCACTTTTTCAGAATTATTGATTTTATTATTAGACATCACCAATACCGGACGCATTTTATTCTTTTCTGTTCCTACGTTATAGCCTAAATCACAAAACCATATTTGTCCATGTAAAACCTGTCTGTGCCTATTCGTATTAAATTTTGATATCCGATTGTAATTTACTTTATCCTTTGTCCAACTGGCAATATTATAATATTCCTGTGCTTCTGGATTCATTCGTATCACCTACTCATATTTGATAAGATTCATTATAATTGGGATTAAAAACTTGATTTCCTTATCTTCCAGCATTTTTAATTTTTCTATATTCCTATTATCAAACTTATCCTGTGGCAAAAGCTCGTAGATATTTTTCCCTTTCATTTCATCTTCCATATACCCCATAATCTTCCTCCGTTCGTGAATCTTTCTGTCACTTCTCTTTTCTCAGAAAATCACAATACTCTACACTGACATTATCTTCAGAAAAAGACAGATCTGCACCAAGCGCTTCCAGTTCCCTAATTTCCTCTTCTCTGTCTGTATACAGACAGGCTGTCTGCTCATGCGCCGTAAGAGAAAACCAGCAATATCCGTCTCTGTAAAAGCATAAATCCATAGGCGCATAAGGATAATCCCATTCGTATAATCCCGGCACTTCTACCAGCCAGTCAAAGCATTCCATTTCTGCCCGGTAACAGACAAATTTGTAAATATGATCGTCGTCCATTGTGACTGTACCTGGCCATTCATTCGTATTCACACTGTATTCTTTAAACTTTTTCAGTTTTTCATAAAGCAGTTTCGTCTTTTTCTTCAGCGGCTCATTTTCCCGATGCCGGAAATAGACAACAGAAAAAAACTGGCTGTGTGACAGCATATATTTCATAAAGCTCCTGTAAGATTCCTGCGAAGAAAACTCTTCTACAAAAAATTCCTTCATATTGGTTCTCGCTTTCTCCAATTACAGTTTTACCTGTTTTCCAAAACGTAACTTCTTTATTCACACCGCAATATTGCCCACACATGTTCAAAGCGTCTCTCCAACAGATCCTCCCTGGGGATATAAAAATAAATCCGTCCACAATCCCCAAACGTCATAGAAAAATCACTTTCTTCCATCGTATCAAGCTGAAACAATAAATACCACTTATCCAAAGCTGTTGCCTTTGCCTGCTGCCATACAGTCTTCGGAATATTTTCCCAACTGCCTCCCAGATAATAACCTTTTGCGATTAACTCACATTCAACAGCCATCGTATCCTGAATAATGTCCGGCCACCCCAGTAATTTTGTCTGTTCCTCTTCCTCTGTTTCCGTTTGCAAAAGTTCAAATTCCTCCTCATCGCATGAATAAATTTCAGAGAAATCTTCCCAATCCGGAAAAGAATTTTTCTGCTCCATTTCTATATGAAATGCAGGCAATTTTATATCTTCCTTCATATCTGCAGGATAATCTGCCTCTCTCAATACAGAACTATCCTCAAACCAGAACACACGGGCACCTCCTGCATCATCAGGATTAAATCCCCAGGGCTGACCCTCTGTATCATAAAAGAAAGACAGCAGTCCATGATCCGGTAGCAAATGTTCCGTATCATATGGTACCAGCTCCTCGCAGTTAAACTGAACCAAAAAAGTCAATGGAACAATCTTTACTACTCCGTCACAGTCCTTTTCTTCAAAAACAGGCCAATTAAAATCAAATGGCACATCAGGACGTCCGCCAAAGCGTGTTTTACCGGGTTTATATTCTTCTTTTCCTGAAATCTTCAAAGAAATGCTGCTTCGACACATCTGTTCCCTTTTTTCTTTTATCCCCATACACTTTTATCCTTTTCTCTTAAATCCCCAGAAGTCTCCTTGCGTTTTCTTCCGTAATTTGTACAACTTCCTCCGCTGAAATCCTCTTCAGTTCCCCGACTGCCTGTGCTACATAAGGAAGGTTTAGAGAAGAATTTCTTTTCCCCCTGTAAGGCTCCGGAGACATATAAGGGCAGTCCGTCTCAAGGACAAGCTGAGAAAGAGGCGCGTACGCCACCACCTCTTTTAATTTTTTTGCATTTTTAAATGTAACAACACCGCCAATTCCGAGAAACAGTCCCATATTCAGATATTCCCGTGCCATTTCTTTTCCATAAGAAAAGCAGTGGATAATGCCGCCTGACATTCCTTTTTTCATATATTCCTTTACGATAGACAGCGTATCTTCTGCAGCATCGCGGCTGTGTATCATAAATGGAAGCTTTTCCTCTCTCGCAATATCCATCTGCGCCCGGAACATTTTTTTCTGCAGATCATGCTCTTCTTTCTCCTTATGCCAGTAATAATCAAGACCGATTTCTCCAATCGCCACCGCTTTTTCGTGACGGGAAAAGCGGCGGATCTTCTCCAAAGTCTCCTCTGTCATTTTTTCCGCATCATCAGGGTGAACGCCCACTGCCCCGTAAATAAAAGGATATTTCTCCATAAGAGCAATGGTTTCCTCCATATTCTCAGCGGAAGCACAGGCATTTACGATCCAGCCAATCCCGTTTTCTTTCATGGAAGCAAGAAGCGTCTCTCTGTCCTCATCAAAAGCCTCGTCGTCGTAATGTGCATGTGTGTCAAATATCATGTTTTTCCTCCAAAATAATAAGTTCGTCTCCCACGCTTATTTTTCCCCCGTGAAGCACTTTTGTAAAAACGCCCTCCCTCGGCATAATACAGTCGCCCATTTTTTTGAAGATTTCACAGCCGCTGTGGCACTTCTTTCCAATCTGTGTAAGCTCAAGAACTACGTCATTGCATTTAAAAATCGTTCCCACAGGAAGCTTTGCAAAATCAAAGCCCTCCACTGCAAGATTTTCCCCGAAAGCGCCGTCTGCAACTTCTGCGCCTCTTGCGCGAAACTCTTCTATTTTATCATAGGAAAGAAGACTTACCTGGCGATGCCATTTTCCTGCGTGAGCATCTCCTTTTATACCCCAGTCTTCCACAAACTCTGCTGTTCCTACGTTTTTCTTCTGTGTTCCTTTTGCCTCGCTTGTACATACTGACATTACTTTTCCCATAAAAATTTCCCTCCTGATTTCATTGCTTTCTGTATTTTATCTTGCGCAGTTTCCTGCTTCCCCTGTCATAATTTCAATTCCGTGTCCCAGCGCGTCTATAATATATTCCAGGCTTTCCCTTACTGCCTTCGGACTTCCCGGCAGATTAATAATCAGGGTTTTTTTCCTGATTCCCGCTGCGCTTCTGCTTAACATAGCGCGTTTTGTAATCGTCATACTGTAAGCGCGCATTGCCTCCGGAATCCCTGGAACGCGTCTCTCGCAGATTTCCTCTGTTGCCTCCGGCATCACGTCTCTTGGGGAAAAACCCGTTCCTCCTGTTGTGAGTATCAGCTCCGCCTCTCCCTTATCTGCAATTTCCGCCATGCGCTTTTTTAACATTTCCTTATCGTCTGGCAAAATTTCCATAGAAACCACTTCATATCCTGTATTTTCCACGATTTCCTTTATGACAGGGCCGCTTAAATCCTCTCTTTCTCCTCTGTATCCGCTGTCGCTTGATGTGATGATCGCTACTCGTTTCATAATGTCTCCTTTCCGGAAAGCAGTATCATAATCGTTCTTCCTGATCGCCTATTCTCTCTTCAAAAGAAAAATCTCCGCTTTTTCCCCCTGTTTTTTCCACAAGATGAATATTTGTCATTACCATTCTTTTATCAATGGCTTTGCACATGTCGTAAATTGTGAGAAGCGTTACCTGAACCCCTGTCAAGGCTTCCATCTCCACCCCTGTTTTTCCCTGGGTTTTTACTGTACAAAATGCCCGGATAATCCCCTTCTCTTCTTCCAGTTCATAATCCACAGAGCATTTCTGGATAAAAAGAGGGTGGCACATGGGAACAAGATCCGATGTTTTTTTCACACCCATGATTCCTGCAACCCGGGCAACTCCGAGAACGTCTCCCTTCTTTACGCTGCCGCCGGTTACCGCTTCCATAATCTCTTTTCCCACGTGGATCTCTCCCACTGCCGTAGCGGTCCGGAATGTATCGTTCTTGCCGGATACGTCCACCATGACCGCATTGCCGTTTTTGTCAAAATGAGTAAAACCGTCTCCCATTGTATCACCTCTGTTAGTTATATATTTTATAGCATCGTACAGGATAGAGATTTAAAAACAGTTCTTGTGACACGCTCCAGTTCCGGGAAAGGCTGCGCGCCTATAACCTCCATTCGCACAAACTCGCCTTCGGCTCAGACAGTGTGCTCGGTGGAGGAGCTAGCGCAGTCCTTTCCTGCGGAAGCTTCGCTATCGTCACTTCGAATCTGTTTTTAAGGCGCTATATCTGTGCGGCGGTATTCAAAATTTTGCGAGCATAGCGTTCTTCGAAAGCTCTGTTCGAGTCGAAAACGAGTTAGCTTTCGAAGAACAGATAAGCGGCGCAGCAAAATAAAGAAAATCTGTCCTGTTTGCGGCGAACCGCAGATATAGGTACGCCATATGACGCCAGAAGTGCGCCAACTGTTTTTACTTCTTATTCCGTCCGGTAATATTCCCTAAATTGCTCTAATCCTCTTTCTCCAGTATATCAAAATCCCGACAAAGTGTACAGACAAAAAGCACCTTACCTCAGAACGACCGCATAAAAAATATCCATCAAGGAGCAAAGCCCCCGATGGATATTTTGGCAATTCTGTGTTTATTTTTTCTTCAGCGCTTTCATCGCCTGAATGATCGGCAGGTTCAAAAGTGCCAGTCCATACACTGTGAAAAGCTGTGTAAGGTTTAAGGTTCTTACTGCAAACAGTCCCTGGAATGCCGGAACAGTCAGTACAAGAGTTACAAGAATCACACCCACTGCAAATGCACCCTGCATATACTTGTTGTTAAAGAACTGTTTCTTAAAGAGGACAGGACTCTTTGATTTACAGTTATATCCGTGAACAAGACGGGAAAGACAAAGAACTGCAAATGCCATCGTGCTGGCAAGTTTTGCATCTCCGCCCTGGTATCCTAACATAAAGGCTCCCAGTGTAATTAAACCGATCACAGTACCTTCCACACCGACTCTTGCAAGGAATCCTTTTGTGAGAATGGATTCGTTCATCGGACGCGGTTTTTCATTCATAACATTATGTTTATACGGTTCCAGTCCAAGCGCGATCGCCGGAAGGCTGTCTGTTACAAGGTTGATAAACAGAAGATGTACGGCTGCAAACGGAACAGGAAGTCCGAGAAGAGAAGATAAAAGCACAACAAGGATTCCTGCAAAGTTTCCGGAAAGAAGGAACTGAATTGCCCTCTTAATATTTGCATATACGTTTCGTCCGTTTTCTACTGCCTTAATAATAGTAGCAAAATTGTCGTCTGTGAGAATCATGGAAGAAGCATCTTTGGAAACCTCTGTTCCTGTGATTCCCATTGCCACGCCAATGTCTGCCTGTTTCAGAGCAGGCGCGTCGTTTACACCGTCGCCTGTCATGGAAACAATGTTTCCTTTTTCCTGCCATGCGCGGACAATACGGATTTTGTGCTCCGGTGTCACACGTGCATAAACTGTGATGTTTTCTACAAAATCCTTTAATTCCTCATCACTTAATCCATCGATTTCAGAGCCTTCACACGCCTGGCTGTCATCTGTTAAAATACCGATTCTTCTTGCGATGGCTGCTGCCGTTACCTTATGGTCGCCTGTGATCATGATCGGACGGATACCTGCGCTGATACAGTCTGCAACTGCCGCCGCACTCTCCGGACGGGGCGGGTCCATCATGGCGATCAGACCAAGGAATACAAGGTCGTTTTCGTCCTCAAGGGAAAGCTCTCTTTCCCCGTCAAACTTTCTGTAGCCCATACCAAGGACACGTAATCCCTGTCTGGAAAAACTCTCATTGGCTTTTGCAATTTCCTGAATATCTTTTTCTGTAAGAGGAACAAGTTCGCCGTTTTTCTGAATGTATTTCACGCGGTTCAGCATCACGTCTACAGCGCCCTTTGTCACCATCGTATAACCGTCTTTCAGATTATGGAAAGTTGACATTAATTTTCTGTCGCTGTCAAAAGGAATCTCGCTTAAACGCGGATATGCCTTTCTCACTCTCTCTGCCGGAACGCCAAGCTTGTCTCCAAGATTAATAAGGGCTGTCTCTGTAGGATCTCCGATTTCTTTTCCATCAATATTTGTGGAATCGTTACAAAGAATACTGAGACGGAGCATCTGTTTATGAAGGGGATTTTCCGGATTGATATTCTCTGCCGGAATATCCTGTCCGTCTACATAATAATGCTCTACTGTCATTTTATTCTGTGTCAGAGTTCCTGTTTTATCAGAACATATAATGGACACGCTTCCAAGACCTTCTACAGCCTGGAGCTTACGGATGATCGCACCCTGTTTTGCCATCTTCTGTGTACCGAAAGCAAGAACGATCGTTACAATGGAGCTTAAAGCTTCCGGAATGGCTGCTACTGCAAGAGCAACTGCAAAGAGGAACGCATCTGCAATATCCCCGCCTTTTACTACCTGAAGACCAAATAATGCGGCACAGAGAACAAGGATAATAACAGAAAGTTTCTGCCCAAACTGGTCGAGGTTTACCTGAAGCGGCGTCTTTTTCTCGGAAGCGTTTTTAAGTAGACCTGCGATCTTTCCAACCTCTGTATTCATTCCAATATCTGTTACGATAAATTTTGCTCTTCCGTAAGTGACAAAACTTCCGGAATAAACCATGTTTACGCGATCGCCTAAAGGAAGCTCTCCCTCCAGTGTCTCACTGCTTTTTTCTACGGCAATACTTTCGCCTGTAAGTGCGCTTTCGTCTACCTTCAGGCTGGCGCACTCAACAATTCGTCCGTCTGCCGGAACGTAATCTCCTGCTTCCAGATGTACTTCATCGCCGACTGTAACTTCGCGACTTGGAACTTCCACAACAATCCCGCCGCGGAGAACTTTTGCATTCGGTGCGGAAAGCTGTTTCAAACTGTTAAGCGAATGCTCTGCTTTAATCGTCTGTACAGTTCCCAGAATGGCATTCATGGTAATAACTACAAGGATAACAACTGTACTTTCTGTTTCTCCAAGGAAAAACGATACAGTTGCGGCACAGATAAGAATAATTACAAGGAAATCCTTAAACTGCTCCAGAAAAATCTGAAGAGTGCTCTTTTTCTTTCCTTCTACCAGCTCGTTAAAACCATATTTTTCCTGATTTTCTCTTACTCTGGAATCGCTGAGAGGTTCCATTCCCCCATTGATCTCTTTTCGCACATCTTCCGCGCTCTGACTGTAATAAGGTTTCATAGGCATTTTCCTTTCTTTAAGAGTATTTTTGTTTCTGAGAAATGCAAAATAAAAAGAGACTTCTATTGCATTTCGTCATGCAATAAAAGTCTCGCTGTTTCATCACGATACGGACAGATATTTATCTGTCGAGATTGACGACATCGCAAACACTGCTGTGCCAGCTACTCCCTTTTATTTTTAAATACTATAATCTCTTTATACCAGTTTTGTCAAGGAGTATTTTGCGTTTTCTGTCCCTTTTCAACATTTGTTATATAAATAAGCTGAGATGTGTGCATTTTGTTAAGCACATTGTATACGGGTTTAAATAAAAGAGCCGTAAGTACCGTATTTCCGATACAGTGCATGAGATCATATGGGATTCCAGATACCCAGTAGGCAATTCCCGCGCCCCAGCCTCCTGAAATAAAATAGGGAATGGCACAGAGAAATCCAAAAGAAAGACCGTATGCCCCCGCCAGAACGACCCACATAAGAACCGACTGGTTCTTCTTCATCAAAAGCACGATTACTGCCAGAATCGTCCAGATATACAGATAACTGAACCACCAGATCCCAAACCCGTAAATCAGCCCTTCAAGCACTACAAATGTATAAATAATGTAAAAAACCTGTTTTCTATAAATCAGAGTATACACAATGATCAGCATGGTAACCGGCTCAATATTGGGAAGAGCTGCCATTCCCACCTGACCGATCAGGAGAATGGCGCTCAAAAATCCCATTGTTACCATGTACACAGCTTTCATTGTGCTTTTTTTCGGCTGCCTGTTCATAGGCACTTCCTCCGTATCAGTATCCTACTGTCAAAGTAAGCTCAAAAGTGTCCCCATCTGCTATCGGAGTTTTATCCGCGGAAGTGTTTACCTGCTCTCCGCCTTTTGTGATGCACCACCATTCCTGGCTGCTGTCATCTGCTTTTATGCCGTTTACAGAAGTGATAAAAAGTCCGTATTCTCCGTCTTCGCCTTCCACAAGCTTTTCATCTTTCAGAACTTCTCCAAGATATTCTCTGTCTGTATGGTAAGTAAAATCTTCTGCTTTTCCATCTTTATCGACAACCTGAACCGTCACTTCTTTACTGCCTTTTTTTGTCTCTGGCTTTGTAAAAGAATACACGCCAAAAAGAACGACAGCTACGACTACAAGAACAACGGCTGCAATGATCGGTTTTTTATTTTTCATCAGCACACCTCTGCTCCTGCAGGCATATCTTTCTCAGGTGTCATAAGCGCAAGATTTCCCTCAGCGTCCTCCGCACAGAGAATCATGCCCTCGCTTAAAACTCCCGCAAGTTTTGCAGGTTTTAAGTTTGTCACTACCATAACCTTTTTGCCTACCATCTCTTCCGGTGAATAATGAGCCTTAATTCCGGATACGATCTGGCGTACCTGGCTTCCAATCTTTACCTGAGAACAGAGAAGCTTCTTTGATTTTTTTACCGCTTCACAGGCAATGATTTCTCCAACCTGGAACTGAAGCTTTTCAAAATCCTCAAATGTAATTTCCGGTTTTGCCTCGAGGTCTATCACGTTTTCGTCCTCTTTGTTCTCTTCTTCCTTTACTGCCGGGTGAAGAGTCTCTACTTTTTCCATCACTTCTTTTAAGTCAAGACGGGCAAAGAGAATCTCCGGTTTCTCTGTTACCTTATTTCCTGACGGATAAAGGCCGAATGTCTTTAAGTCTTCCAGAGTTCTTCCTTCTGCATGAAGCTGGGAAAGAATACGCTGTGTTGTTTCCGGCATAAAGGATTCCAGAAGAGTCGCGCCAATGCAGATACCTTCTACCAGATTATAGAGAACTGTTGCAAGACGGTCTTTTTTCTCCTCGTCTTTTGCAAGCGCCCACGGCATTGTCTCATCAATATATTTGTTGCAACGCTTAAAGATAGAAAATACCTCTGTTATAGCGTCTGCCACACGAAGCTTGTCCATTTTCTCCTCAACCTTACCAGGTACGGAAAGAATAAAGGACTTCATATCCTCGTCAACCGGCTCGCACACTCCCTTATTTTCCACAACGCCGCCAAAATATTTATTTGACATGGAAATCGTTCTGTTTACAAGATTTCCAAGTGTGTTCGCAAGTTCAGAATTTAATCGCTCCACCATCAGCTCCCATGTGATCACACCGTCATTTTCAAACGGCATCTCATGAAGAACAAAGTAGCGAACTGCATCTACGCCGAAGAAATCTACCAGTTCGTCTGCGTAAATCACGTTTCCTTTGGATTTACTCATTTTTCCGTCTCCCTGGAGAAGCCACGGATGACCAAATACCTGCTTCGGAAGGGGAAGGTCAAGTGACATCAGGAAAATCGGCCAGTAAATTGTATGGAAACGGATAATATCTTTTCCGATCAGATGAAGGTCTGCCGGCCAGTCTTTCTTAAACTGCTCTGTGCTTTCTCCGTCACAGTCATATCCGATACCTGTAATGTAGTTTGTGAGAGCGTCAAGCCATACGTAAACCACATGGTTCGGGTCAAAATCTACCGGGATTCCCCATTTAAAGGAAGTTCTGGATACGCAAAGATCCTGAAGTCCCGGAAGAAGGAAGTTATTCATCATCTCGTTTTTACGGGATTCCGGCTGGATAAATTCCGGGTGTGTGTTAATGTGCTCAATCAGACGGTCTGCATATTTGCTCATTTTAAAGAAATAAGCCTCCTCTTTTGCAGGAACGCAGGGACGTCCGCAGTCCGGACATTTGCCGTCTACAAGCTGGGATTCTGTAAAGAAGGACTCACATGGAGTACAGTACATTCCCTCGTAATGTCCTTTGTAAATGTCACCTTTTGCATACATTTTTTTGAAGATTTTCTGAACCTGTTTCTCATGTTCTTCATCTGTTGTACGAATGAATTTGTCATAAGATGTGTTCATCATATCCCAGATATTTTTAATTTCACCGGAAACATTGTCTACAAATTCCTTCGGTGTAATTCCGGCCTCTGCCGCCTTCATCTCAATCTTCTGTCCATGTTCGTCTGTTCCTGTCTGGAAAAATACGTCATAACCCTGCTGTCTTTTGTAGCGGGCAATGGCATCTGCCAGAACTGCCTCGTAAGTATTTCCAATGTGAGGTTTGCCTGATGTGTAGGCAATGGCTGTTGTAATATAATACTTCTGCTTTTCCATGATTATCTCCTTTTTCTTTATATAAATTTTTATTATTCAGGGCAGGGGGCTTATTTTTGATATTACAGCGGATAATTTGGGGCTCTGTTTGTAAAAAATCAGGACAAAATAGGCAGATATTTTTGTTTTTCCTTTTATAGCCTACTTTTTTCTCTGGAAAATAAGCGAAAATAAAGGAAGTCTCTGTTTCATCCTATTATTTTAAGTCCAAAATCAGGTGGAATACTCTAATATGACATTTCCGCCTACTTTAAGTCTCGAAAAATTCAGGTGAAATCTTTCAGCATAAAATTTCCGCCTATTTTTCCCCAAAAAATCCAGGCGAAAAATCAGAAAATCAAAATTTCACCCTATAATCGCCTGTAAAATATAGGATTTTATTCTCGGGATTTTAAATATCACCTATCTCTTTCAGATACCAATGCATAATTTCCTATAGCAGAACAAAGAATCTCGCTTGCGAGATTCTCCGCCTGCGGCGGGTCGCTTTAGCGACATACTTCTTTTCCGCCGCAGTGCGCTCCTACGCGGAGCGTTTTTTATGCTATGGAACATTACGGAGTGATTTCCTATAGCATAAAAAAACGCCTTCTCACATACTGAGAAGACGAGCGTTACCCGTGTTACCACTTCTTTTCATCTCTGCTTCACAGCAGAAACCTTATCAGGTACTTCCTTATACCCTGTCGCTGTAACAGGCGAACCTGTCGCTGCCTAAGTCGCCCTCAGCAGTGCCTCTCCAAAGCCATCTTCCATCTGCTCCATACATATCCCTCTCACCATACGGGATTTCTCTGTAATGCGGTATGCACATGTACTCTCTTCTTCCATGAGTTTTCGTATGTAAAAATCCTATCACATTTTACAGGGTTTGTAAAGAGGGCGGAAGAAAAACGGGCGGTTTCCGTTATTGCCTTCCGTAAGCTTCTGTAATTATATCGCAGTTTTCTCTGACTTTTTCATCATCTGTTCCGCTTCCCATTAAAACTGCCGCCTCAAGAAGCATATCGCCAACACCTTTGCCCAGCTTTTCATCAATTCTGGTCACTATATCTGTCTCTTTTCCTTCTGCGAGCTCTGGAATAAGATCGGAGTCTGCTTCCAATATTTTCTCACCATAAACACGCAATTCTGCATAAGCACTTGTTCCGTCATATACATATCCGGATGTCTCTATCATTCTTTTTGTCAGCGCTTCTGCCAAACCTTCATAAAGAGCATTGCTTTTCATTCCACTCTTATCATTATAAAAATCTACTCCCACAGAATGTACCATCTCATGAAGAAGCAAATACATGATAAACTCATACTCTTTATTTATGTCATTTTTATTCATAAAGACTTTTCCCGTTCCATCATAAAAACCATATAAAAATACTGGTACATTAGGAGAAGTATATACCTCAACTTCATTGACTTTCTTCGAAATATCTATTCCATATTCCTCTTGAAAATACTTTATAAGCTATAAATGAGCAAATTTGAAAAATTGCACAAAATTATCCTGCTAACTTCATAAA
>URHH01000026.1 GCA_900547615.1 uncultured Blautia sp. | reverse complement strand
TTTATTCCTGGATCCCAAGACTGTTCCGCACAAGAACTGCCCCCGTCACAATCAGCTCTGTCACTGCGTTTACTGCATTTCCCACTCCCGGAATGGCTCCCGCTGTCTTTCCCACCACGCTTCTTTTTAAAGAATCCATCACTGGCGCCACCAGGTTTTTTACTACCTGAAGTCCGATCACAAGACCGAGAAGGGTTTTTAATCCCCAGTTTATTCCTGTCTCCAGAAGCTCGGAAAGCTTTCCAAGCATTTCTTCTCTGGAAAGGTTATTCACAAACCGGACGACCGTGCATATGTGGATTCCCGGCAGGATAACTGTAAGAAGGATCCACTGGATCAGCCACACAAGAAGAAGGACGCCCTCATAAAAAACAGCGGCTGTCGTTCCTCCGGAGGAAGCCGCTACTGCCAGAAAATATGCAGGAGACAAAACTTTCATAAACCGGGAAAGCCAGGACAGATTTTCAGATAAACTGACGCACAGAGCTGAAAAAGAATCCATAAGCATGGTAAAAAGCAGAAGATAAACCACATAAAAGCTGATCTCCCCCACCTGTCCTCCGTCAAATACCTCCCCGAACCCCGCGAATATGGCAGAGAGCAAAATGAGAAGCAGTATCCGGAAAAACAGCGTTTTTTCTCTGGATAAACCGGAAAAAAAAAGGCCATGCAGAAATTCCTGCCCCGCCTCTTTTGAAAACGCATCTTCTCCTGTTACCATTTTTTTCAATGCCCCGGAAAAAGAAAAGCTTCCCTCTCCCAGCATTTCATTTAACATCTCCTGCACCTCGTCAAAATCCATCTTTTCCATCAGCTCCTCCGTCATTTCCTCCGCCCCTTTTACAGGAACCGGAAAAATCAGAGCAGAAAAAAGAAAAACGATCACTGCGCCTAATATTTTTCTCATACAAAAAACTCCTGTATGGTCTGTAAAAGAGCAAGAAGAACCGGCATACTTAAAACCATGAGAGAAAGCTTGCAGAAAAGCTCGATCTGCGCGCCTGTCGCCTCGTATCCCGCGTCTTTGCAGATGCCGGAAGAAAACTGACCGATATACGTAATCCCCAGCATTTTTACAAGGGTGGAAATATGCTTTCCGTCTACGGGAAGGCTTTTCTGAATCTCCTTTAAAGCTTCGAATAAATAGGAAATTTTCCCCACTGCAAGTCCCAGTATGACAACACCGATCCCCATTGTAATAAAAGAAGCGTATTCCGGCTTTGTGCCTTTGAGCAGAAAACCAAGCATTACGCCTCCCACACCAATCAGAGAAATTTTGACAATATCCATATACGCCCCTTTTTCACAGTGTAAACAACTGCTGAATGTTTTCAAAAAGCTCATAAATATATGGAACAATCCAGAATAATACAATTAAAAGTCCTGCCAGACTTACAAGAAATGCCTGCTCTTCCCTTCCGCTGTGTTTGAGAATCTGTGAAAGAACGGAGACCAGGATTCCCACAGCTGCAATTTTAAAGATAATGCTGACCTCCAAACACGCCTCCTTTCCGCCCTGGCTACCATACAAGGACGGCAAGCAAAATCCCTCCAAGAATCCCAAGACTTTCATACACCTTTTTCTTTGCCGGCATTTCCCGGCGAAGCTCTTCTGTGCGGCGTGTAAGCTCCTCCTCATAAAGCAGAAGCTCTTTCATCTGCATTTCAAGATCAAGATACCCCAGGCGGCTCCCCAGGGAAAAGAAAAGTTCTTCCTCCTCTTTTTGAATATTGAGAAGTTTTATATCGTTCTGTGCGCACTCTCTGTACACACTTTCAAAGCTCCTGCCTCCAAGAGACGAAAGCCTTTGGGAAACCTCCCGAAAAAAGCTGCCGAAGGGTTCCTCAAGCTTTCCTCCCGCCTCATAAAAAGCAGAACAAAGGGAAGCGTTTCCAAAACGGATCTCCCCTTTTAAAAGCACAGTCATGCGTTTCATCATTTCCAGCGTGCGAAGCCTTCCCGTAAGACGCAGGCTCTGTCCAAAGCCGAGGCCTGCACAGGAAAAAAGGATCAGGAGCACTCCCACTGATTTTTGCATAACTCTCCATTTCCGTCATAGATTCCCTCTATGATTCCCGCTCTCTCTCTTTTTCCGAGGAGAATGTATCTCTCAAAAACACGCTCCTCCACAAGCTTCTGAAAAAAGGGCTGTGCGAGAACGTCCTCCAGAGAATTTCCATGCGCCGTTGCGATCAGCTTACAGCCGCAGTGTATCACAGCCTCGACAGCCCGGAAATCTTCTTCTCTTCCAAGCTCGTCCACTGCAACAACAGACGGAGACATGGAGCGTATGAGCATCTGCATTCCCTCTGCCTTCGGACAGCCGTCCAGAACATCGGTACGCATTCCCACATCATTTTGGGGAACGCCCTGATAGCAGCCTGCAAGCTCGCATCTTTCGTCTACCACTCCCACGGTCTGCCCCGGAATCCCTTCTCTTCCGTTGCTTATCTGTCGGATAATATCGCGAAGCAGCGTGGTTTTTCCACATCTGGGCGGAGAAATAATAAGAGTGTGCGCTACCCAGTCCTTTGTCTGGATATAAGGCATGACCTCTTCTGCACAGCCCTGGATCTCATGGGCAAGGCGCACATTAATACAGGAAATGTATTTCATGCCGCGGATTTTTCCCCCGTCTAAAATCACTTTTCCCGTCACCCCTACCCTGTGCCCTCCCTGGACACTGATAAAGCCCTGACGTATTTCCTCCTCGTAGGCATAAAGAGAATAGCCGGTTACATACTCAAGAGTTTCTTTTAAGTCCTCCTGTGTCACAACATAGGGTTCTTCCCCTCTGTTTCTAAGAAAGCACTCTCCTCCGTCGTATGTAAGAAAAAGCGGTCTCCCTACGCGCAGTCGTATTTCGTATAATTTATCGTAATCAAGGTCCGCATCCAAAAGCTGGTTTCGAATGCTTCCGGCAAACAGATTCTGAACCTGCATTGCTTCCATTTGTCTCACCTCTTAGTTTTAATATATGTGGACAATCCCGATTTAGTACCTTCTTTTTAAAGCACGGTCTCTTCGTATTCCCAGCGAATGTCCATCGGTACCGCACACCAGAGCGCGGCGCTGTATCCCTCTTCCACTTCCAGAAGTTTATGAAATCCTCTGTCCTCTCCCGCAGTAAGAAGGCTTCTTGAAAATCCCTCTCCCGTCCATTTTATGTATGCTTCCTTTAAAACCCACTGTTCAAAAAAAGCTTTTTTTACATCTTCTGCTTCCAGGATTTCTTTTTTCTCCTCTTCTGAAACCATACGCTCCAGAAAGCGTCCGTAATCCACATCTTTGTGAAGCTGTATGTCGATCCCCACTTCCTGTCCCGCTAAAATACAGAGAACGTATTCCCCGGAATGGCTGATATTATAATGGATTTTCGGCTGAAGGGTAAAAAACGGCTTTCCATGCTCTCCCTTACTTCTGGGCTCGTATTTTAAATCCAGTCCGTATTCTTTTAAAAGTCCCTTTTCCAGAAGCCTTTCCCCTATCATATGCTCCATATTTTTGCCTGCATACGCTTCTTTTATCTTTGTATAATAAATAACTCCATTCATACTCCTGCCTCCTCAAGAAAACGGGACGGCTCCCATTCTTTTTCAAACTGCCTCTCTGCATAACAGAGGGTAAGCTCTTTTTTTGCCCGCGTCATTCCGACATAAAAAAGGCGGCGTTCCTCTTCAAGCGCTTCGTTTAACACAGCTTTTTTGTAAGGGATACTTCCTTCGTTTACATTTAATATAAACACATTGTCATACTGCAGCCCTTTTACTGCATGAAGGGTGGAGATCACAACGCCTTCTTTTTTCACTTCCTGCTTCTTTGCCTGCTCTTTCAGACGCTCTGTATAATCCCTGATATAGTTTTTCCATTCTTCCAGGCTTTTCTTCTCTTTTGCGCTGTCCTGGATCCGATCCAGAACTTCAAGAAGATCCTCCGGTCTGATTTTCCGGTACCGGGCATACTCTCTTAAATATTCCTCGTATCCCATTCCCTTTCTGATAAAATTAATGGCAGCAAAAGGTGCAAGAGACGATAAAATGCGAAGCTGGGTTTCCAGAGTTGTAATTCTGTCGCACATCCAGTCTCTCTCTTTATAAAATTCCCGAAGCTTATCAAAAGAAACCGTGGTGTCTGTCAGGCTTTCCCTTGCAATATACCGGTTGGGGCGGTTCATAATTTCCAGAAATGTTTTTCTGCTTCTGTCCCCTCCCGCCATTTTCAGATACGAAAGCATATTCCGGCAGATCCAGTGACGGAACAGATTGGGAAGCTGCTCTTTCATGGTAAAAGGAACCTGGTACTCCATAAGCGCCCCTACAAGCCCTTCCGCCTCCTGATTGGTGCGGAAAAGAACTGCCGTATCCTCAAGGTGCTCTCCTTTTTCCATTCTTTTTTTCAGTCTCCTGACAACCGCCATATATTCTTCTCTTGTATTTTGAAATTCCAGACACCGCACAGGAACGCCTGCCCGATGAAACGCAGTCAGCTTCTTTTTGAACCGCTTTTTATTATGGTTAATGACGCGCACAGCCGTATTTAAAATATTTTCCGTACACCTGTAGTTAATATTTAAAAGCACCGTTTCCGCCTTTGGATAATCTTTTGTAAAATTCAACATAATTTCCGGGCGTGCCCCGCGAAAATGATAGATGGACTGATCGTCATCCCCTACAATAAAAAGATTGTTTAAGGGATCTGCCAGCATCTTGACCACATCGTACTGGAGTCTGTTTATATCCTGAAATTCATCTACAAGAATATACTGAAATTTCCGTCTCCAGCCTTCAAGAATGTCCTTTCGCTTGTCAAACAATTCGTAACAGAAGAGGAGCATATCGTCAAAATCAAGCTTTCTTCTCTCTGTGAGCGCCTTTTTATATCCCTGAAAAATCTGCTTAAACACCTCGTCCGGACAGCAGGAAGAATAATAATGGCGAAGGGAGATCCTTTCATTTTTTACAAGACTGATCTCTTTTGCAACCTCATCGAGAAAGTCCCCTTCCTGAGATAATTCCTGCCCGTATTCCAGTACAAGTTCCTGTAAAATCTCCCGTTTTTCCTCCTCAGACAGAATATTTCCTGCGCCAAATCCGTATGCCTGTTTTAAAATCCCGTAAAATACCCCGTGAAAAGTCCCGAAGGTAACTCCTGTTCTCTCCTGCTCTGTAAACGCAAGAAACCGTTCCTTCATCTCTGCTGCCGCTGCCCTTGAAAAGGTCACAACAAGAATGGAGGAAGGCGAAATTCCGCCTTCGCGGGTCAGATATGCAGTTCTCTCCACAATAACGGAAGTTTTCCCCGAACCGGGGCCTGCCAGGACCATCATAGGTCCTGACAGGTGAGCGATTGCCCGTAGCTGAGATGGATTTTTTTTCATACTTTATCTGTTTTCCAGTTTTTCAATAGCTGCCTTCACTCTTTTTATTGTTTCTTCTTTGCCGATGATCTCCATAATCTCTGTTGCACCGGCAGGTGTCATCTGTTTTCCGGAAACCGCAGTACGCAGAGGCCACATTACATATCCGTTTTTATACCCTTTATCTTTCACAAACGCGGAAAGAACAGCAAATAACGGATCGTTTGTATAATCCTCATGGGCTTCCAGAACAGGAAGAACCTCTTTTAATACAGTGAGGGAAGTTTCCTCTGTTGTTTTCATTTTTTTATGGCAGTACATGGAAGAATCGTACTCCGGCACTTCCTCAAAGAAGTCTACAAGCTCCGGAATATCCGGGAATGTCTCGATTCTTGTCTGCACCATTCCTGCGATTTTGCGGAAATCATAGTCCTTTTTCAGAACCTCTTTCATGTACGGAAGCGCTTTTTCATAAAATTCTTCCGGATCCATTTTCTTAATGTACTCTCCGTTCATCCAGCGAAGCTTCTGAATGTCAAAGACTGCCGGTGATTTGTTGATATGATGATAATCAAACGCCTCAACAAGCTCGGAAAGTGTAAAGATTTCACGGTTGTCAGAAGGGCTCCAGCCAAGAAGAGCCACATAATTTACGATTGCCTCTGACACAAATCCCTGCTCTAAAAGATCCTCATAAGAAGAATGTCCGGAACGCTTCGAAAGTTTCTGGTGTGTTTCATCTGTGATCAGCGGACAGTGTACATAAACAGGAATATCCCAGCCAAACGCCTCATAAATACGGTTGTATTTCGGTGCTGAGGAGAGATACTCGTTTCCTCTTACTACATGGGTAATTCCCATCAGATGGTCGTCCACTACGTTTGCAAAGTTATATGTAGGATACCCGTCGGATTTAATGAGGATCAAATCTTCCAGCTCTTCATTATTTACTGTAATATCTCCGTAAATTACATCGTGGAAGGTGGTTGTCCCCTCTGTCGGCATATTAAAGCGGATCACGTGCGGCTCTCCCGCTTCCAGACGGCGCTGCACTTCCTCTTTCGGAAGATTTAAGCATCGTTTGTCGTAGATGGAAATTTCTTTTCCTGCCACAACGCGCTTCATATTTTCCAGTTCTTCCTTCTGGCAGAAACAGTAGTACGCATCTCCCTGTTCTACAAGCTGCTGCGCATATTTCAGATAAAGTCCTGACGCCTGGCGCTCGCTCTGTACATAAGGGCCTACGCCCCCGTCTTTATCAGGACCTTCATCATGGAGAAGTCCTGTCTTTTCCATTGTGCGGTAAATAATGTCCACTGCGCCCTCCATATAGCGCTCCTGGTCTGTATCTTCAATACGGAGAATAAAATCTCCGCCCTCATGCTTTGTAATTAAATATGCGTATAATGCAGTTCTTAAATTGCCCACATGCATTCTTCCTGTGGGACTTGGTGCAAATCTTGTTCTGAGTTTACTCATAGTCTCTTCTCCTGCTTTCTTGCTATATACTTTCGACTTTTTATTATATACCCAAATCTGTCAAAATGTCCACTGGTTTTCCATGAATCGTCAAATCTGCCATCTCATCTGCAAAATGAGGCTCCTGATTAATAAGTATCAGGTGGTGTCGTCCCTCAAAATATTTGAGAAATGTTTCCGGAAGAGGCGCCTTTAAATCGCAGCCCAGTATGAGAAGCGTATCTGCCTTCCGTACTTCTTCTGCCGCCAGAGAAATCACGCGGTTATCCACCATCTCTCCCACCATATATACACCTGGACGCACTATGGAACCGCAGCTTTCACATTTTGGAACGCCTTCACTTTTCTGTATGTACTCAATGGGATATTTCCTGCCGCAGTGAGGACAGAAATTTTCATATACGCTTCCGTGAATCTCATATACATTTTTACAGCCCGCTCTCCTCGGAATGGAAAAAAGATCTCTTGTAATCACACATTTTAATTTTCCCCGCTCTTCCAGATGTCTGAGACTGAAAAGTCCCTCATTTACTTCCCCCAGATTTTTCAGCATATAATTTTTATAAAAATCATAAAACTGTTCTGTTCTTGTGCTGAAGAACGTAGGATTAAACATTTCTTCCGGAGAATATCCATAGGCAATTTCCATACTTAACGCATCCTGCTGCTTCCGGAAATTGATACATCCACAGTCCTCACTTACCCCAACACCCATAAGACATACCATGTAATTGCTGTTCTCTATGGCACGTTTTAAATACTCAAGTTTTTCTGTGTATTTTTCTTCCATATGCCCCACCCTTTCTTCGGATTTTATACCACTATTATACCTTTGAACTCCTTCTTTTTCAACCGTAAAACGCCGCACAATCCGGCATTTCTCGAGTAATATCCGCCATATCTGTCTCATCGCAGGACAAAAAAATCCCGCGGAGATTCCGCGGGAAAACAGGACTTACGCATCAATGCCTTTGCTCTTCATGTATTCAATTACATCTCCGACTGTATTTAAGTCAGTAAGCTCCTCAGAAGGAATTTCAATATTGTACTCATCTTCCAGCGCCATAACCAGTTCAAAAAGATCCAGTGAGTCTGCTCCCAGATCATCCTTAAAAGAAGTATCCGGTGTAATTGTATCTGCATCACAGTTTAACTGCTGTGACAACATTTCCTGCATTTTTTCTAACATTGTCTTTTCTCCTTTATAAAACCTGTTCTTATAATCCTTTTAATGCCCAAAGTATATATTCTGCGCTATATTTTGTCAAGACATTTTCCAATATTTGTTACATATGCACAGAAGAATCCTGAAATTTAATCTGTCTTGCCACACTCAGAGCAAGTCCCATTTCCGACATCAGGAAAACTACGGATGTGCCTCCATAACTGATGAAGGGCAGCGTAATACCTGTATTCGGCATAAGATTTAACACAACCGCAATGTTTAAGATAACCTGAAGGGCAATATGAATAAAAATCCCCGTTACCATAAGAGAGCCAACCAGATCCGGCGCATTCTGCGCAATAAAAAACAAGCGGTAAAGGAGGTATGCAAAAAGAAGCAGTACGATAATTCCTCCGAAAACCCCAAGCTCCTCACAGATAATGGAAAAAATCATATCGTTCTGTGCTTCCGGCACACTGCCAAGCTTCTGAATACTGTTTCCAAGCCCCCTGCCAAAAAATCCGCCGGAACCGATGGCATAAAGCGCCTGAATGGTCTGATAACCTGCTCCTGATGCAAAATCTTCCGGATGAAGCCATACAAGAATACGGCGCAGACGGAAGTTCTCTGTTGCCCCTACGTCCATTGTGGCAGAGATAAACAGTACAAACCCAAGCAGCAGAAACGCGCCTGCCGCAAATATCAGAAGAAAAATTTTTGTGTTGGGGTGCGCTACAAAAATAAGCCCAACTGTAATTCCGAAAATAATGATAGCTGTACTTAAGTTCTCCGTAAATGCATATGCGATAAAGGCAAGCGCACCTCCTGCTGCTCCCAATATCATACACGCTTTCAGTGTTCGGATCCGTTTCCCCATTTCCACAATCATGTATGGAAGACAGACAATCACCGCTATTTTTGCAATTTCCGCAGGCTGAAACTGGATTCCCAGCTTAAGCCAGCGGCGGGCGCCGTTTACTTCCTCTCCGAGAGGCGTCTGGACAAGGAACATTAACACAACGGCAGCTATATACAAAAGCCCTTTAAAATGTACCAGAAGATGATAATCAAGCCTTGATATAAAAAGAGCGCCCAGAATGCAGGCCACACTGACAAGCGCCTGCCGTTTGAAAAAGTGCATATCATCGCCAAACTGTATTTCTGCCGTATATGCACTTGTACTGTACAGCATGATCAATCCAAAACATGTGAGAAGCACAACCACTGCCACAAGACTGAAATCATAATAATCTGCTGCTGCGGCTTTTCGTCTGCTTCTGTTTTTCTGCAAGGAGGTTTTTGAAGACTTCCCTGTTCTTTCCATTGTACCACCTGACACTTTCTAAAAATTTACTGTATCATTGATTTATTATAACAGAAGCATCTTTCATACGCAAGAAATTGATTGCAGGCTTCTCACACATTCTCATTTACGTTTTATTCTTCCGGTAATTCAATCGGATCCGTCTCAATAATGAATTTCACATTTCCATCCATAGAATCCTCTTTTCCTGCAAAAGAGGTATACGCCACATCATCTGCCTGAATTGCTTCGAGACGGTCAAGAACGGAATCCAGTGTGTCCTCTACCGTATCTTTTAACTTCTGAACGCCCTCTTTGTTAAATTTATCCTGACCTTCCTTCAGTTCTTTCGCTCCGTCATTCAGCTTTTTAATACCACTCTGTACCTGGCTGCTTCCTGACGCAAGTGCATTTGTTCCTGATACAAGGGTGTTCGTTCCTCCCGCAAGAGTGCCTGTTCCCTGTTCCAGTTCTTCTGCTCCTGACTTTAAGGAACCACTGTTTGCAGAAAGTTTGGACGCGCCTTCTTTGAGCGCTTCTGTCGCTCCTCCTATCTGGGAAATTCCCGCATTTAACTGCGTTGTTGCAGAATCCAGTTTTCCCGCTCCCAGAATCAGCGTATAATCGTTACTCTTTAATTCTTCTGCTCCGGCTTTTAATTCCGCGCCTGATTTCTTTAAAGAAGCCGCTCCGTTTACAAGAGCCTCTGAGGCGTTTTCCGCCGTCTCAAGCCCTGCCTGAAGCCCATTTTCTCCATAAAATCCCTCTTTTAAAGCTTCTGCTCCGGCAGAAAGCTTTTCTGTACTGTCTGTCAGTTCTTTTGCCCCGGCAACAAGAGCTTTCGCTCCGGCTGCTGCCTGCTCTGCCCCCTGGGTCAGTTCTTCTCCCTTTGCAGATAAAGCGGCAGCTCCTTCTGAAAGCCCATTTGCGCCTTCCAGCGCTTCCGATGCGCCCTCACTTAAAGCGCCGAGACTTCCCTCCATTGATTCCAGTCCGGAAGAAATTGCTCCGGCTCCGGCTGCTGTCTGATCAATTCCGTCTGCCGCCTGATTTAAAACGTCCGCAATCTGAGAAGTATCGCCTCCTGAAATCTGCTCTGCGCCGCTTTGTACTGCCTCTGCTCCGCTGTACACGCTTCCAAGTCCGCTCTGAGCAGTTCCCACGCCCCCGGAAATCCAGCCGATCGCCTCGCTGATTGCAGCCTGTGTTCCCTCATCAAGCTGGGACATATCAATGCCGCTTAATATATCAATGGCTGCACTTGCTGTATCAAGTCCTGCTGAAACAGTATCTGCACCGCTCTGTGCTGATGCCGCTCCATTTGTAATTGCAGAAGTATCTACAGAAGAATTTCCTCCAACAGATTCTGCCGCATCACGGAGAGTCTGCGAAATACCATTTAAACTGGATTGCAGACCGCCGCTCTTCTCTGCCAGAGTACCTGCCGCGCCTTCTGCCGCTTCTGTACCTGCCTGAATTTTTTCAATTCCTGCCGGAAGCGCCTGTGCTCCCGCTTTTAATGCACCAACGCCCTCTGTTGTATATTCTTTTACAGACTGGGCAAGGGTTTCCGCTCCGGCTTCCAGAGTTTTCAATCCTTCTGAAAGCTTTTCTGCACCTTCCCCGTACGCTGCCGCTCCGTCTGCAAAATCCTTTCCTCCGTCTGCGAAAGTCTTCAGTCCTTCCTCAACTCTGGCAGATTGCTGTAAAACTTGTGTAATGCCGCCTGCCACAGCGGCTGCACCTTCCGTATACTTGATCACGCCGTCTGTCAGTGTTCCACTGCCTTCTATATAAGACTTAATCCCTCCTGTGAGAGTGCTTACACCGTCTGTATATTCTTTTAATTTGTCAGAAATCGTGCCGACACCGCCCGTATATTCCATCACGCCTGCCGCAAGCGTATCTGCACCTTCTGTGTAAGAAGATACACCTGTTTTTAATGCACCGGCTCCGCTCTGAAGCTCTCTTGAACCGCTCTGAAGCTCCCTTGCTCCACTCTGAAGCTCTGATACACCTGCTGCAAATTCTTTATATTTTGTATTCAGTTCACTTGTTCCGTCATAAAGCGTTTTCGTACCGTCCACAAGCTCAAGAGACGCATCGGAAAGCTCTTTTAAAGAATCTTTCAGCTCGTCGATGCTATCGATCTCATCCACGTTTATCTCATCCAGAAGGTCTGTAAGAGCTACGGTAAATGTAGTTTCCATTTCACAGTCTGTCACATCTGCCTCGAGCGTAAATCCTTCCGGAATCTCAATATCTTTTTTGACGTCCTCATCAAGATCCAGACTGTCAGAAAGTCCCGGAAGTCCAAGACCTACCACTATATTTCTGTCTCCGTCTGATACAACCTTTCCATTGTCGATCGTCACATTTTTAAATTTATCTGTGGGAAGAAACATTCCTGTTGCCATCGCAAAAGGCGCGTATACGTCTGTATTTTTTCCGTCGATTTTTTTCACTGTTTTTTCTTTATTTTTGTATGTGACTACCATTTTAAGGTGTCCGCTTTTCCCTGCCAGTTCATCGGGAGTTACCTGTTTTCCACTTAAATAATATTTAATTTCTACAGCTACAGGAAGCTCTTTTGTCGTTGTTCCCTGATAATATATGTCTGCATCTTCCGTATTCCAGGTGAGTTTTTCTCCATTCTGCTGAAACGTCTCGTTGCCCTTTACATTTTTAATATCCTTCAAACCGGATACATCAGAGACAGATGACGCTCCTCCTGAATTTTTCAGCCAGTCAGATACAATAACATCTTTCACTGCGCCGTCTGCCCCTGCATTTACGTATACGGTTTCTTCCTTTGTAATTCCGGAAGTCTCTGCACTCTGTCCCGCAGCCGCGATCGTACCTGCACTTAATACTGCTGCCATTCCCGCAGCCATCGTTGCTGTCACAATTTTTTTATTTCTGTTCATATGAAACAACTCCTTTTCTTATCATTCTTTATTTCTTATTGCTGCGACCTGCCGGTTTTTCCTTCTCCTTTTTCGGAAGAAAGCCGATAGAAGTATGGCAGATGATCGGGTCAAAAATCATAAACATGGCAGGAAGAACCAGAAGCACTACAACGGTGCTGATGACAGCTCCCCTTGAAAGAAGAGTACAGATAGAGCTTATCATATCTACCTGTGAATAAAGTCCTACACCGAAGGTTGCCGCAAAAAAGCTGCAGCCGCTTATGATAATAGACTTCATCGAAGTTTTGTGCGCGATGGAAATCGCCTCTTTCTTTCCTCTTCCCAAATGCCTCTCTCTCTGATAACGGCTTGTCATCAGAATCGCATAGTCCACAGTGGCGCCAAGCTGTATGGCACCAATTACAATGCCTGCAACAAAAGGTAAGGTAATGCCCTGGTAATAGGGGACTGCCATGTTTACAAAAATCGCAAATTCAATGACTGCCACCAGTATAAATGGCAGGGAAATGGATTTGAATACGATCATAATGATCACAAAAATTGCTGCTATGGAAATCACATTTACATTTTTCAAATCCACATCTGTTACATCCGCCAGGTCTTTCATCAGAGGAGCTTCTCCAATGACCATGCCTTTCGGACTGTATTTTTTTACAATATCCTGGATCGCAGAAATCTGTCCGTTTACTTCATCTGTTGCAGATCGATATTCTGAACAGATAAACTGAAGCTCGTAATTATCGCTTTCCAGAAGAGAACGCACATCTTTTGGGATCATGCTCTCGGGGAAGGACGGGCCTACAAAGGAATTTAACCCCAGCGCCCACTGTACACCGTCCACATCTTCTATTTCTTTTAACATCTCGGATTTTTCTTTTCCGTCCAGACCTTTTTCCATAAGGACCATATGCACAGTATTCATATTGAATACTTTTTCCAGTTCCTTGTTTGCCTGATTACTTGGAAGGCTTGCCGGAAGAGAAGTGTCAATATTATAATAAACTTCCACATTATTATTTCCGTGAATTGCAGGATACAGAAGAACAAGGAAGACTGCAATCCAGATAAGATGATGCTTTGTAATAAAATTTGATACCTTATCAAAACTCGGAAGCAGCGTCTTATGTTTTGTTTTTTCGATTGCCTTATCGCACAGAAGGATCATGGACGGAAGCAACGTTACGCAACAGATCACACCGATCACTACACCCTTTGCCATAACAATTCCCATGTCTCTTCCAAGTGCAAATGTCATAAAACAAAGAGCAACAAAACCTGCTATCGTAGTCACAGAGCTTCCCACAACAGACTTAAATGTATTGGAAATGGCATGTGCCATCGCCCTGTCCTTATCTCCCGGAAAACGCTTTTTATTATCCTCATAGCAGTTCAGAAGGAAAATAGAATAGTCCATCGTCACACCGAGCTGAAGCACTGCCGTAAGCGCCTGTGTAATATAAGAAATCTCTCCGAAAAACACATTCGTTCCCATGTTGTAGATAATGGCGATCCCAATACTCAAAAGGAAAAGTATGGGAACAACAAGGGAGTCCATTGCAAGAAAAAGCACCAGCAAAGAAAGCGCTCCTGCAATCACAACATACACCGGCATCTCTTTTAAAGCCAGCGCTTTGATGTCTGTTACCACGCCTGTCATACCGCTTATAAAACAGTTCTTTGACACAATGCTGCGCATTTCTGCCACCGCGTCCATTGCCTCATCTGAGGAGGTCGTATTGTCAAAAAGAGCGATCATCATTGTAGCATTTCCTTTAAAAAGCGCTTCTCTCAGATCTTCCGGAAGCATCTCCACAGGAACGCTTAAATCCATCACGCTGTCATACCACAGAACATCCTCTACATGATCTACATTCTGGATTTTTTCTTTCAGGGCGGCTGCGTCCTTCAATTCCATATCTTCCACTACGACCATAGAAAAGGCGCCCATTCCAAATTCATCCACCATGATGTCCTGTCCCTCTACTGTTTCCAGTGTCTCCGGAAGGTAACTTAACACATCGTAATTTACCCGTGTAGACACATACCCGAAAACAGAAGGTACCAAAAGCACAAGTCCGATAAAGAGAATCAGCTTCTTGTGTTTGGAAATCCACTTACCTGCTTTTATCATTCCTTATTCCTTCTTTCCTGTCCGTCTTTTATTTATAAGTGTATTCTTGTCATGAAATGTTATACTTCAAAAATGACCAACAGTCAATATTGTTTTTCAAATTTCACACATTTTCCACAAATTGACCTATGGTCATTTTTAAAACAGTTATTTTTTTGTCATATGGCATATTGACTTTCAGTCACTTTTGTTTACAATATGAAAGGTAAGGGAGGTTTCCATATGGGAAAATTAGAAGCAAATAAGAAAAGAAAAAAAGAAGCTCTTTATAATACCGCTTTCGAGCTTTTTACAACGAAAGGGCTTGCAAAAACTACCATATCCGATATTGTGGCAAAAGCAGGCGTTGCAAAGGGAACTTTTTATTTATATTTTCAAGATAAATACGATATTAGAAACAAACTGATCTCCCATAAAACCTGCGAACTTTTCTTTCAGGCACATGAGGCGCTGAAAAAAACAGAGCTGCACTCTTTCGAGGAACAGCTCCATTTTATTATTGATTATATATTGGACGTTTTGTCAAAAAATCACTCGCTCCTTCTTTTTATTGCCAAAAATCTGGCATGGGGCGTATTTAAGGACGCTTTTGAAGAAAAAATGCCGGACGAGGATTATCATTTTTATGATTCCTATCTCCAGCTTCTTGCCAAAAGCAACGTAACCTACAAAAATCCTGAACTTATGCTTTTTACCATTATTGAACTGGTCGGAGCGACCTGCTATAGCTGTATTCTTTATCAGCAACCGGTTTCTCTGGAAGAATACAAGCCCTATCTCCACAAATCCATTGACCGCATTCTGGAGAGCTTTTCCGAAGACCCCGGCAACACCATTTCAAAGACCGGTCATACAATATAGTGTAAGTCAAAAAAAGAAAGGGTTTGTTCATGGAACGATATAAAATGAACACTTCCTGCTGCCGTCCATATAACCGCACCTGCGGTATGATGCGGCAGGATTTTCCCCAGATGAGGGACCCGGCATCTGCTTCCTGTCCATGCAGGAACGTGCCGCAATGTAACTGCAAGATGCCCGGTGCCCCTTCTTATGATGCGGAAATGTATTCTCATCTTGCACATCTGGAGCCGGCTATGGCGTACGTGCCCTGCCAGACCTTCGGCGACACGTTTCCTCTTGATCGCGCGCTCTCTGCGGGAACCATCTTCCCCGTACTGTGCAAACCATTCTGCGGAAAGAGAGGTATGTGCCGATGAGTAACTGTAATCCCTCTATGACAAAAGCCGGACTTTTAAAACGTCTCAATGAAGTCAGCTTCGCAGTCAACGATATTCACCTTTTTCTTGATACCCATCCATGCGATGAAAAAGCACTCGCTTTTTTCCAGGAAGTAAGCGAGGAGCGAAACCGCCTTCTTAAAGAATATGCTTCCTCCTTCGGTCCTCTCACCATCGATACCGCTGCCTGCAGCCGGGAGGATATGTGGAACTGGACAATACAGCCATTTCCGTGGGAACAGGAAGGAGGTTGCAGATAATCTATGTGGAATTATGAAAAAAGATTACAATATCCTGTGAATATTACCCAGCCAAATGCAAAACTGGCACAGTTTATTATGAGTCAGTACGGTGGAGCAAATGTCTGAAAGACATAAACTTTATAAGATCAGTTTTATCCCTGCAATTACGATAGACGCCACTGCCACAATTCTTTTTAACAGCTTCTGATCAATCTTCGTTGCATTTTTGCTTCCAAATATTACCCCAATCCCATGTGCAATTAAAACGACAGGCAGGATAAAAAATATTTCTTTATTAGAAGAAACATGGCAAAGATACCCTGCCGCCGCAGGCATTGCTATAAAAATAGAATCAAAAAGAGAAATTCCCACTGCCATATGTGCCGGAAAACCAATCAGGGTAAGAAGCGGCATTACAAGAACAGGTCCGCCTGCTCCGGACGCCGCACATACCGCCCCTGTCACAACGCCAAGAGCAAGATAAAGCCACGTACTTTTTCTCTCTTTTTTTTCTTTCTCCTCTTTTTTCTCTTTTCTGAGAAGAATGGAAATTCCGGATAAAAGGACAACAAGGTATAACATTGTTTTTACGGTTTCTTCCGGAATCAGAAGGTTTAATTTTACACCTGCCACTGCTCCTGCAAAGCTTCCTGCTGAAAGAATGCCTGCCGCTTTTAAATCCAGATTTCCGCTTTTATAATAATTCACAGAGCCGGCCGCACCGGAAACAAGAAACGCTGCAAAGCTCAGCGCCAGAGCCTCTGATGAGGGCATATCCAGAAAGCCCGTATAGAACATAGGCAAAAGAAATCCTGCAATCCCCGTAAGTCCCACACAGACACCCACGAGAAGATTTACAACTCCCATCAAAAACAATGTCATATTTTTTCCTGCCTTTCCATGTATTCTTTTGCTTTTTCCATCACTTCCATCTCATCAATAGTCTGAAGCTTTCTGTCGCGCATAAGAATTTTTCCGTTTACCACACTGTCACATACATCTCCTGCGGTCACACATTCCAAAAGCGTATTTACCGGATTTTCCGTTGGATAAAGATGCGGCTGCATCATATTTATCGTAATAAAGTCCGCTTTTTTTCCCGGTTCTATGCTTCCCCCGTCTTCTCCTATTACTTCATACCCTGATTTTGTCGCCATTTTCAGGATTTCTTTTGCGGGCATCAAAGCCGGCTCATTAATCAAAACACCTCTTCCCACATTCATCACAGAACGGAAAATTTTCATTTCATTCCACAGGCTTAAGCCTCCGTGAGCCGCGCCGTCTGTTCCAAGACCTGTGGAAATTCCCCTCTGCAAAAGCGCAGGTGTATCCGGAATTCCCTTTCCGCAGTTGCTGAACGGACAATGGCATACTTTTACATCGTATTTTTTTAAAATATCCTTTTCCTTCTCGGAAAGAAGAATACTGTGACTGCCAATAAAACGCGAATCCAGCACTCCCAGCTTTTCCAGATAAGCAAATGGACGGAGCTGCTTCTTTTCCAGAAAAAAGTTTATCTCATTTGGGTACTCGTTCATGTGCGCCTGCAGAAGCGCTCCTTTTTCTTTTGCTCTCTCTGAAACCTTTAAAATCAGCTCTTCTGAACAGGAGATGAGTGACCGGAGAGAATATGCCACCTTTAAATTTCCTTTTCCGTGAAACCTCTCATACAGTCTCTCTGTCTGTTCCAGAGTTTCGTCTGCCGTGTGGCGGATAGATGCCGGAAGCTTTTCATCGTCCATTGTTGAGGCAGAGAGAACACCGCGAAGGCCTGTCTTTTCATATACAGAAGCTGCGCTTTCCATAAAATAACTTCCCGCATCTGCAAAAGCGGTTGTACCGGATTTTATCATCTCCACTGCCGCCAGCATCGCACTTAATTCCATTTTTTCAGGAGTCAGTGTACTCTCAAAAGGAAGCATGATCCTGGTCCATATCATAGGCAGCTCGTCCAGGATTTTTCCTTTTAAAAGCTGCTGCCCCGTGTGCATATGGCAGTCGCAGAGTCCCGGCATGAGAAGCTTTCCCCTGCCTTCCAGCTCTTTTTCATATTTATTCTTCCGGTCTTCCGGTTTATAAGGGCGGACAGAAACAATCCTGTCCTCCCTCACTTCTACGGTCTGATGAAAAGAAACGCTCATATCCGGCATAAGAACCGACACATCATATACTGCCAGGCTGTTTTCCATATCAAAACCTCCTTAAATCGTTCCTGTAATCTGCATCACAATCTGTGACACAGCTGCAGAACAGATAAATGTTCCTGTCATAACAAAAATACCAATCAGAATCATCTTCCAGCCCTGCTTTAAAAATGTTCTTACCTGATCCCCGATGGAAATTCCCGCATACGCGCCTACCATAGTAAGAGGAGCTGTGAAATTAATTTTTCCCGCCGCCTCAATGACAAACTCTCTTGCAGGACAGAGAGGCGATGCTGCCAGAAGCCCGATAACAGACACATATGCCACAACCGGCAGTTTTAAAGGAATAAGCCGGCTTGCCACAACACCTGCCAGAGAGATTCCAAGAAGCAGTAAAATACCCGGAAGAGATTCCGCAAACCCTACTTCAAAACCCACAAAATTGGCAAGTCCGATTCCAAGCCCTGATAAAACAAATAAAAAAATCCATTCTATATATCTCATGCTTTTTTCTCCTTTCTGTCTGAAAATCTTCCAATCTTTGGTTCCAATTTTTTATAAAGAAAATTACAAAGAGGGATGCCAATAAAAATCGCCATATAAATTCCATCAATTCCGGATATAGTTTCACTTGCACTTGCAAGAGCTGAAATCTCGTCCGCCATTGCCGGATAAATTTCAGCAAGAGACGCCGTTGCACTTGCCATCATAATACCTGCGCCTACACCAGACGCCATTCCCAGTGCATAAGGGTGAAAAATCCCAGTAAGCGCAACTACTGATACCATAAATCCAAAGTAAATTGTTCCAACCATACCTCCTACTATGTAAATAGAAAGGCTTCCTCTTGCCTCCGGAGACTCCGGGCCATACATATCGGTAATAAGTGCAAGATTCGTCTCCCTGTTAATGGAATGGGTTGCTCCGATTGCTTCCCTCTTTAACCCAAGAAGAAGTGCCAGGGGCATTGCAAGAAAAATAGTTCCCAGGTTTCCAAATTCCTGTAAAAGAAGCGCCGGTCCTGCCGAGAGGACTACTTCTATACTTGCTCCCGCATTAATTCCAAGCTTTGCAATAAACGGACAGATTGCCACGATTACAAGCTTTGAGGCAGCTTTTACTTCTTTTGTTTTTACAATTTTTGTAAGCTCCGGACCGGATACGATACCAAGCAGCAAAGAATAAAAAATCGGAAATAAAATAAATTTTCCCGGTCCCAGCGGAATCTGAACCTGTCCAATAGAATCTGCTGCCAAAATAAACAGAAATGCCAGAATATAAATTTTGTATTCTGTGCGAATCCGCTCTTTCAGTGATGGATATGTGTACTTACCCATTTGTTTCCTCCTTCGTCTCTGAAAAGTTTTTGTTTTTCTGCTTCTATTTTACAGAAAACCGAATTTTCAAAAAAGGACAAATGGGCTTTTTTCCCTTTTTTCATATACGAAAATAAAATTTATATGGTATACTGGAACCAGACATACAGAGGAGGAAATTCCTATGCGGTTAGAAGATTTATTAAAAGAAGTGCCGGAGCTTGAAAACTATATTCGTTATATGCCGGAAGAACTCTATAAACGCCATACCATTCGCGTCTATCCTCCGGGAACGATTATCCATCAGAAAGATTATCCTCTTACCTCTTTTGGGATTATTGCAAAAGGAGAACACAGAGTCATCAATGAATTTGAAAACGGAAACGTCTATATGATTGAAAAAAATGAGCCAATTGACTTTGTAGGTGAAGTGACGATTCTTGCAGGCATGGAAAAAACTTCTGTCACCATCGAAACCCTGACAGAAACAACGGTCATTTATTTTTCCAGAAAAGACTTTGAAGAGTGGATCAAAAAAGACATTCATTTTCTCCAGCTTGTCTCTCACAAAATTGCATATAAACTTTACCGTTCTTCCTATAATCGGGGCGCACGGCTTTTTTATCCGCCGCATTTTATCCTTCTTGACTATATTTTAAAACAGGCGGATTCCATGAATATTTCCGACACAAAAGAAATCCTTATACGGAAAACAAGACAGGAGCTTTATGAGGAATGCGGCATTACTGTAAAAACCATAAACCGCACTATAAAAAAACTCCTGGAAGATGGTGTGGTTTCTCTCCGGAAAGGAAAAATTTCCATGAATCTGGAACAATACCATCTTGCCAGGAAGGTTATTCATCATTACGTAAGGGGGAATCCATGATTCCCCCTTATCTCCTGTGCTTCTTCTTTTTTCTCTTTTTTCCTGCCGGATTATGTAGGGTTGACCAGCAGAACGCCTGTACAAGAATAATCCCGATTAATGCGCCTATGCTGTCAATGCCTACATCTTTTACAGAAGGGCCTCTCCCTCCTACAAAAGACTGATGATACTCGTCAAGACTGGCAAACCCCACACATACCATTCCTGCCAGAAGCACCAGCCAGATACCTCTTACTTTATACACATATAAAGGAAAGGAAATGGCAATTGCCAGAACACAGTATTCCGTCATGTGTGCCGCCTTACGCACATAATAGTGAATGGAATCCGCATCTGCCGCCAGCTCATCATAGCTTTTATTTGTGCCCAGTATCTCGTTTTTCGTCTCTACAATCTGATAGCTGATTTTATAGGAAAGCTCTCCGGACACCTCTCCTGTCTGTGCAGAAAATCCATATATTAAAAGCATCATAAGGATTGCCGGCAGAAAAGATAAAGGCTTTAACAATGTAATCACAAGTTTCATATATCAGACTTCCTCTTCAGACTCTTCTTCTGCAAGTCGTCCTGCCAGATTTGCTCTGTCCCTTATGGACATTTTTCCTTTTTCTTTCGGCTCCTCTGCTGCTTTTTCCGCTCCATTCTTCTCTTCTGCTTCAGAAATTTCCTCTGCTTCCTCTGCCTTTGCCGCTTCTTTTGCCGCAGCTGTCTCCTCCTTCTGTTTCTTATCGTCCGCAAGCACTCCTCGAATTCCTACATACAACATTCCTACTGCAAGAACAAGAAAAACAACACCCACGATAAAAAATCCAAAGCTTGCACCTTCCACACCGTCTATCACATTTTTGCAAAGTCTATATCCTGTATACAGAATGTAAAGACCTGCAAGGCACATTAACATACAGCTTCTAACAGGAAGCGTTTCCCACAATTTTTTCTTTTCCTGCGTACCCTTCACTTCTTCTTTCTTATTTTCTTCCATTTTTTTCTCCTGTCTTTCTTTATTCAGGACACTGCAAACTGGCTTTCGTAAAGATGTGCATAAAATCCCTTCTTCTCAAGCAGTTCCCGGTGTCTGCCCTGTTCTATTATATTACCATCTTTCATAACAAGAATCAAATCCGCTTCCTGGATAGTGGAAAGACGGTGCGCTACAATAAAGCTTGTCCTTCCTTCCATAAGTTCCTCAAATGCTTTCTGTACCTTAACTTCTGTACGCGTATCAATAGAGGATGTTGCCTCGTCGAGGATCAGAACGGAGGGGCGCATCAGCATGACCCTCGCTATACAGAGAAGCTGTTTCTGGCCCTGGGAAATATTTCCTCCGCCCTCTGAAATCACCGTATCGTATCCCTTTGGCATACGCCGGATAAAGCTGTGTGCATGCGCTTTTTTCGCAGCCTCCATCACCTCTTCCAGAGAAGCATCCGGCTTTCCGTATGCAATATTCTCTCTTATTGTTCCTGCCTTCAGCCAGGTATCCTGAAGAACCATACCGAAGTTTTTCCGAAGGCTGTCTCTTGTAATTTTTAATGCAGGCGTTCCGTCTACTGCAATCTGTCCCTTCTGCGGATCATAAAAACGCATCAGCAGATTGATGATTGTTGTTTTTCCGCATCCTGTAGGTCCTACAATGGCAATTCTCTGACCTGGTTTCACATGAATGTTAATATCCTGAAGAAGGGAAACTTCCGGCTGATAGGAAAAAGAAAGATTTGTAAGTTTTACCTCTCCTTCTGCATGTTCCATTGTAACGGCATCTTTCCCGTCCGGCTTCTCTGCCGGAGTATCAATAAACTCAAAAATACGATTTGCACAGGCAAGGGCATTTTCAAGTTCTGCCACAACACCTGAAATTTCGTTAAACGGTTTCGTATACTGATTTGCATAATTTAAAAAACTGGTAAGCTGTCCTACTGTCATTCTTCCGGAAAGGACAGTGAAAGCTCCCATAATCCCAACACCGGTATACACAAGTCCATTTACAAAACGTGTGGAGGGATTTGTGATAGAAGAAAAGAATAAAGCCTTAATTCCGCATACACGAAGCTCCTCATTCACTTTTCCAAATCGTTCCTCAGCCCTCTCCTCATAATGAAACGCCTGTACAAGCTTCTGATTTCCTACAAGCTCTTCCACAAGAGAAGTCATCTCTGCTCTTTTTTCCGACTGCTCCTTAAACATACGGAAGGTTCTTCCTGCTATAAAACTTGCCACAAAAAGAGAAATTGGTGTCAGCACAATGACAAGAAGTGAAATTTTCACACTGATAGAAAGCATAAAACCAATTGTTCCCAGAATAGTCACTACGCCTGTAAAAAGCTGAGTAAATCCCATTAAAAGGCCGTCAGAAAACTGACTTACATCTGCCACAATCCGACTTAAAATATCTCCCGGCTGACTGGCGTCCATATAAGATACCGGAACTTCCTGCAGATGAGAAAAGGCACGGCTTCTTATATCCTGCACAACACGATATGTAACCTGATTTGTAATCAGATTCATAAGCCACTGGGAAACAGCAGTCCCCAGAATAACAACACCAAGCTGCAAAAGAATTTTAAAAAGTTTTTCGCTCCATACTTCTCCCTGACCTACGATATAATCAACTCCCCGTCCGATCAAAATCGGAGTATATAAGGTAAAGGCAACCGTAATTACTGCCAGAATCAGCATTTCTATAATCTTAAATCCATAGGGACGAATATATTCCAAAACACGCTTTATGGTTTTTCTGTGCTTCATCTTCCTTCCACCTCCTCTTCTGATAACTGGGAAAGACAGATTTCTCTGTATACCTGGCAGCTTTCAAAAAGCTGCTGATGGGTTCCCACGCCTGCAAGTTCTCCATCGTCCAGAACAAGAATCTTATCTGCCTGGCGGACAGAGGACGCTCTCTGCGAAACAAGGAAAACCGTCATCTTCCCGGTTTCTTTTCTGATTGCCCTTCGAAGAGCCGCATCTGTTGCAAAATCAAGGGCAGACGCGCTGTCATCAAGGATCAGGATTTCCGGTTCTCCCACAAGGGCTCTTGCAATGGTAAGGCGCTGTCTCTGTCCTCCGGAAAGATTTGTTCCGCCCTGGCTTATCATGGTATTTAAACCTTCCGGCTTTTTCCGTACAAATTCCTCTGCCTGGGCAACTGAAAGCGCATGGAAAATTTCCTTCTCTGATGCGTCTTCCTTTCCCCATCGCATATTTTCTCTGATTGTTCCCTTGAATAATACAGCCTGTTGGGGAACCATTCCCACTTTTCTTCGAAGCTGCGAAAACGGATAATTCTTTACTGGATTTCCATTTACGCGTACCCCTCCCTCCTGCACATCGTAAAAACGCCCTATGAGATTTACCAGAGTGGACTTTCCGCAGCCGGTTCCTCCTATAATACCAACTGTCTCTCCCGGCATCACATGAAAAGTGATGTGAGAAAGGGAAGGAGCCTTGGCATCCTCATATGAAAATGTTACATCCGAAAACTCCACAGCGGGCGCTCCTGTTTCTGAGTTCTGCTCTTTTGTCCCCGCGTCTGTAAGTCCCGGCCGCGTATCAAATACTTCGTTGATTCTTCCCGCAGAAGCTAGCGCCTTTGTCACCGCAACAATCAGATTGGCAAGGGCAACAAGAGCAATCAGAATCTGGGACATATAATTTACAAGAGCTACCACATCTCCCTGTGTCAGATTTCCGCTGTTTACTTCTTTTCCTCCCAGCCATAAAATTGCCATAACTGCAAAGTTCATGATCACACATGTTGCCGGATTTAAAAGAGCGGAAATTTTTCCTGCTGCAATCTGAATTTTTGTATATTCATCGTTTGTCTCGGAAAAAGCTGCCGTCTCTTCTTTTTGTCTCCCAAAAGCACGAACAACACGGACACCCACGTGATTTTCCCTTGTAAGAAGAGAAATTTTATCAAGCGCTGCCTGTACTCTCTTATAAATCGGCACAGTCCATTTCATAATGACATAAAGCACAATAGAAATCAGCGGAACTGACACAACAAAAATGACAGCAACCTTCACATTAATCGTAAATGCCATCACAACTGCCCCTGCCACAATAAACGGAGAGCGCAGAAACAGACGAAGTACAAGATTCACTCCCGCCTGTGCCTGGTTAATATCACTCGTAATTCTTGTGATCAATGTAGGCGTTCCCAACCTGTCAAGCTCTTTATAAGAAAGCTTTCCTATATGAGAAAACATATCTTTTCGAAGTCCTGTACTGAATCCCATTGCCGCTCTCGCGGAAAAATACTGAGCAGTGAGAGAACATACAAGCCCGATCAGGCCAAGAGCAACCATCAAAATACAGGCTCGCCATATGTACTCCGTATCTCTGTTTTTAATTCCCACATCTACAATTCCCGCTACTACAAGCGGCACGATTAGCTCAAACGTTGCCTCAAGCATTTTAAAAAGTGGTGCGAGAATCGTCTCTTTTTCATATCCTTTCAGATATTTTAACAATCTTTTCATAAATCTTTCTGTCTCCCAAACTCATATGTTTCATGAAATGGAAGTCCCGTATCTTCCTGAAGGGCTTCCACTCTTACCAGTTCTCCTCTATCTGTCTCTGTATCTTCTTTTCCTTTACAACTTACAAGAAATGCCACACAAAGAAGAATAAGAAAAAGAATCCAGCCTTTTTTCTGCATACCTGCTGCTCCTTTCCTGATTTTATCATAAATGTTGCGGTAATCAAAAGATAACTATCATTTACTATATATATATATCCGGAAAAGAGTCTTTTTAAACTCAGAATCCTTTTTTTCGCATATATCCCGTTAAGTCCTGGTAAACCTTCTGCCTGTCCTTTTCATTTAAAATCTCGTGGCGCATTCCCGAATAAAGCTTTCCTTTTACATCCCTATATCCGGCACGCCTCATATCCCACACCGCATTTGAAAACTTTCTCACATTTCCCATGCAGGGATCATCCGAACCACTTACAAATAAAATCGGCATTTCCGGAGACGTACAATGCCAGCTCTTCACATCGTACGCTTTTTTCATCAACTGAAACAGCGTAAGGTATCCGTCATCTGTGAAGGTAAATCCACAAAGTTCTGATTCCTCATATGCTTTTGCGGCCTCAGGATTTGCACAGACCCATGCCTTACATTTTTTATCCTTTGCAAAGCGTGCCGCAAAACTTCCAAAAGAAAGCATTTCCAGAACACGACTCTTATGTTTTGAACCAAACAGTATTTTCTCAAAACGGGCGATAAATTCTCCCAAAGGTCTCGCCGGATTTTTACTTGGAGAACCGCACACAATCAGCATATCCATGTAATTGTCATGCTCTGAAGCAAATGCACGCACTGCAAGCGAACCCATGCTGTGTCCAAAAAGGATAAGTGGAAGTCCCGGAAAATCCTCCCTTAATTTCCGGTTCACCGTTTTTATATCCTTAAGAAGCGCATCTGCGCCTCCCCCATACATATAACCCAGGTCTTGTCTGCTTCTCACACTTTTTCCGTGACCTCTGTGGTCGTGAATGACTGCCACATATCCATGGTCTGCCAGATACTCCATAAACGGTAAATATCGTTCCTTATGCTCCGCCATTCCATGTACAAGCTGCACTACCGCCCTGTACGGTTTTTCCTGAGGAAGAACCCCCAGAACAGAAACAAAAAGCCCATCATGTTCTGAAGCAAAGCTTCCCTCATATTTTCGATTCATATTTTCACTTCCTGTCTTTTTATTTGAATCTATTATATGGGCAGTTATTCCCATTGTCAATGCGATAGACTTCTGCTATACTGATATAGTTACAAGATGTTGTTTTTCTTATGACAAACAGCAGCTCTTACTATTCTTTAAGGAGGCTTTATGAGTACAGAAAATACAGAAAAAAAGAAGAAAACGAAGCTTCGCCTTCTTCTCCTTCTTCTCATCCTTTTTCTCGGAATCGGCGGTGGCTTCGCATACTACTATTTTTCAGAGCGTTCCCATGCAGAAAAATCAGTAGAACAATTCCTTTCCGGTGTACAGAAAATGGACTTTTCTCTTATGGAAAATCACCTTCAGAGCCAGGATCTTTCCGCACTTGACGCAGTAGACCTTCGCAATGCAGTCTATATGGATTTTTTCCGGGAACTGAACCAGCAAATGAGCTTTGAGATTTCCGGAAACAATTTTAATCTTTCCGAACAGACAGCACAGATAACTGCCCATATTAAATATATAGACGGTTCAAAAATTTATCAGGAAGCAATCAGTGAATTTCTCCGCCAGATGGTATCTTCCGCTTTTTCTGAAGAATCCATGTCTTCTGACCAGGCACACGAAAAACTTGCTTCCATTATGAAGGAAAAAGCAGCTGGTACAAAATACACATTTACAGAAACTGATATTACTTATCCGGTAATCAAAGCAGGAAATGAATGGAAAATCGCTTCTCTTAACGAGCAGACTGTAAAAGTAATGTCAGCCAACTTCCAGAGCATTGCAAACGAACTTGAAAACTCTCTTTCCGGAAACACACAGAAAAATATAGTAGACGCTGTTCCTGCACCGTCTGACACAGATACCATTGATATGGAGACAGACAAGTTTGCCATTCATTATACTCAGCACCGTGTTGGAAAAGATTTTGCCGGAAAACCATGTCTTCTTGTATACTATGATTATACAAACAACGGATCCACCTCTTCCAGCGCAATGGTAGACGTAAATATTCAGGCTTATCAGAGCGGAAACGTCTGCAGTGCCTCCATTCCTGAGGCAAGCGATACTGCAGTTGACAATTTCATGAAAGAAATCGAGCCTGGAAAAACAGTGAATGTATGCCAGGTATTCAGTCTTTCCGATGAGAGCGACGTCACCTTAAAAGCAAGTGAAACCTTTACTTTTAATGATGGAAAGACAACTTCTCAGATTTTAAAAATCAAATAATTTTTTCTGCAGCCTCCGTCAAAAAACGGAGGCTGTTTTACATATTTTTCTGCTTTCAGGAAATACTATTCCTCAGAAAGGAGAATGACTTATGGGAAATAAATTTTTGCAGTATTTTGCCCTTACTGTGGCAGTTATCGGTGCTGTCAATTGGGGGCTTATCGGATTTTTTAATTTCAACCTTGTAGCCATGATTTTCGGAAGCATGAGCTGGCTTTCCAGAATTATTTACGGTCTTGTGGGATTATGCGGTCTTTATCTTCTAACCTTCTACGGTCTTGTTAATGACGAAAGGCAGGAAGTCTGATGGAACATACAGAGAAACCAAATAAAACCACTTCTTTTGAAGACGCTTCCATTGCAGAGATTTCTGAAATTTGCTGCCGGAAAATCAGTGAATGTGAGCGCGAGCTTAATAAACAGGGCTACTGGAATATCGCACTTGTTGCCTATCAGTTAAAAGAAAAGGAATAAACAGAAATACCCTTATACAGCACAGTTAAATTTCTGTATAAGGGTATTTTTGTGAACAAAAAAGACTCTGACATTTCAGAGTCCCTAAGAGCGATAGACGGGGCTCGAACCCGCGGTCTCGACCTTGGCAAGGTCGC
>URHH01000025.1 GCA_900547615.1 uncultured Blautia sp. | reverse complement strand
GAAGAATTTACAGACAGCAGACAGACAGTAGTAAAGGCGCTTTGCCTTCACATTGCCCATGACTGTAATCTTGCCTGCCGTTACTGTTTTGCAGAGGAAGGAGAATATCACGGAAGAAGAGCGTTGATGTCCTTTGAAGTGGGAAAGAAGGCGCTTGATTTTCTTATTGCCAATTCCGGTTCCAGAAAGAACCTGGAGGTGGACTTCTTCGGAGGCGAACCGCTTATGAACTGGCAGGTTGTAAAAGACCTGGTAGAGTATGGCCGCAGTCAGGAAAAGCTTCATAATAAAAAGTTCCGTTTTACACTTACCACAAACGGAGTTCTTTTAAATGATGAAGTGATGGAATTCTGCAACAGAGAAATGAGCAACGTAGTGTTAAGCGTAGACGGAAGAAAGGAAGTGCACGATTATATGCGTCCGTTCCGGAAAGGAGCAGGAAGCTATGATCTGATCATGCCGAAATTCCAGAAATTTGCAGAGTCAAGAAATCAGGACAATTATTATGTGAGAGGAACGTTTACCCATCACAACCTTGATTTTTCAAAAGACGTTCTTCATCTGGCAGATCTTGGTTTTAAGCAGATTTCCGTAGAGCCCGTGGTAGCGCCTGATACAGAAGAATATGCCATCAAAGAAGAGGATATTCCAAAGATTCTGGAGGAATATGATATTCTTGCAAAAGAGATGATCAAACGGGAGAAAGAGGGAAAAGGATTTAATTTCTTCCACTTTATGATCGACCTTACAGGAGGTCCGTGTGTATACAAACGCCTGTCAGGCTGCGGATCCGGGACAGAGTATCTGGCAGTGACCCCGTGGGGCGACTTTTATCCCTGCCACCAGTTTGTAGGGGAAGAAGAATACCTGATGGGAAATGTAGACGAGGGAATCACAAAGCCTGAAATCCAGAAAGAATTCGGACACTGTAATGTGTACACAAAACCGGACTGTAAAAATTGCTTTGCCCGTTTTTACTGCAGCGGCGGCTGCGCTGCAAATGCGTACCATTTCAAGGGAGATATTCAGGGAAATTATGAAATCGGATGCGAGCTCCAGCGTAAGCGTGTGGAGTGCGCTATCATGATAAAAGCCGCTCTTGCGGAATAAAAAGAAGTAAAGAAGGGAAAAACAATGAAGAAAAACAGAGGAATTCTTGTTCTGATCTTCACTGTTCTGCTGACAGGCTTACTGTGCTTTACAGCAGCAGTGGGATTCGGACCAACAGGAACCGGTGCGGCAAAGAACATTAAAACCGGTCTTGACCTTTCAGGTGGCGTCAGCATTACCTATGAGGCAAAAGATGAAAATCCAAGCAGCGAAGATCTGGCGGATACCACATATAAGCTGCAGAAGCGTGTGGAACAGTACAGTACAGAAGCGCAGGCTTATCAGGAAGGCGGAAACCGCATCAACGTGGAAATCCCGGGTGTGACAGATGCAAACGCCATTCTGGAAGAACTGGGAAAACCGGGCTCTCTTTGTTTTGTGGAAATGACAGACAAGGACGGAAATGAAAACTTCACATATCATGAAGGACATGGTTACGAGCTCACAAGAACCATTGATCAGATCCGTGAGGCAGGTTCCGTTGTACTGGAGGGTACTGATATAGCAGAAGCAGAAGGCGGCGCGATCCAGGACCAGACAACAAATGCAAAACAGTACGTAGTAAGTCTGACTCTTACAAAAGAGGGAAAGAAAAAATTTGCAGAAGCAACAGAGGCAAATGTGGGAAAACAGATTGCCATCGTGTATGACAATGGTATTTTAAGCGCGCCGAATGTAACGGAAGCCATCACAGGCGGAAGCGCACAGATTGACGGTATGGGAAGCCTTGAGGAAGCACAGGAATTGGCTTCTTATATTCGAATCGGTTCTTTAAGCCTTGAGCTTGAGGAAGTCCGTTCCAGCGTTGTGGCAGCACAGCTTGGAGAGGAAGCCATTGAGACAAGTGTGAAGGCAGCAGCAATCGGTCTTGTGATCGTAATCCTGTTTATGATCCTTGTATACCGCATTCCTGGCCTTGTGGCAGGAATCGCCCTTATTCTTTATACAGCCATGATCCTCATTACCTTAAATGCCTTTGACATTACCCTGACACTTCCGGGTATTGCCGGTATTATCCTGGGTATTGGTATGGCAGTGGACGCAAATGTTATTATTTATGCGCGTATACAGGAAGAAATTGCAGCCGGAATGTCTGTGAGAAACTCAATTAAGAGCGGTTTCAGCAAAGCATTTTCTGCAATTTTCGATGGCAATATCACAACCCTGATCGCAGCTTTTGTATTGATGTGGCTTGGTTCCGGTACGGTTAAGGGCTTTGCATACACACTGGCGCTTGGTATTGTGATTTCCATGTTTACAGCTCTTGTGATTTCAAGACTGATCGTAAACGCGCTCTATGCAGTGGGTGTCCGCGATCCGAAATTCTACGGAAGCGCAAAACAAAGAAAAGCCATCGACTTTGTGGGAAAAAGAAAAGTATTCTTTATTCTCTCCCTCGTTCTTATGCTCTGCGGTCCTGCATTTATGCTGTTCCACAGCCAGAGCGAAGGAAAAGCTTTAAACTACAGCCTTGAGTTCTCAGGCGGTACAGCTACAAATGTTACATTCAACGAAGATATGGATATTAAGGAAATTGATTCCAAGGTAACACCTCTCGTAGAAAAAGTAACAGGAGATAAAAACGTACAGCCGACAAAGGTTGTGGGAACAAATCAGGTTATTATCAAGACAAGAACACTTTCTCTTGACGAGCGTGAAAAATTGAACAAAGCGCTTGTTAAGGAATTTGACGTAGATGAAAAACTGATCCAGGCAGAGAATATTTCTGCGACTGTAAGTAAAGAAATGCGTCAGGACGCGATCGTGGCAGTTCTTGTGGCAACTGTATGTATGCTTCTTTACATCTGGCTGCGATTTAAAGATATTCGTTTTGCAAGCAGTGCGGTTCTGGCACTTCTTCACGACGTTCTCATTGTATTGGCGTTCTATGCCATCGCAAGAGTATCCGTGGGAAATACATTTATCGCATGTATGTTAACAATCGTAGGTTATTCTATTAATGCCACAATTGTCATTTTCGACCGTATCCGTGAGAATCTTCATGGCAGCAAACGTACAGAGAATCTCGAGGAAGTGGTAAATGTAAGTATTACACAGACACTTACAAGAAGTATTTATACATCTTTTACTACTTTTGTAATGGTTGCTGTTCTTTACATCATGGGTGTTTCTTCTATCCGTGAGTTTGCAGCACCTCTTATGGTAGGTATTATCTGTGGTGCATACTCTTCTGTATGTATTACAGGCGCACTGTGGCTTGTTATGAAGAAACGGCTTTCCGGAGGAGCAAAACCGGTAAAAGCAATTTCTGCAAATAACCAGGCTGAGAAAAAAGGGAATGCGCAGAAATCTTCTGTTCAGAGTCAGAGCGTTTCTTCTAAAGAAACACAGCCGAAAAAGAAAAACCGCAAGAGAGTAGCAGAGCGTCTTGCAGCTCAGGAAGCGGCAGAAAAAGCAGCCTCTGAGAAAGAAAATGAAACAAAATAAAAAAACAAATATCCCGGACAGGTAGCTCCTGCCTGGGATATTTATCTTTGTAGCAAGGAGAAACAAAATGGAAAAATGGGTAGTAACAGCAAAGGGCGCAGATTTTCAGGAAATCGGGAGAACCTTTGGAATAGACCCGGTCATTGCAAGACTGATCCGAAACAGAGATGTAGTGGGAGACGAGGCAGTACGGCAGTACCTTTTTGGAACAACGGACGAGATTCCTTCCCCCTGGCTTTTAAAAGATATGAAAAAAGCAGTGGAGATTGTAAAGGAAAAAGTGCGGCAGAAAAAGAAAATCCGTATCATTGGAGATTATGACATTGACGGCGTGACTTCTACGTATATTCTGATCCACTGTTTTCAGAAAATCGGTGCGCAGGCAGATACATATATTCCGGACCGGGTGGCAGACGGTTATGGGATCCATGAGCATCTTATAAAAAAAGCTCTGGAAGATGGGGTGGATACGATTGTAACCTGTGACAACGGAATTGCGGCATCAGAAGAGATTACAATGGCAAAAGAGGCAGGAATGACCGTGATCGTTACCGATCATCATGAGATTCCATATAAAGAAACGGAAGAAGGGAGAGAGTATCTGATTCCTCCGGCAGATGCGGTGATCAACCCAAAACAGCCGGATTGCCCTTACCCTAACAAAAATCTCTGTGGCGCTGTGGTGGCATTTAAGTTTGCCTGCGCCCTTTACGAAAGCTTTTCTTTTCCAAAGGAAACGGCAGAGGAACTTCTTGAGTTTGCGGCAATAGCGACTGTAGGAGACGTGATGGAACTTCAGGGAGAAAACAGGATTCTTGTAAAAGAGGGGCTTCGCCGCATTGCCGATACAAAAAACGTGGGACTTCGGGAGCTGATCCGCGCAAACGGACTGGAAGATGGTAAAATTACAGCATACCATATTGGGTTTGTGCTGGGGCCGTGTATTAATGCAAGCGGCCGTCTTGATACAGCAGCCCGTTCTCTTGCCCTTTTAAGTGCGAAAAACAGAGACGAGGCGGCGAAGCTGGCAGGAGATTTAAAGGCTTTAAATGACAGCAGAAAGGCTCTGACAGAAAAGGGAAAAGAGGAAGCAATCTTTCAGGTGGAACATACGGCTCTCAAAAACGACAGAGTTCTCGTAATTTATCTTCCGGACTGCCATGAGAGCCTTGCGGGGATCATTGCGGGAAGGATACGGGAAAAATACCATAAGCCCGCCTTTGTTCTCACAAAAGGGGAAGCCTGTGTAAAAGGAAGCGGACGCTCCATAGAAGGATATTCCATGTATGAAGAGCTTGTAAAATGTGCAGACCTTATGGAGCAGTTCGGGGGCCACCCAATGGCGGCAGGACTTTCCATAAAAGAAGAAAATATAGAGATTTTTCGAAAGACACTGAATGAAAACTGCAGTCTTACAGAGGAAGATCTGATTCCAAAGGTTGTTATCGACGTACCCATGCCGGTATCCTATATTACGAAGGAGCTGGTAGAGGAAATTTCTTTTCTGGAACCCTTTGGAAAAGGAAATACAAGGCCTGTTTTTGCCCAGAAGGATCTGCGGGTTTTAAATTTAAGAATTTTTGGGAAAAATCGAAATGTGGCAAAAATGCAGCTTATGGATGGAAGCGGTACGATAATAGATGGAATTTATTTTGGGGAAGCCGAGAAGTTTTCGCAGTATGTTTCCGGCAAAGAAAGACTTATGATTACTTATTATCCGGAGATCAACCGCTACCAGGGAAGAGAAAATTTACAGGTGATTATCCAGGAGTACCGCTGAAAAACTCGAAGACGGGCGCATTTATGCGGATTATGTCGGGTTTTAGATTGATTCCCGCATGGAAAAGTGATATACTAAAAAATATTTATGAGATAAAGTGGAGGAATGGGAAAATGAAGAGACTTGAAGAGTATGTAAGAAGTATACCGGATTTCCCGGAACCGGGGATTATTTTTCGTGATGTGACAAGTATTTTACAGGATGCAGACGGATTGAAGCTTGCTATTGATTCCATGCAGGAATGCCTGAAAGATACAGATGTAGATGTGATTGTAGGTACAGAATCAAGAGGCTTTATTTTTGGAGTTCCCATTGCCTATAATCTTCATAAACCATTTGTACCGGTGCGCAAAAAAGGAAAGCTTCCCTGTGAAACCATATCAGAAAGCTATGATCTGGAATATGGAAGCGCAACCATTGAGATGCATAAAGATTCTATCAAACCGGGGCAGAAGGTTGCCGTTGTGGACGATCTGATCGCAACAGGCGGAACCATTGAAGCTGCGATCCATATGATCGAGGAGCTTGGCGGCGAAGTTGTCAAGGTAGTATTCCTTATGGAGCTTGCCGGTCTGAAGGGAAGAGAAAAGCTGAAAAATTACGATGTAGCGTCTGTAATCTGCTACGAAGGAAAGTAAAACCTATTGTATTGTAGACAGGCAGGTGGAATTGATGGCAGAGATTATAAACGGAAAAGAAGAGAATACCGTACAGATAGAAAAGGAAAAACTGGAATCTGTAAAAAAAGCAGATGCGGCAGTAAAATCCATGAATGATTTTACAAGCCCGGAAGTGCTTTATAAAGAACTCATTACCAGTGTGCGGAAATACCATCCTTCTGCGGATATTTCCATGATTGAGAAGGCGTATGCAGTTGCGAGCGAAGCGCATAAGGATCAGAAGAGAAAATCAGGGGAACCGTATATTATCCACCCTCTTTGCGTGGCGATCATTCTTGCAGATCTGGAGCTTGACAAGGAGACGATCGTGGCGGGGCTTCTTCACGATGCAGTGGAGGATACCTGGATGACGTATGAGGAAGTGGAAAAAGAATTTGGCTCTGAGGTGGCGCTTCTTGTGGACGGCGTCACAAAGCTGGGACAGTTGTCCTATGCTGCAGACAAGGTGGAGGTCCAGGCGGAAAATTTAAGAAAGATGTTTCTTGCAATGGCAAAGGACATCAGAGTCATTCTTATTAAGCTGGCGGACCGCCTTCACAATATGCGTACTCTTCAGTATATGCGTCCGGAGAAGCAGCAGGAAAAAGCAAGAGAAACAATGGATATTTACGCTCCCATTGCCATGCGCCTCGGTATTTCCAAGATCAAGGTGGAGCTTGATGACCTTTCTCTTAAATATCTGAAGCCGGACGTATATTATGACCTTGTGGAAAAAGTAGCTCTTCGAAAGAGCGTAAGAGAAGAGTTCGTGGGAAAGATTGTACAGCAGGTCAAAAAGCATATGGAAGATGCCAATATCAAAGCCCAGGTAGATGGGCGTGTCAAGCATTTTTTCAGCATCTATAAAAAGATGGTAAATCAGGACAAGACCATTGACCAGATTTACGACTTATTTGCTGTGCGCATTCTTGTAGATACTGTAAAAGACTGTTATGCGGCGCTTGGCGTAATTCACGAGATGTATAAGCCCATTCCGGGACGCTTCAAAGATTACATTGCAATGCCAAAGCCGAATATGTACCAGTCTCTTCATACAACGCTGATCGGACCGAATGGACAGCCTTTTGAGATTCAGATCCGTACATTTGAGATGCACAGAACAGCAGAGTACGGAATCGCGGCGCACTGGAAGTATAAAGAATCCTCAGACGGAAAAGTTCCGGTGAAAAAGAGTGAGGAAGAGAAGTTAAACTGGCTTCGCCAGATCCTGGAATGGCAGAGAGATATGTCTGACAACCGGGAGTTTATGAGCCTTCTGAAAAACGACCTGAACCTGTTTGCAGATAATGTATACTGCTTTACGCCGCAGGGAGACGTAAAAAACCTTCCAACAGGCTCTACCCCCATTGACTTTGCTTACAGTGTGCACAGCGCAGTGGGAAACAAGATGGTGGGAGCCAGAGTAAACGGAAAGCTTGTGCCCATTGAATATCAGATCAAGAACGGAGACCGTATTGAGATCATTACCTCTCAGAACTCTCAGGGGCCAAGCCGTGACTGGCTGAAAATTGTAAAGAGTACACAGGCAAAAAATAAGATCAACCAGTGGTTTAAAAAAGAACTGAAAGAAGATAATATTTTAAAGGGTAAGGAAATGCTTGCTCAGTATGCCAAAAATAAAGGCTTTAAAATTACCCTTTACACAAAAGCTCCGTATCAGGAAGCTGTGATGCGCAAATATGGATTCCGGGACTGGGATTCTGTTCTGGCAGCAATCGGCCACGGCGGATTAAAAGAAGGTCAGGTCTTTAATAAGCTGGTAGAAGCCTATGATAAGGAAAACAAAAAGAATCTTACAGATGAACAGGTTCTTGAAGCTGCCACAGAAAATCAGGAAAAGCTTCATATTACGAAAAATAAGGGCGGCATTATTGTAAGAGGCATTCATGATGTTGCCGTTCGTTTTTCAAAATGCTGCAGTCCCATACCGGGAGACGAAATTGTGGGATTTGTCACAAGGGGAAGAGGAATCACCATTCACAGGACAGACTGTATCAATGTGTTAAATATGTCGGAGCTTGACAGAAGCCGTCTTATTGAGGCAGAGTGGCAGTCTCCGGAATCAGCCAATTCAGAAACTTATATGGCAGAGATCCAGATTTATGCCAATAACAGGACAGGTCTTCTTGTGGATCTTTCCAAAATTTTTACAGAGAGAAAAATAGACGTTCGCGGAATGAGCAGCCGTACCAGCAAGCAGGAGAAAGCGACCATTTCCATGAGCTTCAATGTAAAATGTAAGGAAGAGTTAAATACTCTGATTGAAAAAATCCGCCAGGTAGACAGCGTTATTGATGTGGAACGTACAACTGGCTGAGGAGGAAAAAATGAAAAACGCAGAGCTTTATAAAAGTATCCTTGGAAGCGTATATACAAACTGTTATTTTCTGAAAAACAAGAGTACAGGCGAGGTACTGATCGTTGACCCTGCAGATGAAGCAGAAAAGATTTTTGAAAAAGTAAATGAAATTTCCGGAACGCCAAAGGCAGTCCTTCTGACACACGGCCATTTTGACCACATTCAGGCAGTGGAGGAAGTGAGACAGAAGTATCATATTCCTGTTTATGCACAGAGGGAAGAGGCGAAAATGCTTCTTGACGCTTCCCTTAATCTGTCCGGAAACTGCGGAAGGATTTCCTGCTCCATAGAAGCGGACACGCTTCTTTCAGATCTGCAGGTGTTCGAGGCGGCAGGATTTTCTGTTCAGGTGATCCATACGCCGGGACATACAGAGGGAAGCTGCTGTTATTATATAGAAGAAGAAAATCTTCTGTTCAGCGGAGATACTCTGTTTTACGGTTCTGTGGGAAGAACAGATCTGCCGGGAGGCAGCATGGGAGAAATTGTGAGAAGCCTCCACAAACTTGTGGATTCTCTTCCGGAGGAGACAGAGGTTTATCCGGGACACGATACGTCCACAACCATTGGATATGAAAAGAGGTACAATCCATTTGTATAAAATCAGGATTTTATTTTTAGACAGAGAATTTGAACATGATGTATACGAACTGATACGGGCGTTTTACCCGGAAAGTGAAATACATACCATCTACGAAGAAGAAGCCGGACAGGAAGAATACAACCTTTCCTTTACTGTGTCAGAGGAAAACGGAAGCTTTGTCTTAAGATACAAAGGGGAAGGTCATAACGGCGTAACAAGCGCGGAGAAAATAAAGGGGCACTCCTGCAGTCAGGAAGAAGATGCCCCTGTTTTCTGCGAATCAGAAGAAGAATTTGACCGCACGCTTCGAAAAGAAAATAAAGACATTATAAAATATGGCCTTTATAAGCTTCTTGTAAAGCTTACGGGAAGAACCCTGCCCTGGGGGAATTTAACGGGAATCCGTCCGGTAAAACTTGCAATGGCAATGATAGAATCCGGAATGAAAAATTCCGAAACTGCACAGGAAATGCGGGAGCAGTATCTCGTAAGCCCGGAAAAAACGGCGCTTGCAGTGGCAATCGCAAACAGAGAGAGGGATATTCTAAGGAAGATCGACTATGAAAAAGGATACAGCCTTTATATCGGCGTTCCGTTTTGCCCAAGTATCTGCCTTTACTGTTCATTCAGCTCTTATCCTTTAAAAGTATGGAAGGACAGGGTAGACGCATATGTAGATGCCCTCTGCCGGGAAATCCGGGAGACAGCGCCTATGATGAAGGGAAGAAAGCTGGATACTATTTACATTGGAGGAGGAACGCCGACGACACTGGAGCCGGAGCAGCTTAGAAGGGTGCTTCATCAGGTGGAAGAAAGCTTCGGATTTGACAGCCTTTTGGAATTTACCATAGAAGCGGGACGGCCTGACAGTATCACAAAGGAGAAGCTTCAGGCAATCCGGGAATTTCCCGTTACAAGAATTTCTGTAAATCCCCAGACCATGAATCAGGAAACACTGGATATTATCGGAAGACGCCATACAGTGGAAGAGACGGAAAAAGCCTTTCTTCTGGCGCGGGAGCTTGGATTTGATAACATCAATATGGACTTGATCGTGGGACTTCCGGGAGAAGACATTTCCAAAGTGAAAAATACGCTGAACAGGGTCAGAACTCTTGCACCGGACAGCCTGACCGTGCATTCCCTGGCTGTAAAGAGGGCGGCAAGACTTAATATGTTCAAAGACAAATACCAGGAAATGACATTTGAAAATAATCAGGAGATTATGAACCTGACTATGGAAGCTGCCCGTGAAATGGAAATGAGCCCTTATTATCTGTACAGACAGAAAAATATGAAGGGCAATTTTGAGAATGTGGGCTATGCAAAGACTGATAAGGCAGGTATTTATAATATTCTCATCATGGAAGAAAAACAGCCAATTATTGCACTGGGAGCAGGCGGCTCTTCCAAGCTCGTTTTTGACGGCGGAAGAAGAATAGAGCGTGTGGAAAATGTAAAAGACGTCACAAATTACATTTCCAGGATTGAAGAAATGATAGAAAGAAAACGTGCGGGCATTGAAAGGTGGCTGTAGTTTTGGAGACAGCATTGACGACAACAGAAAAAAAAGGGATTCTTAAATTTGACCTGGAATCCGAGCTGCATCACGGTATGGACGTAAGCAATCTTGCATACGAGGTGGCGAAAGAACTGTCTCTTTCTGAGGCGGTGTGCCATGACCTGGCAGTCGCAGGTATGCTTCACGATATTGGAAAGTTAAAACTGACCGGGTATATTAACGGGCAGGAGCAGGATCCTCTCGTGATAGAGGAGCTGAAATATGTAAGAATGCACTCTGCTCTTGGATATGAGGTGCTGAAAAAACAGGGGTATTCAGAATTTATCCTGAAAAGTATTTTATACCACCATGAAAATTTTGACGGGACAGGGTATCCGTCGAATCTGGCAGGAGAGGAAATTCCTCTGGGAGCCAGAATATTAAGAGTCTGCGATGTGTTTGCAGCTCTTCGCTCAGACCGGCCGTACAGACCGGCGTTTGATGTGGAAACAGTGATGGAGCTTATGATAGAAGAAATAAAAAATTTCGATATGCAGGTATTTCTTGCATTTCAGAGAGTGGTTCATAATAAAGGAGGAAAGATATGGCATTAAAGAAAAAACCGGTAACCGGAATGAAAGATATTTTACCCAGGGAGATGGAAATCCGAAATTATGTGATGAATATGATCCGGGAGACATACGGCACATTTGGATTTTCTTCCATAGAAACTCCCTGCGTGGAGCATATTGAAAATCTTTGCAGCAAGCAGGGCGGAGAAAACGAAAAACTGATTTTTAAAATCTTAAAAAGAGGAGAAAAATTAAAACTTGAGGAGGCAAAGGAGGAGGCGGATCTTGTGGACTCCGGGCTTCGCTATGACCTTACGGTTCCTCTTTCTAGATATTACTCCAATCATGCAAATGAGCTTCCGGCCCCTTTTAAAGCCCTTCAGATGGGAAATGTATGGAGAGCCGACCGCCCCCAGAGAGGACGTTTCCGTCAGTTTATGCAGTGTGATATTGATATTTTAGGGGAGCCGACTTATCTTGCAGAAATCGAGCTCGTTCTTGCAACGACAACCCTTCTTGGAAAACTGGATTTCCACAATTTTACAATCCGTATCAATGACAGAAAGATTTTAAAGGCAATGGCAAAATACAGCGGTTTCCCGGAGGAAAGCTTTGATACCGTATTTATTATCCTTGATAAGATGGATAAAATCGGACTGGACGGCGTTGCAGAGGAGCTGAAAAAAGAAGGCTTTGCCGAGGAAAGCATTGACACATACCTGGGAATGTTCAAAGAGGTGACAAACGATACAGAAGGCGTTCGTTTCCTGGGAGAAAAATTAAAAGATGTTCTGGAACCGGGCGCTGCAGAAGATCTTCAGACAATTATCTCCACAGTGGACAGCGTAAAGACAGCAGATTTTAAAATGTCCTTTGACCCGACACTTGTGCGCGGCATGTCTTATTACACAGGACCGATTTTTGAGATCGCAATGGACGAGTTCGGCGGAAGCGTAGGCGGTGGTGGACGTTACGATGAAATGATCGGAAAATTCACAGGAAATCAGACATGTGCCTGCGGTTTTTCCATTGGTTTCGAGCGAATTGTTATGCTTCTTCTGGAAAGAGGATATGAGGTTCCTACAAAGAACGGCAAAAAAGCATATCTCATAGAGAAAAATATGCCGGCAGATAAGCTTCTTGCGATTTTAAAACAGGCGGAAGAAGAGAGAAGCACAGGAACACAGGTAAACATTTCCATTATGAAGAAAAACAAGAAGTTCCAGAAGGAACAGATGATGACAGAAGGATATACAGAGTTCGTGGAATTTTTCCGCGACAGAATGTAAAAATCAGGAGGATAGAGAATTATGGCTGAAAGTATGCAGGGACTGCACAGAACATGCCGCTGTGCAGAAGTGACAAAAGAGATGATCGGAAGCGAAGTAACCCTTATGGGCTGGGTTCAGAAAGCAAGAAACAAAGGCGGACTTGTCTTTGTTGACCTTCGCGACCGCTCCGGGATCATGCAGCTTATTTTTGAAAACGGCAGCATTGATGAAGAGGGATTTGAAAAAGCGGGACATCTCCGCAGCGAGTTTGTCATTGCAGTGACCGGTATTGTGGAAAAAAGAGGCGGTGCAGTAAACGAAAATCTTGCAACAGGCGAAATCGAGCTTCGTGTAAACAGCCTTCGCATTCTGTCTGAGGCGGACGTGCCTCCTTTCCCAATCGAGGAGAACAGCAAGACAAAAGATGAAATCCGTCTGAAATACCGTTATCTGGATTTAAGAAGACCGGATCTTCAGAGAAATATGATGTTAAAGAGCCAGGTGGCAATGCTCACAAGACAGTTCTTTGCAAAAGAGGGCTTTCTTGAAATTGAGACACCGATGCTTGGAAAGAGCACTCCGGAGGGAGCGAGAGACTATCTTGTGCCGTCTCGTGTGCACCCGGGCAGCTTTTACGGTCTTCCCCAGTCTCCGCAGCTCTATAAACAGCTTTTAATGTGCTCCGGGTACGACCGCTATATTCAGATCGCAAGATGTTTCCGTGACGAGGACCTTCGTGCAGACCGTCAGCCGGAATTTACACAGATCGACATGGAGCTTTCTTTTGTGGACGTAGACGACGTCATTGATGTAAATGAGAGATACCTTGCGTTCCTCTTTAAAGAGGTGCTGGGCGTGGAAGTGAAGCTTCCGATCGAAAGAATCACATGGCAGGAAGCAATGGACCGTTTCGGTTCCGATAAACCGGATATGCGTTTTGGAATGGAGCTTCACGATGTGAGCGACATTGTAAAGGACTGCGGCTTCGCAGTATTTACAGGAGCGCTTGAAAACGGCGGAAGCGTGCGCGGTATCAACGCAGAAGGCCAGGGCGCAATGCCGCGTAAGAAGATCGACAAGCTGGTAGAGTTTGCAAAAGGCTACGGAGCAAAAGGTCTTGCTTACATTGCCATTGCAGAGGACGGCACAAGAAAATCTTCTTTTGCAAAATTTATGACAGAGGAAGAGATGGACGCTCTTGTAGCGGCAATGGAAGGAAAACCAGGCGACCTTCTTCTCTTTGCAGCAGATAAGACAAAGCTTGTATACGATGTGCTTGGCGCTCTTCGCCTTGAGCTTGCTAAACAGATGGAAATCCTTGATAAAAACGAGTATCGCTTTGTATGGGTAACCGAATTCCCGCTTCTTGAGTGGAATGAAGAGGAGAATCGTTTCACAGCCATGCACCACCCGTTTACCATGCTTATGGAGGAAGACCTTCCGCTTCTTGACACAGATCCGGGCAAGGTTCGTGCAAAAGCATACGACATCGTATTAAACGGAAATGAAATCGGCGGAGGAAGCGTGCGAATCCACCAGAATGATATTCAGGAGAAGATGTTTGAGGCGCTTGGCTTTACAAAAGAGGCTGCCTATGAGCAGTTCGGCTTTCTTCTGGACGCTTTCAAATACGGAGTTCCGCCTCACGCAGGACTTGCCTATGGTCTTGACCGTCTCGTAATGCTGATGGCTAAGGTGGACAGCATTCGTGACGTGATTGCCTTCCCGAAGGTAAAAGACGCGTCCTGCCTTATGACAAAAGCTCCGCAGCCGGTAGACGAGGCACAGTTAAAAGAACTCGGTCTTGATGTAAATGTGACAGAAGAAGAGTAAGTATATGAAAAAATTCAGTAAAAAAGAAATTTTTTCCATTCCCAATATGATGGGATATTTCCGTATCCTTCTGATTCCTGTATTCTGCTATCTCTATATTACGGCGGAAAGTGAGAAGGATTATATGTGGGCTGCCTTTGTAGTGCTGATTTCCAGTCTGACAGATTTATTTGACGGAAAAATCGCAAGGCGCTTTAACATGATAACTGAGCTTGGAAAAGCTCTTGACCCTGTTGCCGACAAGCTGACACACGCGGCTCTGGCTGTGTGTCTTGCGACAAGGTATCCGCTTATGTGGCTTTTGATTGCGCTTATGTTAATAAAAGAAGGATATATGGGAATTATGGGCATTATTTTCCTGAGAAAAGGAAAGATGCTTAACGGAGCCATGTGGTTTGGAAAAGTATGTACAGCTCTTTTATTTGTGGGACTTCTTGTACTGTTTTTATTCCCGGCTCTTCCGGAAATATTTGTAAATATCCTGATTGCAGTTATGATGACAGTGATGGCAGTCACCCTTTTCTTATATATTCCTGTTTTTCGCAAAATGAAAGAAGAAAAATAAAACAGGGGAAGGAGGGGAAGCCGTGTTTCATACTCTGTTATTTATTATTTATATTCTGATGATCTTAACCGTGATTTTTATAGAGCGGAAAAGTCCCACAGAAGCGCTTCTCTGGGTATTTGTGATGATTTGTCTTCCTTATGCGGGAACGATTCTTTATCTTGTGTTCGGCAGTACTGCGGCCATAAAACTGACTGCGTTTTTCAGAAAAAGGCGGCTTTTGAACAATCCGTCCGGATTTATGCTTACAGAAGCGTCTGATATAAAAGAAAATATGCTGTCAGAGGAAGACGTACAGGTAATCCGCTTTAACTCCACATATAATGGAAGCCGCCTTACCTGCTGTGATAAGGCAGAGTTTTTGACAGACGGAGAAAGCCATTATAAAAGACTTTTTCAGGATATTGAAAAGGCGGAGCAGAGTATTTATATTGAATTTTATACCATTCATCACGATGTGGTGGGAGAAAAGCTGGTAGAGCTTCTTGCAAAGAAGGCAAAAGAAGGGGTAGATGTCTGGGTAATGTGCGATTTTATTGCAAATCTTTCTACTCCTCAGAAAATGTTCCGTCCGCTTACAGAAGCAAACGGAAAGGTTATCCGTGTAAAACCGTATTTTACCCATTACAGAAGCCACAGAAAGATTGTATCCATAGATCATCAGATTTCCTATATTGGCGGGATGAATATTGGAAAACAGTACGCAAATATGGATAAAAAGAAAAATCCCTGGAGAGATACCCAGGTCCGTCTGGAGGGAGCGTGTACTTCTATTCTCGATGAATATTTTCTTACAGACTGGCTTTGTGCAGTAAGAAAAAGAGACTGGGACAGTACCATCTCCTACATTTGTAAGCTGACGCCACAGAAATACAAAAAATCGGATTCTCTGTGCCAGTTTATTACAGGAGGCGCAGATACCGATAAGGAGTCCGTAAAAATGTGCTATCTCAGCATGATACGAAGCGCCAAAAAGAGCATACGCATTCAGTCCCCTTATTTTATTCCGGATGCCTCTGTGATGGACGCGCTGAAAACAGCGGCAGCCGCGGGAGTGAAAATCAGACTTATGATCCCGGGAGTAAAAGCAAGCTTTTTTCTTGATCCTGTGACAAATTATTTTTGCGGACAGCTTCTGGAATATGGAATGGAAGTATATAAATACAGAGGATATATCCATGCAAAAACGATGGTGGTCGATGAAGAGCTTTGCTGCATAGGCTCGGTGAATATGGATATGAGAAGCCTTATGGTGGACGATGAGGTATGCGGCGTTTTTTATTCCAATGAGCTTGTGAAACAATACAGGGAAATTTTTGAACAGGATATTCTGCACTGTGATCCATATACGTTGGAAATGTTTCAGGGCAGAACACAGAAAGAGAGGATTATGGAAAGTATTTTTCTGCTGTTTGCACCTCTTATGTAAAAAGACAGAAGCCGGAGAGATTGTACTTCTCCGGTTTCTGTCTTTTTGTAAAAATTATTCATCGCTTTCCTCTGATACGGGAGATGTGACAAGTGTTCCGAAAATGGCGTTTCCAAGTTCTGCGCTTGCATCTTTCAGTTTCCAGGAAGCGCCGTCATTTACAAGGTGGAAATCTGCGGAAGCAGTAATGGTATCTTCATTTTCTTCAATGGTTTCCAGAAGAAGTTCATAAGATTTCAGGTATCGCTTTTCCGATCCGTCGATCACGGCGTCGGCAGATGCAAGATAATCGTTCAGTTTTTCGTGGTAATTATCTAAAATACTGTCACTGTCAAAGGTGGTGATCTCTGCTTTTACAGAAGCCGTATAGCCGCTTACTGTGCTTTCTGAGATTTTGTAATTGAAATTCGTATGTACCTGTTCCACAAGAGCAGAAGCAATGGCGCTTCTGGCAGTGTCTCCGCTTGTAAGGAGACTTTCAATTCCGAGAAAATTATTCATTTCTTCCAGATCCATCTTTTTCAGCGTTTTCAGATAAACCTTCATAGTCTCTTCGGGAGAAAGAATGTCGGGATCTGAAAGATAGGTGATCAGCCCTCCTACCAGATCGTTTTCCAGAGAGTTTGAATGGTCGATTTTCCAAATATCATTTTTGTAGTGCAGGGTTATGGTACAGATTTCTTCTGTGGTTTCGTACTTGTTTTTTTTCAGAAGCTGGTTTAACAGGCGGTAATTGTCGTCTGTGGAATCTGAAAAATTTTCAGCGCTTTTTGAGGAGGCTGCCGCTTCGATTTCTGTTTTCAGTTTCAGTGCTTCAAAGTCTTCCGCCAGGCTTCTGGCATCAAGTGTGGAAAGCTTTACAGAAGCAGAAGCTGTTTTCTGTTTTTTGTCTATGTGGATTTCCTGAATCTTATAATCAAAATTCCGGAAGAAAAGAGAAAAAACTTCTTTTACCTCAGCCGACAGTTCCATATCTTTTGCAGCAGGAAACAGCTCCTTATAAGAAACGTATTCCTGAGTTTTTTCCGAATCCAGATTTTTCAGTAAATCCAGTTCACGGGTAATTACTTCCTTTACATCTGATTTGCCCATAGGGGAACAGCCTGCCAGAAGGAGGACAAGGACAAACAGAAACGCAGGAAGAAAACGTTTCACAATCTTCATATGGGTTCTTTCCTTTCCTATAAAAAATTGTTCTGCCCTATTTTACCAGAAAATGAACGGAAAGTCAAAAAAGCATAAAAAATATACGATTTTTATAAAATAAAAATGAAAAATTTGTGAAAAATGCAGTGATTTTCCCACAGGCTTTTATTTTGCTGTAGAATCTGGTATGATAAGAAAGAAAATTTGAGACTGTTAAATGATTATTGGAGGTACTATCATGAAAAAAAGCTTTTTGGTCGTGGGAGGCATTGTGATAGCGGCAGCAGGCCGAGCCGGGGGGTGGGGTTCTCCTGCAGCCGGAGCCGGAGGCTGGTATTATTATAACAACAGCCAGACAGGGGCTTCAGGAGAAGATACCGTATATGTATCCTCCATCAGTACCCTTATGGGAAATGACCTTGGTGTGCAGAACCGGTATGCCGGAGTTGTAGAACCACAGGATACTGTGGAGGTAAAAATTGACAATGGCAGAAAGGTAAAGGAAGTCAAAGTCAAAGTAGGAGATGAAGTCAAACAGGGACAGCTTCTTTTTGAATACGATTTAAGCAGCATTCAGGAGGATCTGCAGGAGGCAAAGCTTGATCTGGAGCGTCTTAAAAACGAGGCAGTCAATCTCCAGCAGCAGATCAATACCCTGGAGAAAGAAAAAAAACAGGCGAAGGCGGACAGCCAGCTTTCTTATACTATTGAGATAGAAACAAATAAAATGAATCTCAAGAAAAATGAATATGATCAGAAGAGCAAAGCTGCAGAAATCCAGAAGCTGGGAAACGCCATGTTAAATACAGAAGTAAGAAGCGATATAGACGGCGTGATCCAGAAAATCGATTCTTCCAAAATGAGCAGCGATGAGTCGGAGTCTGTAGAAAATACTCTTGTGGAAGAATCCAGCGGTTATACATACGGTATGGAAAATTCAGAAAACGGAGCTTTTATTACTATTTTAAGTACAGGAGCTTACCGTGTAAAAGGTATGGTAAATGAATTGAACCGTCAGAATATTATACCGGGAGAGCCGGTTATTATCCGTTCCAGAGCAGATGAAAATCAGACCTGGAAGGGCACAATGGGAAACGTGGACCAGGAGAACGCCTCCTCCGACAGTAACAATATGTACGGTATGATGAGTACAAGCGGAGATTCTCAGACAAATTCAAGTTCCTATCCTTTTTATGTGCAGCTTGAAACGTCAGAAGGGCTTATGCTTGGGCAGCATGTTTACATAGAACCGGATCAGGGACAGAATGACAAAAAAGAAGGGCTCTGGCTCAGTGATTTCTTTATTGCAGATGCAGATACTGCAGAACCTTATGTGTGGGTTGCAGATGAGAAAAAACATCTGGAAAAGAGAAGTGTGACACTTGGAAAGTATGATGAGGCGCTTCTTGAATATGAGATTGTGGACGGACTGACAGAAGATGACTGCATTGCTTTCCCGGCAGAAGGGCTCGAGGAAGGAATGGACGCAGTTGTGGGAAGCGGGGAGCAGACCATGAACGCCATGATGTCTGAGGATATGGGAGAACCGGACATGGAATCAATGGAAGGGGAAGGTTCTTCTGATGAGATGGTTCCCGAGGAGGAAATGGGAGAGATGGTTCCTTATGAAGAAGGAACAGAGGAGGTTTCTTCAGAATTTGATGAAAGTCAGACAGACGCTTCCGGTGCAGTTGTGGATGACCTTGTACCAGTAGGCTGAGTGCATACAGATAAGACAAAGGAGAGCCTTTAAAATGATTTTGGATCTGAAGGATATATATAAAGAATATCAGCAGGGGAAAATGAGTGTTCCCGTGTTAAAGAATGTGAATTTTTCTATGGAGGAAGGGGAGTATGTGGCAATCATGGGACCTTCCGGTTCCGGAAAGACCACGCTTATGAATATCATCGGGTGTCTGGATCAGGCGACAAAGGGAACGTTTTTTCTTGACGGGCAGGACATAAGCGCCTGTTCGGAAAACGAAATGTCAGATTTGCGCCTGCATAAAATCGGTTTTGTATTCCAGAGTTTCCATCTTCTTCCAAGACAGACAGCCCTGGCGAATGTGGAAATGCCTTTGAATTATGCGAAAGTTCCCAAAAAAGAAAGAAGGGAACGGGCATTGAAGGCACTGGAAAGAGTAGGACTTGCAGAGCGTGTGGATTTTCGGCCCAATCAGCTTTCCGGCGGACAGAAGCAGAGAGTTGCCATTGCCCGGGCGATTGTAAATAATCCAAAGCTTCTTCTGGCAGACGAACCTACAGGAGCCCTTGACAGCAAATCAGGAGCTCAGGTTATGGAGCTGTTTCAGAAATTAAATGAGGAAGGCGTATCCGTTCTCATGATCACCCATGATCCGGATATTGCGGCACATGCAAAGCGCGTTGTTACCATACGTGACGGTGAACTGCAGGAAAAGAGGTGAAAAAATGCGCAGCATAATCAAAAAAGTAATTATAGGAGTTGTGGTTGCCTCTCTTGTGGCAGGAGGGGCAGCAGGCGGTCTTTCCTATGTAAAAAAGAAGAATCAGAAAGAGGTTATGGTTGTAAATGTGAGCAGTATTGCAAGCAGCTGGTACACTCCAAGTACGACTCTTCAGGGGCAGATTGTAACAAGTGTTTCCCAGAATGTAAAAATGGATAAAGATGTGATTATCCAGGACGTGTATGTGCAGAAGGGAGATGCCGTCAAAAAGGGCGATAAACTGATGACATTTGACATGACTCTTGTGGAAATGGAGTTAAATATTGCAAAGCTGAAACATCAGAAACTGGAACAGGATTTAAATAAGGCAGTCAACAGACTGAACAGCCTGTTAAACGGCGGACCTGTAGAGGAGACGGATCAGAACCCCATAGACGCAGATAATTTAGGCGGCGATAATGGAACAACAGACGATATTCCGGAGGATGAGCAGGCATCAGCGGGAAGTTCACAGGGAATGTATCTGGCAGCCATTCCGTTTGCTCCTGTTCTTGCGACTGTTCTGGAATCAGGAGATGACACTCTGACTTCAGGAAGCGATAAGACAGAAACCCAGGGAACCATTCAAAATGGAGATGTGAGTTATGATGAACCTCTCTCAGACGATCTGACTTCCGGAGAAGGAAACCAGGAACCTGAGCTTCCCACGCCAACGCCGGATCCGAACGGTCCGACGCCAACACCGGATATTTTAGACCCCTCCGATATAAACGGAATTTCTGACGGGGAAGCGCCTTTTTATATGACTCTTGATTACAATACAGAGCCTTTTAAAGGATCTGGTACAAAGGAAGATCCGTATGTATTTCTCTGCAGCAGTGCAAAGGGGAAAGTGACGGTGATGGGTTCTTTCTTTAATAAAATGGCAGGATACAGTCAGGACGGAACAGAAAAATTAAGTGAAACAGGAAGCTGGTTCCAGCTTGAATTTCATCAGAACGATACCATCAGTGATTTTCAGGACAGAAAAGCATCCTGTATCGGATATTATTACATAGACGGAAGTCTTCTTTCCAATCCTGTTTATATGTTTGCGGAGACAGAGCTTACCGTTGAAGAGGCATCTCAGTATGAAGAAAATGAAGAACCACAGGATGATGGCGGAGGAGATGGAAGCGGAGGCGGTTCCGGAACGACGCTTACAAGAGATGAGGCAATAAAAATCCAGAGAAACCGCATTGCCAGCCTGAAAATTGATATAGAAGAAAGTGATTTAAAAATCAAAAAACTGGAACGAAAGATGGAAAACCGGGAAATTTACAGCAAACTGGACGGAACCATCGCTTATGTAGGAGATCCTGTCACAGGCAGTACCTCACAGGACGCTTTCTTAAAGGTAAAGAGTAAGGAAGGATATTATGTGCAGGGACAGGTAGGAGAGCTTCTTCTTGATAAGGTAAAAGAGGGAACCATTCTGAAATGCTCCAGTTATGACAGCGGAGAATTTGATGCAGAAGTTATCGATGTGTCGGATTATCCTATAGAATCGGACGGAAGTATGTATATGGGAGACGGAAATCCAAATGTGTCCTATTATAATTTTACGGCAACGATTCCGGATAAATCGGTACAGGTGGGAGAAGACAGCTGGCTGAATATCATGCTGGGCGAAGAAGTCTCTGATACCAATCTTCTGATCATATCAAAAGCATTTGTGCGTACAGAAAACGGAACAAGCTATGTTTATAAAAAAGACAAAGACGGAACGCTAAAGAAACAGATTGTTACAGTAGGAGCCAGCGTGGACGGCGGTTACAATATCATGATCAAAGAAGGTCTGACGGCAGAGGATTATGTTGCCTTTCCATATGGTGATGATGTAAAAGATGGAGCGAAGACAAAAGATGCCACACTGGAAGAAATGTATGGCTTTTAAGGAGGGAAAAGAATTTTATGTTTGAAAATATACGCCTGGCGTTTCAGGGAATATGGTCGCATAAGATGAGATCCTTCCTGACAATGCTTGGAATTATTATTGGTATTGCATCTATTATAGCTATTGTTTCCACAATTAAGGGAACAAGCGAGCAGATTAAGGAGGACCTGATTGGTTCCGGAAACAACACAGTAGATATTGTGTTAAAAGAGGGAGATTATGAGTACGATGCGGAATACGGAAGTATGAATGGAAATCAGGCTCCTCCGCTTCTTACAAATGAACAGAAAGAGAAAGTAAGAAAACTGGATCATGTAAAAAGCGCAACTTTTTATTACAGCAGAAGTTATACAAGCAGTGTGTATTATAAAAATACAAGCTTTCAGGGAGGAAAGGTCTTCGGAATTGACGAATCTTATCTCGATACCTGCGATTATATTGTTCAGGCAGGAAGAGGATTCGGAAAAAAAGATTACGATTCCTTTGCAAAGGTTGCTCTTGTAGATACCAATGCGGCAGCGAATCTTTTTGAAGGAGAGAATCCCATAGGGAAGACAGTGGAGATTGGATCGGAACCGTTTACTGTGGTGGGAATCCTTACAAAGAGGGAAGACGACATGCCAAATATCAAAACCCTTTCTCAGTATGACGAATACCATCAGGAAATCACAGGTTCCATTATGATCCCGAACAAATCCTGGCCCATTGCATTTAAGTTTGACGAGCCGGAGAATGTGATCATCAAGGCAGACAGTACAGATAATATGAGTGCTGCCGGAAAAGATGCGGAGGAGATTTTAAATTCCGGAATATCCACTTCCGAGGATTCCTCCAGCAGTACAAAAATTGCCTATAAGGCAGATGATGTAATGGAACGTGTAAAAAGTCTGCAGAAGCTCAGTCAGAGTACAAACCAGCAGCTTATCTGGATCGCAAGTATCTCTCTTCTTGTAGGCGGTATCGGCGTTATGAATATCATGCTGGTATCTGTCACAGAGCGTACAAGCGAGATTGGTCTGAAAAAGGCGATCGGAGCAAGGAAAAAAACGATCCTTGCCCAGTTCCTTACAGAGGCGTCTGTGCTTACCAGCATTGGAGGAATCATAGGCGTGGTATCCGGCATCGGACTCTCGCGGATCGTGGCGAAGGTGTCAGGAGCGCCCACTGCGATCAGTGTACCGGCGATTGTCGGTTCCGTTGTATTCTCCATGCTGATTGGTCTGATCTTTGGTCTTCTGCCTTCTGTAAAGGCATCCAACTTAAATCCGATCGACGCGCTGCGAAGTGAATAAAAGGCAGAGAATAAACAGGAGGGAATTTTTTAAGATTCCCTCCTGTAATTCTGTCTGCTGTCATTTTGGAAGACGGATAATAAAAGAAGCACCGCCGCCTTTTGTATCTGTGATTTTTAAAGTGCCTTTGTGAAGCTGTACGATTTCCTGGGCAATACAAAGTCCAAGACCGAAATGCTCCTTGTTGTTTCTTGCATTATCTGCTCTGTAAAACCGATGGAAAACAGAAGCTTTCTGTTTGTCCGGGATACCAGGACCGTTGTCTGCTACAGTAAGATAAAAATGTTTGGTTCCCTGGGAAAGAGAAAGAAAGACGTCTTTTCCGGAAGGAACATAGGAGAGGGCATTGTCAAGAAGAATGGACAGAACCTGGGAAATTCTGGAGCTGTCACATTTGCAGGGGGGAAGCGTTTCTTCCGGAAGAGAAATATGAAATCGGAGCTTTTTTTCCTGCATCAGCCGTTCATATTTTTCGAAGGTATCCAGAAGAAGCGTGTCAAGCTCACAGGGCGCAGGGAAAATCTTCCAGGAGCGGTTGTCTGCATTTGCGATGGAGAGCATATCTCCGATGAGCCTCGACATTCGGTTCCCCTCATTTTTTATAATGGAAGCAAAGTGCTTCTGTTCTTCAGGGGAAGCCTTTTCCATTGCCTGAATGCTGGAAAGGATGACCGTAAGAGGCGAACGGAGCTCATGGGAGGCAGAAGCAATAAATTCGGTCTGCTGTTTGTGATTTTCCGAAAGCGGGCGTATCATTTTTTTTGTAAAAAACCAGGAAAAAATAAAAAGTGCAAATACAGCCAGAACTACAACAGCGAAAAAGGCAAGGCGCTGCTTGACAAGCTGTTGGTTCAGGTCGCTTAAGGAATGAAGAATGACTACGCTTAAAAAGTTATTTTCCGATTTGGGAATCAGGGCTACACAGACGTAATAATCTTTCATAGTAAAAAAAGCAGAGCTTGTAAGGCGAGAATTTCGAAAAGCTCCGGATAAATCAAGTCCTTCCTGTTTTAAGGCAAGCTCCGATGCTTTTTCAAAGGCAGCCTGTTCTTCTTCTGTAAGATGAAGCTTGTCAAAGAAGAGTGGCTTCTGGTTATCGGTTATCTTAATAGAGAGATCGTAATTGCTTTGCGTTTTCTGAATCCAGGAATGAGAAAGGATCGTCTGTGTCTCCAGATAGGAAATACACGCCTGCGCATTCTGGGAGAAAGTGGTATAGCTGTTTTGTTTTGTTCCATTTTCTGCGATAAAAAGGCAGACAAGCGTCATAAGAATTAAAATCCCGCCTGTAACTGCGGCAGAAAAAAGAGTCATCTGTGTGTGAAGTTTTCGAAACATGGGATTCTCCTTTCTTAAACAGTAAAACTATCATAGCACAGATTTCTAAAAAAAGTCTCTAAGATTAGAGATTTTTTAGAGAAAACCCTGTTAAGGTAGTAGCATAAACAAAAAGGAGGTTACACATGAGCTGGTATCATAAACATAAAAGAAATTTCGCTGCAGTAATGAGTGTCTGCGTTGCAGCGGGAAGTATCGCCGGTTTTACAGGCTGTGGAAAGGAGGCAGTTTCTTCCCAATCTGATGAAGGCGGAAAAAAAGATACGGAAGAAAAAGCAATGGGAAGATACCTTGAGGAGGACCTGGCTGTTCCGGAAGGGTGTTCGCAGATCATAGCAATGGAGCTTTTGGAAAATGAAACGCTGCGCCTTGTATATTTTACAGCAGATGGCGTGCAGGTGAGTGATTCCAAAGACAAGGGAAAAACGTGGGAGACACCCAAAAGTATGCGGGAGATGGCAAAGGCGGACGACAGCCTGGAGTTTGGCTCTTCCGTGGCAATCGCAAAAGACGGAGGAATTTTCACCACATTTCTGGAAATGCAGGATGAAGAAAATTATGTCCTTCATTATTTTTATATTTCTCCAACGGGAGAAGCAAAGGAACTGGATTTAAACGAGACAATGGACGGGTATATTTTCCGCTGTGTTTTTTCAGATAAGGGAAATCTTCTGTTATCTTCCAGTAACGGAGTTCAGGAAATAAACCCTCAGGACGGCAGTGTAATTCATACTTACGATGAGGGAAGCGTAGTTTCCATATTTGACACAGTGGGAAGCAGGCTGATTTCCGTTGTGGATACAGAAATCCATTATTACGATATGGAAACAGGAAAGCCTCTGGAGGAAGAGGAGGTCCTGACAAAAGAAATCTCTTCCAATCCGGATAATCTGGAGACAACCGGAATGGGCATCAACAATCTTCTTTTCATAGAGGGAGACGAAAAGGACAGCCTTTTCTATGTAAGCCATGATGGAATTTACAGATATGCCTTCGGAGGAAGCGTTGTGGAGCAGGTGGCAGACGGAAAATTAAATTCCCTCAGTTCTCCTGATATAGCGTTCACGGATATGGCAAGGGATAAGGACGGAGCATTTTATCTGGCGGTTTCCGATATGAGCCAGAGCGACCCTGTAGGAAGAATCTGCAAGTATGTGTACTCAAAAGACACGCCGGCTGTCCCGGATACAGAGCTTACCGTATATTCGCTCGCAGATGACGATTTTCTCCGGCAGGCGGCAGCAGCCTTCCAGAAAAAATATCCGGATATTTACCTGAATCTGGAAACGGGTATGACAGGAGAGGACGCAGTAACGGAAACAGACGCTTTAAAAGCCTTAAATACAGAAATTATGGCTGGAAAAGGACCGGATATTCTTCTTATGGACGGCATTGCCGCAGATACGTATATTGAGAAGGGAATGCTTGAAGATTTAAGCGGAATCTTAAAAGATGCAGATATTCTGGAAAATATTATAGAGCCTTATAAAGACGGAGAGGGAAAGATATATCAGATGCCTGTAAAATTCGGCATTCCGTATATGCAGGGAAAGAAAGAATATGTGGACGCGATTTCCGATCTGACTTCTATGGCAGATACCATAGAATCACATAAAGAAGAGTATACAAAAGATACGCTTCCATTCTCAAGCTCTTATAGTCCGTATATGCTGTTAAAAGGTCTTGCGGCAGTGAATATGTCTGCATGGGTAAATGAAGACGGAACGTTAAATCAGGCGGCAGTACAGGAATTTTTAGAGCAGACAAACCGGATTTATCAGAGTGCGAAAGCGCCGGCAGAGGAACTTCTTGCTTCTTTCGGTACAACGGTAGAAGAGATGGAAGAAGCCAATGAAGTCAGAAATCTTTATTCGGAATATGGCGCAGTATTCTCGCAGTTTGGCGTAGGAGGCTTAAGTCTCATTGAGGGAAGCAACATTCTGGGAACAGGAGGCGTCTATTCCCCTTCTGACCTGCGTTCCATTTATTCTGTAGAACAGCAGGGCGACAGCATTTCCGGAAAACTCTGGAACGGTCAGACAAAAGATGCCTTTATTCCTCAGAAGGTTGTGGGAATCAGCGCCAAATCCTCAGAAAAAGAGGCGGCAGAAAAATTTGTGAGCTATTTATTCAGCGATGAAGGGCAGAGAGTGGGCTCTTCCAATGGTCTTCCTGTAAGAAAATCTGTTTATGAGGACGTATCGTACTGGTTTGGAAACGCAAAAGAGGGCGATGTGACATCAGTTACAAGCAGCACAAATAATCAGACAGGCGAAAGCGTTGAATTAAACATTGTACAGCCGGGTGAAGACGTGATCAGAGAAATGCAGGAACTTGGAAAGACGCTGACCACACCGGTGAAAGAAAACCGCATGATTTTAAGTGCTGTTCTTGATGCAGGAGCTTCTTATATAAAAGGAGAGATTTCTGTAGAAGAGGCAGTAGAAAAAGCAGTGTCACAGGTGGATCTGTACTTATCAGAATAAAAAGCAGAAAAGAAAAAGCGGGTTCGTTTTCCATGAGATAAATGGAAAACGGACCCGTTTTTATGATCGTGGCTCAATGAAATACTTCCATACAGTATCCCACACCACGGACTGTTTTTAAATTGAGTGCGCTGCCTACAGATTTCAGGCGGCGTCTTAAAAAGTGGATATAATTATCAAGATTTCCGTCCTCCACATCGCTGTCCAAACCCCATACACGGTTTAAAAGAACGGTTCGTGTAAGAGTCTGTCCCGGATTTCTTAAGAAAATTTCCATAAGGCTTCCCTCCCGTTTGGAAAGAGTGCACTCAGAATCCTCTTTTGACAGAAGATTGCTTTCCGGGTCAAAGGAAACGTCGCCAAGACGGAGAATGGAGGAATCGTCCCATTTTCCGGGGCGGCGCATAAGGCAGCGGATTCTTGCCAGAAGCTCCTCGAAAGCAAAGGGCTTTACCATATAGTCGTCTGCTCCGCATTCCAGACCGCAGACCTTATCGCTTAATTCCCCAAGCGCAGTGAGAAAAATAACAGGCGTGGTAACATGGGAACGTCTTGCCTCTTTTAATAGGGTCACGCCGTCCATATGGGGGAGCATTCTGTCCAGAATCACAAGATCATGGCTTTTTTCCTGCATATAATAAAGACCTTCCTCACCGTCGTGACACAGTTCCACGGCAAAATCTTCTTTTTCAAGCTGAAATTTAATGGCATTTGCAAGCTCTTTGTCATCTTCAATTACTAAAATCTTCATATTCTGTTCCTGCTTTCTATGTATAGTCTTTTTATTATAACATGGAAATCTTAAAGTTATCTCTAAGAATAGGAAAAGTCTTAGAGAAAAAATAGAGAAACGCCTGTTATAGTAGGGATAACAGAAAGAAAGGCGGCAGATATATGAGAAAAAAATCAGCAAAATGGAAGGGGATTTTCTTTCTTCTTCCCAGTTTTCTGGGAGTGTGCCTCTTTTGGCTCGTTCCTTACATAGATGTGATCCGGCGCTCCTTTTTCGGGGCGGTAAGCGGAGAATTTACCGGATTTTCCAATTATATAACGATATTTCAAAATTCAGCGTTTCAGCTTGCAGCAAAAAATACACTTCGATTTTTTGCAGTGTGCATTCCGCTTCTTGTCTGTCTGTCTCTGGGAGCAGCTATTTTTATATCAGGGCAGAAGCGTTTCCGGCAGATGACAAAAAGTTTTTTTCTGCTTCCTATGGCAATCCCGGTTGCTTCGGTTGTCCTTTTATGGAAGCTTATGTTTCATGACCAGGGGCTTTTAAATCATCTTTTTTCCTTTTTCTCCATAGAAGGGCAGGATTGGATGAATACGGAAAGTTCTTTTTATGTACTGGTATTCAGCTACATATGGAGAAATCTTGGATACGACATTGTACTGTGGCTTGCCGGGCTTTCCGCGATCAACACTTCTCTGTATGAATCGGCAAGGGTAGATGGGGCTGGAGAGTGGAAGTGTTTTACAAAAATCACCCTTCCCCTTTTGCTGCCATCACTTTTTACCATAGTGGTTCTTTCTCTTTTAAACGGGTTTAAGGTATTTCGGGAGGCGTATCTTGTAGCGGGGGATTATCCACAGGAAAATATGTATCTTCTGCAGCATCTTTTTAATAACTGGTACAGAGATTTATCCCTGGATAAAATGTCTGCCGCTGCAGTGGTAACAGGAGCTGTGATTTTGCTTCTGATTTTATTTCTTCAAAAAGCATGGGAAAGGGAGTGAGAATATGAAAAAAGCAGGAACCTTTATTTGTGTTTGTTTTGCGCTTCTTGCGGCGTTTCCGGTCTTCTTTCTTGCAGCCGGTTCTCTTATGGGAGCAGGAGAATTAAAAGAACTGCTGCAGCCGGTTCTCACAGGGGGAGAAGAATTTGCTTCCTGGAAGCTGTTTCCGAGGTATCCCACCCTTCGGTCGTATGTGGAGCTCCTTCTGGATTCCCCGGAATTTTTCGTGATGTTCTGGAATTCCGTAAAGCTTACAGGAGGGATCCTTGTAGGGCAGCTTCTTGTCGGTGTTCCCGCAGCTTGGGGGTTTGCAAGATTTTCTTTCCCCGGAAAAAAACTTTTTTTTATCATATATATTGCCCTTATGATGATGCCCTT
>URHH01000024.1 GCA_900547615.1 uncultured Blautia sp. | reverse complement strand
GAATCGTATGTGTTTCACTGTTTAGTTATCAAGGTTTCTGTCGTTTTCGACAGCTTGTTTACTTTACCACATCTTTTCGAGCTTGTCAAGAACTTTTTTCAAGTTTTTTTCGAAGTTCTTTTTTCGATGTGTTGTTGCCAGCTGTTCGCTGACGACTTATTTACTTTATCATGTATTCAGTTATTTGTCAACTACTTTTTTTGTTTTCTGAAAAACTTTTGATTTTTCATGTTTTCAGAAACAATTATTTCCGACAGCTCAATTAGATTACCACAGGAGGATACATCTGTCAACACTTTTTTACAGTTTTTTTCAAAAAACATAAAAAAACAAAACTCCCAGAAAAAGCCGCGGCTTCTCCTGGGGAGTCTGATTCAGCGCCCGTAAAAAATTCCGGTAAACAGCTTTGCCAGAATATTATTCTTATACAGCGCCCGAAGCATATTATCCTTTTCTATCATTTCAAATCCCGCTTTTCCCACAGAGGTTTCACAGAAAATCGTGAGAACAAGCATGGCAACCCATATAAAAAGAATCGCCTTTCCCCCTCCAAGCAGCCCTCCTGCTATTTTGTTTACCCCATGAATCACAGGCAGACGGGCAATGAGGTTTAAAGCGTACGTTACCATACGTATGGAAACAGTTACAAGCAAGAAAGAAAGAAAAAAGGAAATCCCGTTTACCGCAATCGTTGCCAGATACCCTGAGATATATTCAATAAAAGACTGCGCAGCAAGATAAGTATATGCCTCCTGACTGCTGTTTTTCAGAATATTCTCTGCAATGATCCCCGGCACTCCTATCTCTTCCAGAACTTTCTGTCTGTCCTCTGAATCCGTTTCCCCGATTCCGCCTGTTTTCTCTTTTGCAAATTCCTCCACATTTTCCTGGATTTCTCTGTATACAGGAGTATTTTCCCGTATGAATGTATTTACATACGGATTGACGAACCACACTCCCACAAAAGATAAAAGCACAAGAAATGTAGACACTGCCTCCTTTATGAAGCCCCGTCTGAATCCCACAAAGCAGGAAAAAACAAGAAACACCGCTGTGATAAGCCCAAGCCATGTCCAGTTCATATGATCCTCCTGCTTTTAAGAAAGTTTTATCACATTTACTCCGTTTTCCAGTACAAGAAGGTAACGGTTCCAGCCAAGCTTAAAGAAATCATGGATCGTTCCGTCCACAGTTCCCGAATATTTCACAACGCCCCGGCTGTTCATCACGCACATCTGGGAGCTGTTGTACATCAGAATGTTTCCATCGCTGATTTCGATTTCCGTATAAGGAATATTAAACTCTTCCTTGAATTTAAGCTTTCCGGAAGCGGAGTATACTTCCATTGTATATAATTTATCTTTTTTGTCATTTTTGAATACAAGACCGATCATGTCATCGTCAAAGAACGTACTCACAATTTCTTTCTCGACTTTTACCGTCTTCCCCTCTTTCGGAATCTGTTTTCCGTCATATAAGGTAAAGCCGTCGTCGCGAAGAGCAACGGACTGATTTTCCCCAAGATATTCCACCTGTGGGACGACAACTCCGTCATATGTGTACCCGCTTACAATCCTGTCGTCCTCGTTCTGTCCCACATCTCCGAAATTATAAAACGCCACATAGCTTGTGGTTTCTCCCCCGTCCACAAACTGGTATGCTACCATCATAATGGTGCCGTCGTCAGAAATTGCCACGTCCATAGGGTATCCGGGATCTTCCAGCTTTGTCTGGTTTTCTGCGATCAGGCTTCCGTCTGAACCGTAAAAATTAATCCAGGTTTCGTCTCCCCCGTCCAGGATCGCAGCGACAAGACCACTGGAAGAAATCGTCGCTTTTACGATCGTATAGGAAGTTGTGACGGTTCCCGTCAGCCCTTCTCTGTCAAAAATTGCAATCATATTTCCATCTACATCTGCCACCACAGCCTTGTCCTCATTTACATCTGCCACTGGATTCTGCATGGCACATGTTTCGCTCCATACAGTTTCCAGACTGTCGGATACAAGAGAAATGCTGTCCGGACTGTAGCGAAGGACTTTTCCTGCCATTTCCTCATACTTTGTGGAAACAATATCCTCCTGCTCGCTTGTCTGCAGAGTTTTATAATCGTGGTAGCTTCTTTTTTCCATATAAAAAAGCACTGCAAAAACAATTCCTGCTGCTGCTGCCGCAGTAAGCGCTGTTTTTTTTGCCCTTGAGTAACGGTGTCTGGAAAGCCGTGCTTTGTACTCATTTCCGGATGCTGCCTGCTGCTCTTTTAAAAGCTTTGCCTTCTGTGCCCTTAACTTTTTCTTTTTGTACCTCTTTTTTATATTTTTTAATGTATTTGCCATATTTCTCCCGCTGTTCTCCTGATTATTTATGTGTATCTATACGCCATTATAGCACAATTTTTTACGGCAGTACAATTATCTGTCCCGGATAAATAATTTCCTGTTCTGAAAGTCCGTTTAAGCGGCAGATTTCTTCAATGGCATCTGTGCTCCCGTATCGGGCAACACTGATCTGATATAACGTATCTCCCGGACGGATCACATAAGATTCTTTTGTCCCTGCTGCTGTCTCCTCGCTCACAGAATCGTTCTGTCCGGAAGTCTCCTGCTCTGTAACATTATTTCCTGTCTGTTCCGCGTTTTTCTGTTTTTCCAATGCCTCTCTTCTCTTCGCTTTCCTCACATCAGATTCTTCCCGGTAAACAGAACTGCCATCTGTTTCCTGAGTTTCCTGTACAGGCGCTGCCGTAATCTCCGGCGTCACAGTCCGGGGTTCCTGTTTTTCTTCCACAGGCGTTTCTGACGGTTTCTTCGTGGGTACGGGTGTCACAGCAGGCGCTGACGTAGGCAGAGGCTTCGGCTCTTCCTTCTTTTTCTCTGTTTTCGCCTCTATTACAGAAGAAACCTGCGCTGTCTCCCCAGCCTCCTGCTTTGCCGTTCTGTAATCCTGATAAAAATTTACTCCCACGGCAAAGACTGCCGCAGCAAGCGCGGCTGTTGCGGCATACGAAAACACAGACGTCTTTTCTTCTTTCTTTTCCGGTTTCTCTGTTCCTTCCTCATTTTTCTTTCCGTTTATGATCTTCCGTATATTTTTTACTGTCTCATCTCCTGTCTCCTCCGCCTTTTCCACCTGCATATCTGAATTGTTGTCTATCATATACGCCTGCATCTGCGGATTTTTTTCGTAATAAATATAATATCCTCTCTGGCGTACAAGATTTCCGTTTTCATATCTGAAGAATCCGTCCTCGCGCTCTACAGGCTCCATAAGCATGAGAACCTTTTCTCCTCCGAAGTTTTTTACATGGGCTTTTGTAAAAATCTCCGTTGCGGCAACAGGACACTCCGGCTGTGCAAAAAACCAGCCTACTACCTCCTGATTTTCAAAATATTTCTTCTGAGCCTCATGTATATCCGCCCATATTTCCTCCGAAAAATCAATGTGCTCTCTGGCAGCCTCCATATTTTTTGCAAGAATCGCCCCTTTTACAAAGACGTAAGCCATTCCCTCCTGCCATTTCATTTCTCCTGTCAGTACAGCCGCACAGCCTTCTTTACTCCCCAGTATTTTTTCTGATGATACCGTTCGTCCAAGAAACGTATATACGTAATCCTCAATGTAAATACGGCAGTCTCCGCTGATAAATCCTATCTGGCGTATGTTTCTCGGAACAGAGACAATATCTGCCCCCTCCTGTTTCTCCTCCTTATAGATAACTTCTATCATCTCACATCACCCCTTCGTGTATCAGCATACCACAGGGAAAATGCGGATTTTATCAAATTATAATACCCCTTCTTCATAATTTAGCGACAGATTTTGCACGCTGCATATTTTTTCCTTTTTCCGGATATGATGAAAGCAAAAGAACTGCGAAAGGATTTCTTATGGCTTTTTATATTAATGCAAAAAAAACGGATTCTCCGGCAGAAATTTCTTATCTTTTAAAAAAATGTATTCTTCATCATCCATCAAAATGGACGGAGCTTGTTTTTCTCTGTATCGGAAGCGACAGAGTGACCGGAGACTGCCTCGGACCTTATATCGGACACTCGTTAAGCAGCCTTCAGATTCCCGGAATTTTTGTATATGGAACCCTCTCAGAGCCTGTTCACGCTCTGAATCTGAAAGAGACGGACAAACAGATCAGGGCGGCGCACCCGTCCGCCCTTGTCATTGCCATTGACGCTGCTCTTGGCACAAAAAAGCACCTGGGCTATGTGACCATTGGAAATGGCGCACTTTACCCAGGTGCAGGTGTTCAGAAAGAACTTCCTCCTGTCGGTGATATTCACATTACAGGAATTGTAAATATTTCAGGGTTTCTGGAACAGATGACGCTCCAGAGTACCCGGCTTTCTACAGTTATCTTTCTTGGAGATACCATCATAAAAGGAATTACCGGCATGATTCCGGCAAAAGCCTTTACACGAACTCTTTAATCTGTTTATAAATGCCTTCTGCATCAAGACCGTATTTTTCAAGAAGAGCCACTGCAGGGCCGGATTCTCCAAATACGTCGTTGATACCGATACGTTTTACAGGAACAGGGGCTTTTTCTGCCAGACATTCGCATACTGCGCTTCCAAGTCCGCCGATCACAGAATGTTCCTCTACGGTCACTACTTTTCCTGTTTCTTTTGCAGCTGCCACTACAAGCTCCTCATCAAGCGGCTTAATGGTATGGATATTGATCACCTTTGCATCAATTCCTTCTGCCGCCAGCTTTTCAGCCGCTTCCAGAGAAGGCGCAACGCAAAGTCCGTTTGCGATAATCGTAAGGTCTTTTCCCTCGCGGAGAACAATACCTTTTCCAAGCTCAAATTTATAATCCGGGTTATCGTTGATAACTGGCACTGCAAGACGTCCAAAACGCATATAAACAGGGCCTACATGCTCGTAAGCAGCTTCTACCATAGCCTTCGCCTCAATATCGTCAGACGGGCTTGCAACTACCATTCCCGGAATGACGCGCATCACTGCAAAGTCCTCGCAGCACTGGTGAGTGGCTCCGTCCTCACCAACGGAAATTCCACCGTGTGTTGCGCCGATTTTTACGTTTAATTTCGGGTATGCAACAGAGTTGCGAACCTGCTCAAAGGCACGTCCTGCCGCAAACATAGCAAATGTGCTGACAAAAGGAATCTTTCCTGTTGCTGCAAGTCCTGCTCCGATACCAACCATATTACACTCTGCAATACCGCAGTCGATGTGGCGTTCCGGAAATTCTTTTTTGAAGACACCTGTCTGAGTTGCTGCTGCAAGGTCTGCGTCCAGAACTACTAAATCCTCATGTTTTTTTCCAAGCTCAACGAGCGCTGCTCCATAGCTTGCTCTTGTAGCGATTTTCTTTACTTCTGACATAATGCTTCACCTGCCTTTTCCAAATCTGCCATTGCAATTTCGTACTCCTCATCGTTCGGAGCTTTTCCGTGCCAGCCCGCCTGATTTTCCATAAAGGAAACACCTTTTCCTTTTACTGTCTTCATAATGATGGCAACCGGCATCTCTTTTGTTGCTCTCGCCTCGTCAAAGGCAGCCTTTAACTGATCCATATCATTTCCGTCTTCTACGTTAATTACATGGAAGTTAAATGCCTCGAATTTTTTATCGATCGGATATGGAGAACATACATCGTCAATTTTACCGTCAATCTGAAGTCCATTGTTGTCTACGATCACAACAAGATTGTCCAGTTTTCTGTGACCTGCAAACATGGCAGCTTCCCATACCTGGCCTTCCTGGATCTCACCGTCTCCGAGAAGAGTATACACACGGTAGGAATCTCCGCTTAATTTTGCGGAAAGCGCCATTCCAACTGCCGCGGAAATACCCTGTCCAAGGGAACCGCTTGACATATCTACACCTGGAATATGTTTCATATCCGGGTGTCCCTGTAAATAGGAACCGAGATGACGAAGCGTTTTTAAATCTTCTTTCGGGAAATATCCTCTTTCTGCAAGAGCGGAATAAAGTCCCGGAGCTGTGTGGCCTTTGGAAAGGACAAAACGGTCTCTGTCCGCTTTTTTCGGATCTTTCGGGTCGATGTTCAGCTCTTCAAAATACAGATAAGTAAAAAGGTCTGCAGCAGAGAGAGAACCGCCCGGGTGTCCTGCTTTTGCTGCATGGACTGCTGTCACGATGTCTTTGCGGACTTCGTTTGCAATTTTCTGAAGTTCTAATTTCTCCATGATATTCTCCTTTGAAATTATTATTTGTCGCCAAAAACAGCTCTGTAATCTTCCTGGAATTTTTTGATTCCCGCGTCAGTTAAAGGATGATGAAGCATCTGCTCCAGAACCTTAAACGGAACCGTGGCAATGTCTGCGCCTGCAAGAGCGCACTCTGTCACGTGCATAGGGTGACGAACGCTTGCTGCAATAATTTCTGTAGGAATGTCTGCAACTGCAAACATCTCTGCGATTTCACGGATCAGGGCAACTCCGTCTGTAGAAATATCATCCAGTCTTCCCAGGAACGGAGATACGTATGATGCGCCTGCTCTCGCTGCAAGGAGCGCCTGATTTGCTGTGAAAATAAGAGTAACGTTTGTCTTGATTCCCTCTGCTGCAAGAACCTTTACTGCTTTTAAGCCCTCTCCTGTCATAGGAATTTTCACTACCATGTTCGGGTGAATGGCTGCGATTTCGCGTCCTTCTCTGATCATGCCCTCTGCGTCTGTTGTAGTTGCTTTTACCTCTCCGCTGATCGGTCCGTCTACGATAGTCGTGATTTCTTTGATCACCTCATTGAAATCTCTTCCCTCTTTTGCAATAAGGGACGGATTGGTCGTAACACCGCAGATAATTCCCATGTCATTTGCTGTCTTAATATCCTCTACTTTTGCTGTGTCAATAAAAAATTTCATCTTCTTTTCCTCCTGAATTTTCATTTGAATTTTCGTTCTGTTTCCTGATAAATTCATTATAGCAAACTCTTTTGGAAGTGCAATACAGGGTACAAGTTTATTAATAAATATAGAATTAATAATTATAGTTTTTATTAATAAATCTTATCCTGTATTTTATTGATACACACAAATACTTCGGAAAAGCAGTTTTATTATTATTAATATTTTTTACTTCACTGTTTATTTAATTTTACTTGTATGCTTTTGCATATCAGATCAGGTTCTGGCGTAACCTGTTGTCCTTCGGACAATTACCTTTGGGGTATATTCTATGTTATAAAGGCTTGTTGGCTGCGTATCCATATAGAACTTTTCTGCCGTATCTATTTTCCGGATAATAATGTCGCAGGCATCGCGCCCTTTTAACGCTACAAAATGATCGATCGTAGTGAGGGAGATCCTCTCGATACCTGAATAAAAAATGTTGTCGCAGCCTATTACAGACACATCTTTTGGAACATGAAGGCGGGCTTTTCGAAGGGCGTCGATCGCTCCGATCGCCATCATATCATTCTGCCCGGCAACAGCCGTAAAGCCTGCTCCTTCTTCCAGAAGTTCTGTTGTAAGCTGAAAGCCCATTGCATACTCGGAATCCATTCGCGGATTTCTCCGGTCCATCGCCTCGTCTGCTGCTTTTATGATCACATGACCTTTCAGACCGGCGCTTTCAAACTCCCGGACAAACCCGTCAATCCGCCTGGAACGCTGCCACTGTCTCTTTGTGAGAGGCGGCGTAATAAACGCCACATCCCTGTGTCCAAGATCGAGAAGATGGCGCGCCATCATTTTTCCCACTACTGTATTATCCTGATTAATCGCGTCCACTGTCGTTGTTTTTTCTTTATTGCTTATAATGACAAGGGGAATCTCCTTTGCCATTTCCTCAACCTGCTTCTGAAAATCAGGACTTGGGTTGGAAGCATATATGATCCCTCTGGGCTTTACCGCACCCATCATCTTTAAGTACTTCTCCTCAAGCTGAGGATCTCTCTGGGTATTGCAGATAAAAACGCCGTATCCCTGCTCGTTTGCCACAGATTCAATTCCCTGCAGCAGGAGTACGTAATAAGGGCTTGTAAGAGTAGGACAAAATACAACGATCAGCTTTTCTTTTTTATTTTCTCTTCTGTTTCTCCGCCCCGGAAGCTCATATCCCAGCTCCTTTGCCGCCTGCTCTACTTTACGCACAGTTTCTCTCGAAAAAGAAACGCTGCACTTTCGGTTCAGGATCATGGAAACAGTTGCCTGGGAAACTCCCGCCAGCTTTGCCACATCACTTGACGTTGCTTTTTTTCTTGCCAAAGCTTCTCACTCCTTCTTTTGAAGATGAAAGATTAACAGCGGTAATTAAAGCTCCACTCTGCCTTCAAGGGCGCGAAGAAGCGTTACCTCGTCAATGTATTCCAGATCTCCGCCTACAGGAACGCCGCTTGCAATGCGGCTTACCTTAATTCCTGTCGGTTTAATAAGCTTGCTGATATACATGGCTGTCGTTTCTCCCTCAAGGCTTGAGTTTGTGGCAATGATCACTTCTTTTACATCTTCCTGAAGACGTCTCATAAGTTCTTTCAGCTTAATGTCGTCCGGTCCGATTCCAAGCATGGGGGAAATCGCTCCGTGAAGCACATGATAAACTCCGTCAAATTTTCCTGTTTTTTCATATGCGGCAAGATCCCTTGTATTTTCCACCACCATGATCGTGCTGTGGTCGCGTCTCGGATTGCTGCAGATCGGACACAGCTCCTGGTCTGTAAGGGTGTAGCAGCTTTTACAGTACTGCACGTTTTCCCTTGCTCCCACTATGGCGGACGTAAGCTGTTCCACCTGATCTTTCGGCATATTCATAATATGAAACGCAAGTCTCTGGGCAGATTTTGCCCCGATCCCCGGAAGATGGGAAAGCTGCTCTATAAGCTTTGTAATATGGGAACTATAGTATTCCATCAGAAGGGGAAGCCTCCGCCAAGACCGCCAAGTCCTCCTGTAAGTTTGGACATAACAGCAGAGGATTCCTCCTCTACTTTTCTGAGAGCCTCATTTGTAGCTGCCACAATTAAGTCTTCCAGCATTTCAATATCGTCCGGATCAACTACATCCTCGGCAAGCTTTACTTTTGTCACTTCTCTTTTTCCGGAAATACTTACTTCCACAGCTCCGCCGCCTGCTGTCGCAGTAAATTCTTTCTCCTCAAGAGCCTTCTGGTTCTCTTCCATCTGGCGCTGCATTTTCTGCGCCTGTTTCATAAGATTATTCATGTTTCCCGGCATACCCATGCCCGGAAATCCACCTCTTTTTGCCATAATCATATCCTCCATTATTCTTTATCTGATTCCAAATCCGCCTCTGTCACAACGTCCATGTGGATATTTTCCCTGATCGCCTCGTCTACCGTAATGCGGGACAGATTTGTATGCTGGTGCTGGTTTGCCACAAGCATCTGAATCTCCACCATTTTTCCTGTCTGCCGCAGAATAATTTCCTGCAGCTCCTGTTTTGCCTCCGGGTTATCCACATAAGACTGTCCCAGAAAATCCTGAAATTCCACAAACAGAACAGGATCTCCTGTTTCCCCGTTGTATTTGGGGATTGCTTTCTGAAGCATCTGCTTGAAAACGCCCCCTGTCTGGGAAACGATCGCTCTCCAGCCTGCCACGATTTTCTGCAGATCCTCCGGCGCTGCTTTTTCGGGCTTGCGCTCCTCTACCGCCGGAGCATTTGCAGCCTCAGACGTTCCCGGTACTTCCTGAACAATTACCTGCTGCACAGGAGCTTCTTCTATTTTCCGCTCCAGAACACGCAGCCGGTCCAGAACAGAATCCAGGTTTGTTTCCATCGCAGGACGGCAGAGCTTGATCAGAGCAATCTCCACAAGCACGCGCTTCTGTGTTGCAAATCGTATCTGATTGGACAGATCTGAGAAAATACGGATATACCGCATCAGCGTCTCCGCGTCTGTCATCTCGCTTTCTTCTTTTAAAAGCCTGAGATTATCGGAAGAGACGTCAATGGCTTCCTCCGGATTTTCCGATGTTTTTACAAGAAGGAGATTTCTCATATACCAGGTAAAATCTCCTACAAACTGGCTGAGTTCCCGTCCTCCTACGATCAGATCCTCCAGAATGTGAATGCTTCCTGTTACATCGCCTTTTAAAACCATTCGTAAAAGGCGGCTGAACACTTCCGTATCCACAGCTCCCAGAACCTCCAGCACTTTGTCGTAGGTGAGCGTTTCTCCAAGATAAAAAGCAATGCACTGGTCAAGAAGACTTAAAGCGTCTCGCATGGAACCATCTCCCGCCTTCGCCACATAGCGAACCGCCTTCTCTTCCGCCTCAACTCCTTCCGCACTTAAAAGCTCCTGAAGCCTTGCAGCAATGGTATCAATGGTAATCCTGTGAAAATCATATCTCTGACACCTGGAAAGAATGGTAACCGGAATCTTGTGCGCCTCTGTTGTTGCAAGAATGAAAATCACATAGGGCGGGGGCTCTTCCAGCGTTTTTAAAAGAGCGTTGAAAGCCCCGGTGGAAAGCATATGCACCTCGTCGATAATGTATACCTTGTAATTTCCCTCTGTTGGACGGTACGTAACTTCCTCACGGATTTCGCGGATATTATCCACACCGTTGTTGGAAGCCGCGTCGATCTCAATGACATTCATAGACGTTCCCGCCTGGATCGCCCGGCACATTTCACATTCATTACACGGGCTTCCATTTACAGGATGCTGGCAGTTTACTGCCTTTGCAAGAATCTTCGCCACTGAAGTCTTACCTGTACCTCTTGTTCCGCAAAAAAGATACGCGTGTCCGATACGGTTTGCCTTTATCTGATTTGTCAGTGTTTTTACAATATGGTCCTGACCTTTTACATCGTTAAAATTATCAGGACGAAACTTTCTGTAAAGGGCAGTGTAGCTCATAACACACTCCTATCATTCGCACAGCCGCCGCGGAAAAATTCCCGCGGCGGTCTTTTCTACATGGTTATAATACGGGAAAACACCTTGTCCCGTCAAGTAGGGATTGTGCTTTCTCAGTCTCCGAAGCTGATTCCGATCTGTTTGGCAGCTTTTACTGTCTGGTCTTTCGGATTTACCATCTTAAGCTTTCCTGCACATTCTTCCAGAGGCACACGTTTGATCTTTCCATTTACAATACCGATCATAACACCGTATTCTCCGTCAATGATCGCTTCTGCTGCACCTGCTCCGATCCTTGTGGAAAGTACACGGTCATATGCGCACGGCTCTCCGCCTCTCTGTGTATGACCCGGCACAGTAATGCGAACCTCGCTTCCTGTCTCTTTAAAAATCTGGTCTGCAATCTCATAAGATACAGACGGATATTTCTTTGCCCTTGCTTCCAGCTTTTCTTTATATTTCTTTTTGGAAAGCTGCGCGTCTTCTTTTGAAATCGCTCCTTCTGCAACTGCAAGGATTGTAAATCTCTTTCCTGCTTTTGCCCTTCTCTGGATCGCCTCCACTACTTTTTTGATGTCATATGGGATTTCCGGAATCAGAATAATATCTGCCCCACCTGCGATACCTGCATGAAGAGTCAGACTTCCGACTTTATGTCCCATAATTTCCACAATAAATACGCGGCCATGAGACGCTGCTGTTGTGTGAATGCAGTCAATAGCGTTTGTGGCAATATTTACCGCACTCTGGAAGCCGAATGTCATGTCTGTTCCGAAAATATCATTATCAATGGTTTTCGGAAGATGGATAATATTTAATCCTTCCTCGCGCAGAAGGTTTGCTGTTTTCTGCGTTCCGTTTCCGCCAAGGATTACAAGGCAGTCAAGACAGAGCTTATAATATGTCTGTTTCATTGCCTCCACCTTATCCAGTCCTTTTTCGTCCGGAACACGCATCATTTTAAACGGCTGTCTTGAAGTTCCGAGAATGGTTCCGCCCTGTGTGAGAATACCGGAAAAATCTTTTGATGTGAGCATACGGTATTTGCCGTAGATCAGTCCTTTGTATCCGTCGTCAAATCCGTAAACCTCCAGCTCGTCAATGGAGTTGGAAAGACCTTTTACAACACCGCGCATAGTTGCGTTTAACGCCTGGCAGTCGCCGCCGCTTGTCAGCATACCGATTCTTTTAATCATAATAACCTCCATTCTGTGCTTCCTGTCTGCACAATCGCAATTCTTAATGGTTATTATATAACAATTTGTCGTTTTCTACAACAATGAGAGACCGATTAAGAAATTAAAATAAACAAAAATCAGGTTCCCTGACGGCGAGATACAGGCAGTTTCAGCGCAGACCTGTTGATTTTTTCGTTTTGCTCCGCCGCTTATCTGCGGACGGAAAAGTAAACTCGCTACCGCTCGAACACATTTTTCCGCCCGCGCTATGCTCGCAAACCTTCAAAAATCTGCCAATGTCCGCTTATGAAATTACCTGTATCTCACCTGTGCACGGAATCTGTTTTTTTCTGTTTATAAGAAAATTTCAAAAAAATAACCAGAGCTCTCCTTCCGGATATACTCTGGTTCGATTACTTTTTTTACGCGCGCCGCACTTCGAAATGGTCCCACAGACGTTACCTCTACAGTTAACTCGGCTCAGGCACCCTCACGGCACACAAGAGCTCCTGCTTAGTGCTGCTGCATTCCTGCCCTGACACGGTTCACAGGTTCCTGTTGCGTAAGACCCAAACGTCAACGCCACTTATAAAGGGCAGCTCTGCAGGATACAGTCCTCAGATTGGCATCACCCCTGCTGTAGCGGATTGCAGGTACAGGGCACCGCTAACTCCCCGGCTGCGCGGAATTTAATTATAGATGGTTTCCGGGAATTTGTCAATCATTTGCGAAAAACTCTTTCAACTTTCTTTTACCTGCACTCCTGTTTCATGGCAGAATATCCAATTAACACAGTCCATACGTAAGCACATGTCTTGGGGATCATAAGCATTCCGATCATAGGAATCGCATCTGCCCACAGTACCACTGGAATATAAAATCCGAAACTCAGCACGATTGTAAGCCACATATAGCGAAACGGTTTGTCCTTATGCTCTTTTGCGCTTCGATAGAATAAAACAATTACCAGCAGTCCCAGAAGAGCAAAAGGAATATTGCGGTAAATTCCCCAGGAAAGAGGCGCTTCTGCACTCAGCCACTGATTCTGCGGCATCATACAGAGAATCACTCTCAAACCTGCCAGAATGTATACAGCGGCAGTGATCCCGTTTTTCCCTCTGATCTGATAACGCTGACGCCATACATAGTAAAGCAGTACATAAAAAACCGTCATGGTAACGGAAGTAATCCACTTTCCAATCCCCAACGGAACCGTATAATTTTCCAGACCTGTGGTGCAGAGAGCCAGCGCACGCGGAACAAGGTGGAACGCATCTCCTGCCCCCAATACAACTGCCATAAAGCCAAACAGCCGGAACTGGCGATTTCCCTTACTGCCGCGAATCATCAAGATTCCGATGGTAATCACAGAAATCAAATAAACCGCGTCAAACAAAGTTTCTACAATAGCCTGCATATTCATTCTCCTTTATTTTTTATTTTAAGCTCTAGAAAGCGCTTTGCCATAATTACAGCCAAATAAGAGCCCTGCCAGAAGAAGCGAAGCCCCAAGCCCCGTGTAAAAAACAGCAATAAACTGCTCCGGTGCAAGTCCGCCTGCTCTGATACCAATCCCACCGGTCATCATCACTGCCATGATGAGAAACGCCTTTCTGTCAAAAAACTTTAAAAAGAAATGACGCTCATCCTCATAAGAGTTGATCCTGTCCGTATGTTTTTTTACTAATTTTCCAAACACAAATTTTTGAAAAACGCCAAATACCAGAATGGACAGCAGAATATTTAATATGGTTCGATAAGCCGGATACGCCATCAGACCAATGCGAAGAATATTAAATCCCGCTATGCTCCAAACAAGACAGGCAAGAAGCAGCAAAGTATTTCGTTTTACTTTCATATCATGTCACCTCCTTTAGTGAACATCGTTCATTTTATCGGTTAAACAAAGTATCTCGCCTGCGAGATACTCCGCCTGCGGCGGGTCGCTTCAGCGACATACTTCTTTTCCACATTAAGTATAAATTTCAGTATATGGTTCTGCGGACAATCTCCAGCACAGCCTCCACATCATAATCCTGACGAAGTAAGGCGGACAGCATCAAAGAAAACAGTACGTCTGCAAATTTCTCTGCTGTAAACTGCTCTGTAAAAGCATTTTCCCGAACTTTTCTGTCCCTCTTTAAAACAAAGCTAAGCCCGTCTAAAATATGCTGCCAGGTCCGCTGCATTCGCTGCTTTCCATCGGATTTCTCTTCCTGCATAAATCCAAGTGAGTGAAGAGTAAAAAAACCAGGATACTGTCTGCAACCATATTCCATCCGCTCATACATCCATGTAATACAGGCAAGCGTATCCTGAAATATCTCTTCATCATCCTGACGATGAAAAATTTCGAACCATACACTTTCCACCGCTGCTCCCACAAGCGTAGCTTTGGAATCAAAATAATTATAGATGGACCCGACCGATACGCCGCAGGCTGCCGCAACCGAACGGATATTAACGGCAGACCAGCCCTGCTCCTGAATTAATTCCCGGCTGGTTTTCAAAATTTCTTCTTTTGATGTTACAATCTTATTCATGCAATCACCTCAATCTGAACAATGTTCATTATATAAAAACTTACTGTATTTGTCAAGTATTGTTTTTATAAAAGACCGGGAAGGTCTTTCAGGTCACATCTGCCCCAAATAAATTACCCCCGGTCTCTTGTTTTCTGTTATTTGCAGTATTCTGCCACAACCTGATTGATCACTTTGCCGTCTGCTTTTCCTTTTAACTCGCCCATAACAGCCTTCATAATCTGACCTTTATTTTTTGTCGCAAGAACGTCTGAGAATTTTTCCTCGAGAACTGCCCTGATCTCCTCTGCACTCATCTGCTTTGGCGCGTATTTCGCAATGACATCGTAACGTGCCTGGTACTCGTCGCGAAGATCCTGGCGGCTCTCCGGGCATGTGTCAATCTGCTCTTTTACTGTCTTCAGTTCTTTTAAGATAATGCGGTCCACAAGCTCCGGCGCGATGTCGTCACGGCAGCCCTCGTCAATGGCAGCCTTTTTTACTGCTGCAATAAGAGAAGAAACTGCTTCCTTTGTTACCTTGTCCTTTGCTTTCATTGCAGCTACCATATCTTTTCTTAACACTTCTAATTCCATGATAATACCTCCCTGTGTTTTATTTCTGCTATCATACTACATCATTTCCATTTTCGCAAATCTGCATTTCTCTCTCTGCTGCTTTTTTGGCTTCTTTTGCCTGTTTTTTCTTTTCCCGCAGTTTTTTAAAAAAAGCGGAAAGCATGGTGGAACATTCCTCCTCAAGAACACCCCGAACCACCTTTACCTTATGATTGAAGCCTTCCATCTCGAGAATATTGATCACAGACCCTGCGCAGCCTGCCTTCGGATTCATGCTTCCGATCACCACCTCGTCAATTCTTGACTGCACAAGGGCTCCTGCACACATCTGACACGGTTCCAGTGTCACATACATGGTGCAGCCCTCAAGGCGCCAGTCCCCAAGCTTTTTACTCGCCTTTCTGATGGCGTTCAGCTCTGCATGAGACAGAGTATTTTTATCTGTATTTCTCCTGTTATAACCTCTTGCAATGATTTTTCCATCATTTACGATCACACAGCCTATCGGCACTTCTTCCAGAGCCTCCGCCTTTTTTGCCTGACGGATTGCCTCTTTCATAAAACGTTCCTCTTCTGTCAGCATGTTTTTCCTCCAAGAGCTTTCTCAATTTTCCCTTTGTTCTTTATGTAATAAATCACTCCCACTGCATCTGCAAGAATCCAGCCAATGGGAACTGCCGCCCAGATTCCTCTGACCCCGATCATCGGAATCGCAGACAATCCGTAGGCAAGGGCAACCCTTGTTCCCAGAGAAAGAATCGTAAGCACAACTGACATTCCCGGAAGCTTCACCGCCCTGTAAAGACCATAAAGCAGGAAAAGGATTCCGATTCCGAAGTAAAAGCTTCCTTCTATGCGGAGATATTCCACTCCCACGGAAATAATTTCTTTTTCTGCGCCGCTCACAAAGATTTTCATAAGCGGTTCTGCAAAAATAAAGACTGCGCTGCTGATCACCGCACAGAAAAGCACGGAGGTCATAACTGCGCTTTTTATCCCTTTCTGGATTCTCTCAAATTTCTTTGCGCCGTAATTCTGGGCAATAAATGTAGAAAACGCATTTCCAAAATCCTGCACCGGCATATAGGCAAAGGAATCAATCTTCACTGCTGCCGCAAACGCAGCCATTACAACCGGTCCAAAACTGTTTACAAGCCCCTGAACCATCAGAATCCCAAAGTTCATAATCGACTGCTGCATACAGGTAAGAAAAGAAAAACCGGCGATTTCATTTAGCATTTTCCCCTTAAAATGAATCTCTTTCAAAGACACACGAAGCTCCGGAAAATACTTCTGTGTATAAAAAGCGATTCCAATCCCCGACACAAACTGGGCGATAACGGTCGCCTCTGCCGCTCCTCCCACGCCCCTTTGAAACGTAAACACGAAAAGAAAATCAAGGATAATATTTAAAACTGCCGACACACCAAGAAAAACAAGGGGCACGACAGAATTTCCGATCGCCCGAAGAAGCGCCGCATAATAATTATATAAAAAAGTAGCGCTGATTCCCGCAAAAATGATTTTCAGATACTCTTCCATATAAGGGGTTACCTCTGTCGGAACCTGTAAAAGCCTTAAAATCAGCGGAAGCCCTGCAAATACAAGGACATTCAGCACAATCGTCACTGCTGCGATCAGCCCGAAGGCGTGTACCATTCCCTCCTTCAGCCGTTTCCTGTCCTTCTGTCCGTACCAGATGGAAAAGGCGGCGCCGCTTCCCATACACATACCAAGCAGAATGGAGGTAAGAAACGTCATAAGCGTATAGGACGATCCCACTGCTGCAAGGGCGTTCGCTCCCAGGAAACGGCTTACGATCAGAGTGTCTGCAATATTATAGCACTGCTGCAGAAGGTTTCCCGCCATCATAGGAAACGCAAAAAAGAGCAGGTTCTTCGTAATGTTTCCTTCTGTCAGATTTCTCTGTCTCATAACTTCCTCCCCAAAGTAGTTCTTCTGAAATTATACGAATTTCCTGCTCTTCTGTCAATTAAAGGGCAATCTCATATTTTTCTATATTGATTTTTGCTTTTCCATCACAGGAAAATACAATGCCGTCTGCCTCCGGCGGCGTACAGATCGCAGTCGTCACTGCCTGGGCTCCGTCGTTTACAAACAGTTCCACAGACTGTCTGTCCATGATAAAACGAAGCTTCAGATTCTTTTCTTCTGCTTTGTCATTTTCCGGAAGCTTCCATGTCCTCTGACATACGACGTCTCTTATCACGCCGCAGTACGTTCTGTCTATTGTCATCAACTGTTTTTTTCTGTGATACGTATAGCTTGTAGTATATTCCTCATTATGTGCAAGTTCTATGGAAAATTCATCAAACCCGTCTCCGCAGATCTCCACTGTCATATCAAGCACGCGCCCGCGAATGCCGTCAATCTCCATCTCTCCGGAAATTTCCCGGCTGTTTATGATACATGGACTCTTCCTGTAATTTTTCAGCTCCTCAACCGGATTCTGGTACAGCCTTCCGTTCACGTATCTCAGTTCTCTGGGAATAGTCATCATTCCCTGCCACTTCTGTCCCAAAGGCATCACACAGGCATCCCAGGATTTCAGCCAGGCGATCAGAATCCTTCTTCCGTCCGGAAGCTCCGTTGTCTGCGGCGCATAAAAATCAAGGCCGTAATCAAGAGATTTCGGGGCTTCTTTCACAAAAGTATGCGTTTCCCTGTCATACTCCCCTGCAAAAAATACAGCATTATTTCCGTTATGGAATTCATATTTCTGTGCCTTCATATCCTGTGGGGAACAGATTAAAAAGTGTTTTCCGTCCAGTCCGAAAAAGTCCGGGCACTCCCACATGGTTCCCACTTCTCCTGTGCTGTTTTCTGCAAGCACTGTCTCAAATTTCCAGGATTCCGGAGTTTCCCCTGAAAAAAGTACAACCTGTCCTTTCTGCTCCTCGTTTTTATTTCCTACGATCAGATAATACTTTCCATCCTCTTTCCATATCTTGGGATCGCGAAAATCAATCCGGCTGCATCCCTCCGGCATCATCTCTCCTGTGACAACCGGGTTTTGGGCAAATTTTTCATATTCTCTTCCATTGCCGTATGCAAGACACTGATTCTGTCTGTCCTGCATACTTCCGTCAGGAAGAGTTTCCTGACTTACACCTGTGTACATCAGAATATGTTTCCCGTCTGCTTCCATTGCGCTTCCTGAAAAGCAGCCAAGATGGTCGAATTTCTCGTCCGGCGCCATTGCTGCCGGAAGCGTCTCCCAGAAAACCATATCCTTCGATACGCAGTGTCCCCAGTGCATGGGACCCCAGTCTCTTGTATAGGGGTGGTACTGATAAAACAGGTGGATTTCTCCATTATAGAAGGAAAATCCGTTGGGGTCGTTCATCCAGCCAATGGGAGGAGTTACATGAAAGACCGGTTTTTCCTCTGCCGGAATCTTCTGTTTTTCTTCTTCTTCGTATTTGTGAGCTTTCGTAAGTTCTGCACTCATAATCTTCTCCTTTTATTCTGCTTTCTGTTCTTCTTGTAAGGATTCCTGATACTTGTCAAAATATTTCTGCTTAATCTTCAGATAATCAGAAAGACCGTACTGCTCCATTTTTTCAAGGTATCTGTCCCACTCCTCGTCAATACCGCCATTTAAAATCCAGTCTGCCTTTTTCTGCTCTGCATACTTTTTAATATCTGTATCATACTGAGATACTTTATTTGTATCTTCAATACTCATAAACACATTTGGATATACGTACTTGCTGTTCATATCTTCCAGGTATGTCTCGTGCATATTGTCAAGACGCCACTTTGCATCTGTGGGCTGCGTCACATACACACCATAATATTCATTCAGGATAGCAAGCGGTCCATTAACAGACTGTGCCTCACGCACCTCCACAGGAGACTGATCGCCCAGATCCATATGGAAAAGCATGGGTTCACCTTTTTCATTTTCTCCCATCTCAAAAATATTGAAGGAATCTTCTTCTCCGTAAGTTCCCCAGTTATTCTGCGGCGACTGAAGAGGCGCATACATCTGGTCGATCCAGGCTGCCGCAAGGGCTGTATTTTCACAGCTCGTAGTAAGTACACATCGTCCTCTGTCAAAACCGCTTGTTTCACTGTTATTCTGACGTGTAATATTTACAAGTCCCTCCGGTCCTGCAAGAGCAGGAAGCATCACATAATCCTCATAATTATCAATATTGGAAATATCCCATGTAAAACAGAGACCATATCTGTGACTTTTTCCCTTCGCCACATAAGTACTCCACTCCTGGGTAAACGCTTCCGGGTCTACAAGATTCTGCTCCACAAGACTGTGAAGCCATTTGATCCCCTCTTTATATCCTTCCTGCACAGAGGTGTAAATCACTTCTCCCTCATCTGTCACTGCGAAATGGTCGCCTGTATCTCCGTACCCCTCACCGAATCCATTGATCAGGATAGCAGGGTCCTGGTCTCCGTTGTTGATGATAAAGGACATGGGAATCACATCTCCCTCAATCTGAAACTCTTTTTCCAGTTCGTCCGCATGATCGCGAAAAGCGATCAGAACCTTCTCAAGCTCCGCCGTTGTTTTCGGAACCTCAAGTCCGAGAAAATCAAGCCACTTTTTATTAATATACGGAATATTTCCGATTGCCTGGATCGCTTCTTTTCCTTCTCCAAGCTGCTCGATCCAGGGGAAAGAATAAATATGTCCGTCCGGAGCTGTACACATAGTCCTGTATTCTGGATACTGCTCAAATACAGCCTGAAGATTCGGCATATATTTGTCGATCAGATTTTCCAGCGGGATAATAATACCCTGTTTTGCATAGCGAAGCAGATCATAATCATTCATTCCCGCATTAAACAGCCCGTCCGGAAGATTTCCAAACTGTGCGAGGGCAAGATTTTTCTTATCTGCAAACTGGTCTGCAACAAAACAGGTCCAGTCAATATGTACATTTGTCTGTTCTTCCAGTCTTTTAAAGATTTCTCTCTCATTGGGATCCTGTGTGGAAGTTGCAGGCGCATTTGTGATAAAGGACAGCTCCGCTTTTTCCTCAAGGGGAAACGTCACTTCTTCCACAGGCGTATCCGGATTGATATTTGCTTTCAGCCTCTCCTTTTTCCCACAACCTGTCATAGAAAGCATGAGAGCCACAGAAAGCCCCACTGCAACGAACACTTTCATATTTCTTTTCATGATATTTTCCTCCTCATTCTCAGCCTTTTACAGAGCCGACCATAATTCCCTTGTCAAAATACTTCTGGAAAAACGGATACATAACCAGAAGGGGAAGACTGGATACTACGATCGTTGCATATTTCAAAAGCTCTGCCACTTTCGCCATCTCTGCCGTACTCTGAATATCTGCGATCATTCCCGGCTGCGGTGTATTCTGCACCAGAATGGAGCGAAGCACAAGCTGAAGAGGCTGCAGGTCCGCGTCATTTAAGTAGATCATCGCGTCAAAATAGCTGTTCCACATTCCCACAAAAGAGTAAAGCGCCAGAACTGCAATGATCGGTTTGCACACAGGCATCATAATCTGGAAAAAATGCTGGATTTCGTTTGCACCGTCAATGGCGGACGCTTCCCGCAGTTCCTTTGGAATGGACTGGTAATACGTTCTTGCCAGAATCATGTTCCACACATTAAACGCACCCGGGATTAAAATTGCCCAGATTGTATTTACCATGTGAAGCTGATTGATCAAAATAAAGGTCGGCATCAGGCCGCCGCCGAAAAACATGGTGATAATAAAGATGGCATTAAAAAACTTTCTTCCCACAAATTCCTTTTTTGACATGGGGTATGCGGCAAGCAGAGTGACAAAAACAGAAATCACCGTAAATGCGCCTGAATAAAAGAAGGAATTTAAAAATCCTCTCCAAATCATGCCGTTTTCCAGAACTCTTCTGTATGCGTCCAGCGTCCAGTCCTTTACATTCAGGCTGATCCCTCTGCTGTTTAATACGTTTGGATCCATAAAGGAAGCTGCCACAACATATACAAGGGGAACGAGAACTGCCAGTACAAAAAGGCCGAGAAGGACGTAGCCTGTTCCCAGTATCGCTTTATCAGCCGCCCCAAGCTTCATTTTTCTTCTTGTTTCCATACTGTACAACCTCCTATAATCCTTCGCCTTCGTTTAACTTTTTCACTACCCAGTTGACTGCGATCAGAAGAATCACATTGATCACAGAGTTAAAAAGACCTACTGCAGTCGAATAGCCATAGTCTCCGTTCAGAAGACCAATCTTGTATACATAAGTTGATAAAATCTCAGATGCCGGAAGGTTCATATCTGTCTGAAGGGCATATGCCTTTTCAAATCCGATGCTCATAATATTTCCAGCCTGTAAAATAAACTGGATCACAATAATGTTTTTAATTGCAGGAAGCTCCACATAGCGGATCTGCTGGAAAATATTTGCGCCGTCCACAATGGCTGCCTCCTCAAGATCTTTGCTTGCGTTGGAAAGAGCTGCCGTATACATAATGGACGCCCAGCCTGCGCTCTGCCAGATGCCGCTTGCAATGTAAATCGTCCGGAAAGATTCCGGCATCGTCATCCAGTTGGTATCAATTCCAAGAGCCTGATTGATCGGTCCCACAGGCGACAGGAACATACGCACCATACCGCAGAGGACAATAACAGAAATAAAATTCGGCGCGTAAATTAAAAGCTGGATTTTTTTCCGGATTCCTGTCAGACGGATACGGTTTAACAGAAGCGCCAGTATGATCGGAACCGGGAATCCCCAAAGCAGACCAAACAGACTGAGTTTCAGGGTATTCATAAGATAATTCATAAAGTCCGGCGAAGATAAAAATCTCCTGAAATATTCAAGACCTACCCATTCGCTTCCAAATATTCCGTCGATCACATTGTAATCCTCAAATGCGATCAGTACGCCTCCCATAGGAAGATACTTAAAAATCACTGTCAGAAGAAGGGCTGGCATTAAAAAGAATATGTATAGCTGCCAGTTTTTTCTGATGTACCCCAGTTTCTTTGCCGCTGTCTGCCTGACTGCGGTTTTTCCCTTTGCAGGTGTTCTCATTTCTCTTTCCTCCGTTTCCTTTTGTTTTTTCAAGAACGTTCCAATGACTGTATAACCGGTAAAGTAACCGGTTACTTTACTTTGATATTACACCCGGAAAGCCGGTCTGTCAATAGATTTCGACAAACTTTACAAAAGAATCTCGCTTGCGAGATTCTTCGCCTGCGGCATAAAATAACCGGTTCCGTAACCAGTTATTTCATCGTTGCTTTTTGCTTTTATTCTTGTTATACTTATTTTTAATAAATTTACAGAAAGCAGGGGTACTTCTATTATGACTGCAAAAAAAGTTACGTTTGCAGATATTGCAAAATACACCAATTTTTCCAAGACAACGATCTCCAGATATTTTAATAATCCCGACTCTCTCACTCTTGAAAATCAGGAGAAGATCGCCAGCGCTCTGGAGGAACTGGGGTATCAGGAAAACAAGCTTGCAAAAGTTCTCGCAAATGGAAAAAGTGAATTTGTGGGAATCATTATCCCCAATCTTTACCTTCACTACTACTCGGAGATGCTAAATCAGATTTTATCCAGCTACTCGGATTACCATTATAAATTTCTTGTTTTTGTAAGCAGTGACAAAAAAGAACTGGAACAGCAGTATCTGGACGAGCTGATGGCATATAAAATCGAAGGGCTGATCGTATTAAGCCACACTTTTCCCTCAGAAGAGCTCGCCTCTTATCATATTCCCATTGTTGCGATTGAGAGAGAAGCCGAGCATATATGCAGCGTAGATACTGACAACTACATGGGAGCCGTACAGGCAGCCTCTCTTCTCATTCACAACGACTGTGATGTTCTGATCCACATCAATGTGCCTGTCCCGGAAAAAGTACCCGCTTTCCAGCGTATTCGAGGTTTCGAGGACACCTGCCGGGAGCAGAATATTCCATATAAACTTGTCCTGCGTGATCTGGGAAATACATATGAGACAACTTTTGAGGCAATCAAAGAAGTATTTGAAGAAATCGAAGCTTCTTATCCCGGCAAGAAAAAAGGTGTTTTTCTTGCCAATGACACTTACGCCAATATTTTCCTGAACCTTGTTTTTCAGAAATACGGAAAGCTTCCCGAAGATTATCAGATTGTAGGATTTGACAATTCTCCTATTGCAAACGAGGCAATTCTCCCCATTACTACAGTGGGACAGCAGATTGACAAAATCGCCAGAACTGCAATGGAGCTTCTTGTCCTTCAGATGAACGAAATGAAAAAAAGAAAACCGAACCCTTTAAAAGCGCCTGTCCATAAACAGATCACACCAGTTCTTATCCGCCGTAATACAACGGATTAATTTCAGAACCCGAGGAGGTTTTATGTATGAAAATCTGTGGTTTTAACAAAACAACTTTATTAGATTATCCCGGACGTGTTGCCTGTACTATATTTTCAGGCGGCTGCAATTTCCGCTGTCCCTTCTGCCAGAACGGCGGACTTGTGGTAAGCCCGGAAGACCAGCCGGAATATTCCAGAGAAGAAATTCTCTCTTTCCTGAAAAAACGCCATGGGATTCTCGACGGCGTGTGCGTCTCCGGAGGCGAGCCTACCCTCTCCTCTTCCCTTGGCTCTCTTCTTCAGGATATAAAAAATCTTGGATATTCCGTAAAGCTCGATACAAACGGCTCCCGTCCCGACACGCTGAAATCCCTTGCAAAAGACGGACTGATCGATATGATCGCAATGGATATTAAAACAAGTCCCGGGCGATATTCCGTTCTTACCGGCATTCCTCACCCGGATTTAAACGCCATATATGAATCTGTGGATTTTCTGATGAGCGGAAATCTTGATTACGAATTTCGAACGACTGTTGTAAAAGAGCTTCATAAAGAAAGTGATTTCCGCGAAATCGGAATGTGGCTTAAAGGTGCAAAAGCCTACTATCTCCAGGCTTACCGCGACTCGGAGGAAGTCCTTCAGCCTGGATTTAGCAGTTATTCCCGGGAAGAATTATTGCACTTTCGTTCCATTCTTCTGGAATTCATCCCCCTGGTGGAAGTCCGGGGAATTGATTAACCGGTACCAGTAGCCTCCCTGCCTGCCCGGAACCTGAATTTCCCGGCTTTTTCGGAAAAAAGGAAATCCGAACATATTTGCCATAAATCGTTCCTGCTGGTCGTATATACCCGGCACACCGAGAATCTGCTGCCCGTTTTCTTTTGTACAGAGAAGAAGATGTCCAAAATTATAATATCCGTACAAAAGAAACCGGTTTTGCCGTAAGGGGCAGTTTTTTCCGGAAAAACAGGGGAGGTCGCCCGGTTTTATTTTTCTGCAGTTAAAAAAATCTCCGTCTTCAAAAGGGGTATACGGTTCTCCGGGCATATGGCGTTCCTGCTGCACTTCTGTTGCGGTCACGTTCTCCTCTTCTGTGGGCGGCTCCTCCTGTTCTTCCTCCGGGCTGTCTTCTTCTGAAAATTCTTCAAACAGATCCGGTATAATTTCTATATCGTCCCATTCTGTCCCGAAGAATGCCCCAAGCTCTGTCAGAAACACCATTCCCCCAAGCTCTTCCAGCGCCACCCTCTGTCCTCCTATGTCCCGGGATGAAGTTTCCATAATATGTCTGACTCCGTTCGCCTCTGTTTTGCAGGAGTCAAGGAGAATCCCTCTCATTTTCTTCTCCGCTCTTACAAAGGCATAACTTTTACATTCTGTACCTGCCAAAATTCCCGGACACTGCAGATGCAGTTCCATCGTACACCGTTCTCCCCATGACTCTACTTTTACAAATCCGCAGTTCTCCTCTTTCTTTCCTTTTCTGTATTCATATACATAAGCAACAAAACGCCTGTATTCTCCCAAAATATACCCTCCGTTGATTCTTCTGTCTTTAAAATATATGACTCCCCTTTCCTTTCATGCCCTGTCTTTTTCATTTCCCAACTGCCGGAACCAAATTTTTTAATTTTTTTTATTTTTTTGCTTGACAACTACATAAAAACCAGATATAATAGCTCTTGCAGTTGACGAAGCGTGGCTCAGTTTGGTAGAGCGCTGCGTTCGGGACGCAGAGGTCGTGGGTTCGAATCCCGTCGCTTCGACTGATTAAAAAACCTTGAAAACAGATGTTTTCAAGGTTTTTTTATTGCGATTTATTCCAAAAACAGGCAGTTTCTTTTTGAACTCACCAAGGATGCCCACCTTACTTTGTTCAGCAAATGCAACTGCCTGATTTTCTTATTTTCTGTACGATTTCACATCTCTTTTTTCAATTTTCTGAAATCCCCCAGCGCCTTCCACCCAATTTTTACAATCTTTTTGAGATTAAGGGAATTTATTCCGCCCTGACGCGGTTTAAAAGAAATTTCCCGGAAGCACACCTTTTCCTGATAATACACAAAATATGTCGTCAGCATAATATTGGGAATATTGTAATCTTCCGGAAGTCTCTTTATGTACTTTTCCAGAAGCTCCGCTTTCATAAGACGGAAAGGCGCATTTGCATCTTTTACCCGGATTCCGAATATCATGCGAAGAAGAAGGCACACTACATTTTCCACAAACTTTCTGGATTTACCGTCTCCCCGGACAGAGCGGCTTCCAATAATGGCATCGTATTGTTCCTTTAAATCCCAGAAGGCTTCAAATTCTTCCGGATCTGTCTGACCGTCCGCATCTGTCTGGAATACATAGTCCGCGCCATGCTGTACTGCATGGCTGTACCCATAGAGAACGGAGCTTCCGTGTCCGCCATTTGCCTTTTTCAGCGGTTGAAGAAGAGGCATTTCTTTTTTCATCTTACACAGGATTTCCCATGTACTGTCCGTGCTTCCGTCATTTACCACTACAAGCCGGGACTCTCCTTCTCCTGAATGCCTCCGGATTACGGCATACCACTCCTTTACTGTCCTTTCAATATTTGTTTCCTCATTATAAGCAGGAATTACTATATATAATTTTTCCATACATATTGGTTCCTTTTCTAAAATTTCCATACCAGAACATTCTATCACAAACATATCCCAAACGGGAAAAAAATTACAAAAGAGGACAGTATTTCTCACTGCCCTCTCTCTTTCGTAATCTTCCCTTTCTCACTTCATCGCCTCTGTAAGTTTACGGATATTTTCCTGTTCGTATCCGTTTAATACTTTTTCATCAAAATGATCCGGTTCAATCGTTCCGTTGTACCATGTTTTTTCCGAAAAATAATTTCTATATTTTTCAGAGGAAAATTTTCTTCCATGCCGGGCATAAATCTCGTTGATCCCAAGCTGGAGCTCATCGTCTGTCAGATTTTTTATCTCTTCATCTGTTAAATAGCGGCTGTCGCTTCCGTCAAGAAAATATCCTGAGCCAAAACTTTTCTGAAGTGTGGCAATATTTTTCTCTTCGTACTCATTAAAAACGCTTTCATCAAAATCGGAAGCTTCTACCGTACCTTTATACCAGTTCTTTTCATCAAAATATGTCTGCACCTCGGGAAGAACAAATTTCCTTCCATGCCGGGCATAAATTTCATTGATCGCCATCTGCCGTCCTGCCGCGTCTATGTTTTTCACTTCCCAATCCGCAAGTTCTCTTGTCTGAGATTCCGGAAGAATATAATAATCCGGCGAACGGTTCATATTTTCCACAAGAACCTTCCCATCTGTGACAGAAGCAGAAACAACTGCGTTTCCGGACAATCCGGTTCCAAGCACGATTCCCGCCAGTATCCCTGTTAATATCCTCTGCCTTTTTGTCATAGCAAAAACCCCCTTTCTGCTATTAAATCGCCTCCTTTTTTGTAATTTTATTATAACATATCATTTTCTCATTCTGTATTTCTGAATATCCCGTTTTCGCAATTATTGTTATCAGGCATAACAACATGCCGCGCTTTTTCAGCTTCAGCGCATACCCATTCCCGCCATCACTTTGCGGAGTTTACCGGAGATCACATACGCAAGCCCTATTTTTACAAGATCCGGTATGATAAACGGAATGACGCACCAGCCCAGGACTGTCATAAGTCCCACTGCTCCTGTTGTTCTTCCGTAAATCACCATAAACCATACGGTTCCAAGCGCATAGCAGGCGAGCAGCCCTGCAGTCATAGAAAGAATACGGACTGCAGGTTTTTTCCCAAATAAAGACTCTGCCGCCCACATGATCAGGGCAGAACAGAGAAATCCCACAATATATCCTCCCGTTGTATTAAAAATAATGCCGATGCCTCCCTGAAATCCTGCAAATACCGGAAGTCCCACTGCTCCCATAAGAATATATACAAGAACTGCCATCGTTCCTCTTTTTCCTCCCAGAACCTCTACCGCCATAAATACGCCAAAAGTCTGCAGGGTAAATGGCACGGCTGCCGGTATGGAGATCCAGGAACATACTGCAATCAATACCGTAAAAATCCCAATGTATACCATATCATATGTTTTTCCTCTCACTGCCGCTTCTGTCTGCATTTTTTCTCCTCCTGTCATGTGATTTATCTGTGCGCAAACTTTCCCGCTTCGATAAAAATACCATACGCCCGTTTAATTGTCAACTTATTTTATAATTTTAGTTTACAATCGTCTTTTTCTCCGTTTCTTATTTTCTGAATTTTACAGTTTTTGCTTTTAAAATTTCGACTTATATGATACACTGTAACTACTCAGATGCACATATAACATTCAGGCATCTTTTATTCCAATCTTATCTCATAATCAAGGAGGTATACGTATATGAAGAAAAAATATTTTAACATGACTCTTGCGCTCCTGGCATGTGCCGGCGTGATCACTATGACAGGCTGCGGCAAAAAGGATCCGTTTACAGTCTACTCAGATGCTGCCAAAAAGACGGCGGAGCTTTCTTCTATGGAAATGACTTATGATATTGATATGACTCTTGAACTTGCAGGAGAATCTATGGATATGACCACTTCCTCCACCGCCAAAATGAGCGGCATGAATACAGATGATATGAAAATCAACATGGCCATGAAAGTAGGCGCACAGGGGCAGGAAATGGATATGAACGTCTACTATACGGACGGCTATTATTATGCAGACAGCATGGGAACAAAGATGAAGTACCTCATGGATCTGGAACAGGCACAGAAAGAGCTTGCTTCTACAGGTCTTCAGACAGATATGAAAAAAGAAGATTTCAAGGAAATCTCTCTGGAAGATCAGGTTCTCACCTTCACCATCGACGGAGAAAAAATGAGCAGCCTCGTTGACACAGCAATGTCTTCCTTTCAGGGACTTGTACAGGGAACAGACGCTTCCATTGATATTGGCGACGTAAAGGGAACCGCTTCAGTAAATAAAGACGGATATTTCGAGACAAGTACAATGACTGTTCCTCTTACTATGGATATTATGGGAACAGAAATGAAAATTAACATGGATATGGATTACACATATGTAAATCCGGGAAAAGAAGTCACTGTAGAGCTTCCTGATGATCTGGCAGATTATCAGGAAATTGATATGACTTCTGCAGGAACAGCCGGCGCTTTGGAGGATCCCGGCACTTCCGCAGAAACTACTCCGGAAGAAACAGCCGACGCTTCAGAAAGTGCCGCATAATATAAAGATAACAGGAGAAATACACATGGACGTTCACAGCATAAGCACACACTGCACACGGACAGAATTTGTAGGGACCGCTGTCCTTGATACCATCGGGCTCGTAATTTCCGGTATCGACGATACCCTGCTGAAAGAAATGAATATAGGAACAAAATACCGCTGTCTCGGACTTTTAAGTTCAAGAACAGGCGCTGCAGGACAGATTACCGCAGTTGACGATGCTGTAAAAGCCACGAACACAGAGGTTCTCTCTATTGAACTTCCAAGAGATACAAAAGGCTGGGGCGGTCACGGAAATTATATCGTCCTGGGTGGAAATGATATTTCTGATGTGCGTCACGCCATTGAATTGTCGCTTTCCCTCACAAATAAATATGCCGGAGAACTGTATATCAGCCAGTCCGGTCATTTGGAATTTGCTTTTTCTGCAAGCGCTGGCCCGGCTCTCTCCAAAGCTTTCCACGCAGAACCGGGACAGGCATTCGGCTTTATGGCAGGGGTTCCCGCCGCCCCCCGGCTTTTGGTTGGCGGAAAATGAGTA